>JAZUAU010000001.1:0-1500 GCA_045638145.1 Acutalibacteraceae bacterium
GGTACTTTTTATTTTAAGGGATTTCTTCTCTATGCTCAACTATTTTGGCTCTCTGTCAATAGTTGGGGTATAGAAAACGCAAAATAAATTTAGACTGGTGCCGAGGTTCGCCTCGGCACCGGTTTTAGTTTGCACAATGCAGGATTCTGTTTCTAAATCTTCTGAAATTGCGCACACCAAAACAAACCCGTTTCAGTACCTTCGTTTTATTATTGTAGCCTTCCGTAAAGCCATTCGTCCATGGATAATCCATCGAGTTTAATATCTCCGTAAACCAATTCCGACAAGCCCTCACACAATCGCTGAACTCCGGCAGCTCCACTGTTTCTACCGAGTACAGCCACGCAATCAACAAAGGCTTTCCGATCTGCGATGTATTGCACCGCAGGATCTTTATAAACTCATTCTTCAATCGGTACGCCTCAGCCAATTTGGGCGATATCTCCAACATCAAAGCAAGGCTGTCTTTTTCCTCGTCCTTCAGCTTTTCGATCTTCTTGTTTAGCAGATACTTTGACCGCTTAAAATACTTTCTAAACCGATCCGACAACCGCTTTTGCTCGTTCTTTCTCACCCGTTCCATTGCCCATACAGCTTGCCGTATCACATGGAATTTATCTGCTATGATCTTCGCTTTCGGAAAGCAAATCCTTGCAACATTACGAAAATGCGGATTCATATCTGTAACGAAATAGTTTACTTTCTCTCGGTCAGAGCAGCCTTTGAAGTATTGAATGAGGTCGTTTTCGAAACGATTTGGCAAAATATCAAGAACCTTATTATCTTTCGGGTTTGTGAGAATTGTTTGGTATTTCTCGCCTTCAGCGTTGCCCTTAAATTCATCGATGGAAAGAACCTCGGGTAAAGCCGAACGACCGTAATTCACGCTGTCAAAGTAGCGCAGTACGGTTGTTGTAGAAATGTTATAACGCGCTGCGATTTCACTTGCAGGTGTGAGCTTTTGGAAGCTGTCAATGATATCTTGTATCATCCTTTTCGTTGCGCGGCGGTACCTGCCTAAAAAAGAATTGTCTTCGTAAAAGCGTTTTCCACAGCACGGACAGCAATAACGACGTTTCTTGAACAGGAGCGTTGTTCTACGTCCAAAGGGAATGTCTTTGATCTGCTGATAACGATAGTCATGGATGTACGTTGTTGCTGTGTTACACTTCGGACAGCAATGTTCTTTTCTCGGCAACTCAATATGGATGCAAAGAGATTCTTCATCTTTTTCAACCTTTTTGATAATTACCTCTTCCAAATCGAGCAATTGTGTTGTATAATCTTGAGTGAGCATAGGGAACCCTCCTTTAGGTAGATTGGTGGTACTTTTTATTTTAAGGGATTTCTTCTCTATGCTCAACTATTTTTTTGCTTAAATTTCAAAATTGGGGCCAGGTTCACCACCTGACCCCAACATTTATTATAGAACCAAAATAAGCAAAAAGCAACCCCCTGAGCAAAATTGCTCAGGTGGAATTTTCATGTCCAAAGTTTAAT
>JAZUAU010000002.1:0-25685 GCA_045638145.1 Acutalibacteraceae bacterium
TAATAGACCGAGGGCTTGACCTTTTTCGTTCCTCTGATGTTTGCTAACATTTTCCTTTGTTCAGTTTTTAGGGTGTGATTTGAAAGTCACAACCGAATATGAGTTGGTGGTGATTGCGGTGAGGGTCCACCCGTTCCCATCCCGAACACGGAAGTTAAGCTCACTTGCGCCGAAGATACTTGGCGGGCAGCTGCCCGGGAAAATAGGAAGGCGCCAACACAAAGAAAACACACAGAGAGATCTGTGTGTTTTTCTTTGTGAGCTAAATTCGCGTTGCGAACTAAATTGACTAACGTCAGCTAAATTCCTTGCGGGAGCTAAATTGGTCTACTCCTGCTAAACATGAATTTAATTTAGCTTGGTGCTTTAGCACAAATTTAGCTGTCCCTTGAGGAACAGTTTATCAGCAAGGTATTTTGCTATACTTTCCTAAAGAGGCTCGCGACAAGTGCAACTTTAAAATAAACCTTTATTAGTTACACTTTCCCTAAGAGATTTCTTCGGGGTTTTTTGCGTCTTTATTTTTAAAAATAGTAAAAATCGACAGCCTGCTTTGACAAAAAATTCACGCTCCGTGTATTACAATATAATTTACAAGCGAAAAGGGGAATGGGGGAGATTTTTTATGGAGGCAGTATAAAAAATGAAGGAAGTAATAAAGAAGAAAACGGGGCTTTCTGAGATTGGGTACAGGGAACTCGTTTTCGAGATAATAAGGCAGAGTTTAATTGCACTTGCGGGGCTGGTAATTTCGTCAGGCACGGTTTTTGGAAGCCTTCGCCCCTTCGGACTTGCTTTTCTTGCGGCGGTGCCTAATGAATATCTCGCACTTTCGTCCTTCGGATGCTTTTTCGGTTATATTTTTTCGCTTTCTGCTTTGGGAAGTTTTCGATATTTTGCGGCAATGTTTGCCATAATTGCAATAAAGGTGTTGCTTTCCGCTGTGCTTAAAAAGGCCTTGAAGCCTCTGTGGACGGCTCTTGTATGCCTTGCTACAACTCTCCTTACGGGGCTTGTAATAACAAGCGGCTCGACTCGTGGAATGATACTCTCTGTATCAGAGGCGGTGCTTGCTATGGGTGCGGCTTACTTTTTCACCTTCACATTTAAAACCCTTGCGGTTCGCAAAGAGGGGCTTTCGGGCGAAGAGCTTGCCTCGGTGCTGATATCGGTCAATATTTTAATTGTCGGTCTTATGGGACTTGTTGCGGGAAATATTTCGGTAGGTAGAATGCTTTTTACCACATTTGTTTTGGTATCTGCACGTTACGGACAAACTATCGGAGGGGCTATAAGCGGCGTTACAGCAGGCTTTTGTGCCACCGTTGCAACGGGCAATATGATAAGCCTGCCTGTTTTTGCCTTTGGTGGAGTTATTGCAGGGGTTTTCGCCTCAAGAGGTAAGTATATATGTACAGCGGCGTATATTCTTGCTACCAGCGTTGCATCGGCGTTGGCAGGGGATTTTGCTGCGAGCGTTGGAGTATTTATAGAGGTGGCTTTCGGATCGGCAATAGCGCTTTGTATACCAAAAACAATTTGTATCAAGGTCGGCAGAATGTTTTCGCCCCCTGCGAGGACAATTTCGGAAAACGGAATGAAAAAATCGGTTACAATGCGGCTTAAATATGCCGCAGGGGCACTTTCCGATGTTTCCGAAACAGTTGAAACGGTGGCCCGTGAGCTATCACGTATTAATGCTCCCGATTTTGAAACAGTAATTTCAAATATCGAAAAGGATGCCTGTATCGGATGTTCGCTCTGCACCCATTGTTGGGAGCAGAAGAAAAACGAGACGGTTACTGCCATTTTAGATATGATAAAGGCAATTAAAGAAGATAAAACAGAGCCCTCGGATGAGGCTCCCGACGAATTCCGTGGAAGATGCATACGTACTCAGAAAATGGGACAGGCGGTTTTCAGGCACTATTCCGACTATGCCTCCCGTATGGCGGCAGAAAACAGACTTTCTGATGTTCGAAATGTTGTTTCCGACCAGTTCGAGGGAATTTCAAATATGCTCATAGACCTCGCGGCAGAGCTTAACCGTGATGAAATGTTTGATGACGTGACGGCAGGAAAAATTGCTGCAGCGCTTAAAAATATCGATATCCGCGCCGAGGAATGTGGTTGCAGGGTTGATAAATACGGCAGAATGTCGGTTGAAATAATTGTAAAACCCTCCGAGAGGATAAGATACAACAGAATGCAGATTCTCCGCACGGTCGAAGCTTGTTGCGACCGAGATTTTGAACCGCCGAGTGTTGCCGAGCTTGAGAAAAATGTTTATATTACTCTCACAGAAAAGGCAGTTATTACTGCCGATATTGGCGTTTCGCAGCATGCTTGCTCACCATCGGGTATATGCGGCGATGCTTACAATCATTTTAACGACGGAAAGGGAAGAGTGTTTATGATAATTTCCGACGGAATGGGCGCAGGGGGCAGAGCAGCAGTTGACGGAGCAATGGCTTCGGGACTTATGTCGAGGCTTTTAAAGGCAGGCTTCGGCTATGATTGCTCGCTCAGTATCGTAAATTCAGCGATGCTCTTTAAATCAACCGATGAGTCACTTGCGACGGTTGACATTTCCTGCATCGACCTATTCAGCGGAAGAACAGACCTTCTTAAAGCAGGTGCGGCGCCCACTATAATCCGCAGAAACGGTAAAAGCGGTAGGGCACAGTCAACCTCGCTTCCTGCGGGAATTCTCCGCGACGTGGGCTTTGACAAGGCGACCGTAAAGCTTTATCCAGGTGACGTTGTCGTTATGATGAGTGACGGAGCAACGAGCGAGGGTACAGAGTGGCTTTGTGCTGAGATTGATGCTTGGCGGGACGGAAATGCTCAAAATTTAGCTGAGCATTTAATGCGCTGTGCTCGTCGGCGCAGAAGCGATAACCACGAGGATGATATAACCGTTATGGCGGCTATAATAGAGAGGGCAGTATAAATAAATGCACAGGACGGAGTTAATCCGTCCTTTTTTTATAGAAATAATTGACATAAGAGTTAGCAAAATATATAATTGGTTGCAGAACCCTAAGAAACGGAGCAAATATAAAATGTGGAGATACCGAAATGACACACCTCTTACCGAAGAAGAAATCGAAGCAAATAAAAAGAAAATGAATCGAGTATATATTGCTTTGTTTTTATCCTTTATTTTTATAATGCTTTGCGCATTTATTCCGCAGATAGTATCACATATCAGAAATTCTAAGGAACCTATCGTTATAACGGCGCTCAACGAAGAATATGAGGGAAAGCTTAATATTAAAGCAACTGATCTCAAAGTGATGAAGTACGAATATGAACCGGGCATGATCATTGTTGGTGTAAGGTTCGAGATTACAAACAACAGCAAGTTTGAACGCAATACCCTATATGATTTGGACGTTTACGTTGACGATGTAAAGGTGGATTCGCGATATGAGAACTGGTTTAATAGTGCGAATGAAAATCTTAGACAGACTGAAATCGCGTCCGGCAAAAAGATTATGGGATATGCAACCGCGATAGCAACAAAGGATTCTCAAAAGGTTGAATTCATATTCGAAAATATAGATGGATATGGAACAGGACAGCAAGTTGTCTTCGTTTTTGATATTCCGAAAACAGAGTAAGGAGATGTTGTTATGAGACGTAGTAACGGAACAGGGCTTCACAGATATTGGTATATTAGGCTGATTACATTGCTTCTGACGGTAGTGTTGCCTTTTGGAGCCGCATTTTATATTTTTGAATACAAACCTGATTTGATCAACTATTCAAATATGGTACCGATCATTTTTGGTTGGCTTGTTTATGTCATTATTTTGACTGTTGTCTCACTTAAAATAGAGGACATTCTTGAGAAAAAGAGAAACCCGAAAAGACAGCGCGTGGTTATAAACAATGTTGAACTCTCTGAAGCGGATAAAGAAGCTTTTAATATTGCTATGAGCCAGTTAGGTAATATTATAAATAAACAGAGTAATACTGAAACTTCGGGAAATAATTCTCAGTGCCCCAAGTGTTATGGTCTTAATACTGTAAAGATGAATACAGGCAAGACGGTTTGTATGGATTGTGAGCACAAGTTTTAAAAATACCATTTTAAGAAACATTTTTTGCAACAGATGAGGGTTCGCTTCAGGGCCCCGTCTGTTTTTTAATTGCAAATATTATCAAGAAACCAAGCCTTATTTGTAAAAATTTTCATTACCCGAATTTCCCGTTTTAAAAATATTGACGGAGGAAAATAAATAATATATAATTATATTGTATTGGTCTGCAATATAGCAGAAGAGAAAATGATAGGAGATATGATTTATGAAAATGTCTTTCCGCTGGTATGGCGAATCCGACCCGATTTCTTTGCAATATATCCGTCAGATACCCAATATGCGTTCAATCGTCAGTGCCGTTTATGACGTTGCGCCCGGTGAGGTTTGGCCCGAAGAGAGCCTTGCTCGTATGAAGGCTGAGGTCGAGGCTAACGGTATGCTTTTTGACGTTGTTGAGTCTATCCCCGTTCATGAGGATATTAAGCTCGGCAGAGGAAAGGCCAGTGAATATATCGACGTTTACTGCGAGAACATCCGACGCTGTGCAAAATACGGAGTAAAATGCGTTACCTATAACTTTATGCCGGTTTTCGACTGGACAAGAACTCAACTTGACAAGGTTGCACCCGACGGCTCAACAAGCCTTGTTATGTATTGGGAGCAGATGAAGGGACTTGACCCCCTGAGGGACGATATCCATCTTCCCGGATGGGACTCTTCCTATACTCAGGATGAGGTAAGAGAGCTTATCTCTGCCTATGGCGAGCTTGGAGAAGAGGGGCTTTGGATGAATTTAGAGAAGTTCTTAAAGGCGGTTATCCCCGTTGCTGAGGAATGCGGAATTAGAATGGCTATCCACCCCGATGACCCGCCGTATCCAATTTTCGGAATTCCGAGAATTATCACAAATGAAGAGAATCTTGACAGAATGCTCGCAATCGTTGACAGTCCTGCAAACTCGCTTTGCCTTTGCACAGGCTCGCTCGGTTGTGCAAAGACTAACGACATGGTAAAAATGGTTAAAAAATACAGCGCAATGGATAGAATCGCATTTATGCATATGCGGCAGGTGCTTGTACTTGAGGACGGAAGCTTCGAGGAGCAGGGACATCTTTCCGACTGCGGAAGTCTTGATATGTATGCTATTACAAAGGCACTTGTTGAGACGGGATTTGACGGTTATGTCCGTCCCGACCACGGCAGAATGATTTGGGGCGAAACGGGAAAGCCCGGATACGGACTTTACGATCGCGCTCTCGGCGCTACCTATCTTAACGGACTTTTTGAGGCCTGCGAAAAGGCTCATAATGCTTTATGGAGGAAGACAGTATAATGAATAAAAATGTTATAAATACCGATCTTACAGGCAAGGTTGCGGTTGTTACAGGCGCCGGCGGAGTGCTTTGCGGAGCATTTGCAAAAACTCTTGCCAGAGCAGGCGCCGCGGTTGCGCTTCTCGACCTTAACGATGCGGCGGCAGAGGCTATTGCCGCCGAGATAAGAGAAGAGGGCGGAAAGGCAAAAGCTTACAGGTGCAATGTACTCGACAAGGCTATCTGCTTCGAAGTAGCAGATAAGGTTAAGGCAGACTTTGGCCCGTGTGACATTCTCATTAACGGCGCAGGCGGAAATAACCCCAGAGCTACCACAGACAAGGAATATTTTGAGATTGGAGATATTGATGCCGATACAAAATCCTTCTTTGACCTTGATGCTGACGGAGTTTCCTTTGTTTTTAATCTCAACTTCCTCGGAACGCTTATTCCGACACAGGCTTTTACCGCACAGATGGTTGGTAGAGAGGGCTGCAACATTATCAATATCAGCTCTATGAACGCGTTTACTCCTCTTACAAAGATTCCCGCATATTCGGGCGCAAAGGCTGCGATTTCCAACTTTACGCAGTGGCTTGCAGTTCATTTTTCAAAGGTTGGTATTCGTGTAAATGCAATCGCCCCCGGCTTCTTCTCAACCAAGCAGAATGCCGCTCTTCTCTTTAATTCAGACGGCACACCTACTGCAAGAACAGGCAAGATTTTAGCCGCAACACCTATGGGACGTTTCGGTGAGAGCGACGAGCTTGACGGAGGACTTCTCTTCCTGCTCAACAACCATGCTGCAAGCTTCATCACCGGCGTCGTTCTTCCCATTGACGGCGGATTCTCGGCATATTCAGGCGTATAAGTCATAAAAGATAGAAAAATCTTGCTTAATGCGTGAAAGTGACTTGATTTTTAGAGTGCAGTGATATTATAATACTTGTGTAAATAATTTTCTCAAAGGAGATATGTAATATGGCAAAAATTGTTACTTTTGGCGAGCTTATGTTAAGACTTGCTACCAACGGATATTACCGTTTCTTCCAGAACGATCAGCTTCAGGCTACCTTTGGCGGCGGCGAGGCAAACGTTGCGGTTTCTCTTGCGAACTACGGTATGGATGCATCTTTTGTTACCAAGCTCCCCAAGCACGCAATCGGTCAGGCTGCTGTTGATTCTCTCCGTTATTTCGGAGTAGACACCAGCGGCATCGTTCGCGGCGGTGAAAGAGTTGGTATTTATTACCTCGAAAAGGGCGCTTCTCAGAGAGGCTCCGTTTGCATCTATGACCGCGCTTATTCCGCTATCCAGATGGCTGACCCTGCTGACTTTGATTGGGATGCTATCTTTGAGGGTGCTGATTGGTTCCACTTCACAGGAATTACTCCCGCTTTAGGTGAGAATCTTGTTGAAATCTGCAAACAGGCTTGCAAGGCTGCAAAGGCAAAGGGTGTTAAGATTTCCTGTGACCTTAATTACCGCGGAAAGCTTTGGACTCGCGATCAGGCAAGAGCTGCTATGACCGAGCTTTGTCAGTATGTTGATGTCTGCATTTCTAACGAAGAGGATGCTAAGGACGTATTTGGTATTGAGGCTGAGAATACCGACATCTACGGCGGCAAGCTCAATAAGGAAGGCTACAAGTCGGTTGCAAAGCAGCTTGCTGATAAGTTTGGCTTCGAGAAGGTTGCTATCACACTTCGCACCTCTATTTCTGCAAGTGATAACGACTGGGCAGCTATGCTTTACGATGGAACTGATTACTGCTTCTCTAAGGAATATCATCTCCATATTGTTGACCGTGTTGGCGGTGGCGACTCCTTCGGAGGCGGACTTATCTATGCACTTCTTTCGGGCAAAACCACTCAGGAGGCTGTTGAATTTGCAGTTGCAGCATCTGCTCTTAAGCACTCTGTTGAGGGCGACTTTAACCGCGTATCCGTTTCCGAGGTTGAAAAGCTTGCAAAGGGCGACGGCTCAGGCCGCGTTCAGCGCTAATTCTATCAAAAATGATACCCTGACAATCGTCAGGGTATTTTTGTAAAATAAAATTGACAAAAACTTAACGATATTATATACTTTATGAAAACTCATAGAAGGGGACAAAGGTTTTGAATTTATTACACCTTAAATATGCCGTAGAGGTTGCGCGGGTTGGTTCGTTAAATCGTGCGGCAGAAAACCTGATTATCGCACAACCGAATTTAAGCCGCGCCGTAAAAGAACTTGAAGGAGAGGTTGGCATTACAATATTCGAAAGAACACCAAAGGGTGTTTATCTGACTGCGCAGGGCGAGGAGTTTATAAATCACGCTAAAACCCTTTTAAAGCAGATGGAGCATCTTGAGAATATGTATCGCGACGACCGCCCCATAAGGCGCCGTTTTTCGGCTTCGGTGCCGAGAGCGGGTTATATTTGTGATGCATTCGTCCGCTTTTCTGAAACGGTAACCTCACGCGCCTACGAGCTTTTTTATAAGGAAACAAACTCCAAGCGCACTATTCAAAACGTACTCGATTCCGACTATAATATAGGAATTATCCGTTATGCTGAAAACTTTGAAAAGCATTTTGAAACGATGCTCGAGGAAAAGGGACTCTCGCACGAGGTAATCTCGGAATTTTCCTACCGTCTTATTATGAGCCGCGACTGCGAGCTGGCGAATCTTGAGAAGATTACCTATACCGACCTAGAAAACTATATTGAGATTGCCCATGCCGATCCCTACGTGCCGTCGGTTTCTATGTCGCGGGTGCAAAAAGAGGAGCTTCCCGATAACGTTAACCGCCGAATATTCGTTTTTGAGCGTTCAAGCCAGATGGATATTCTGTCGTCCAACAAAAATACCTATATGTGGGTTTCGCCGACACCAAAGGATATGCTCGAGAGATATAATTTAGTGTCGCGAGAGTGCCCCGAGAATAAAAAGATATATAAAGACGTACTGATTTTCAAGGACGGATATAAGCTTACCGAACTTGATAAACGCTTTATAAACGAGGTTAAAAAGGCGTGTGAAGAGCATCTTAAATAGCTATATCAAATTTAATATAACTAATATCCCAACTGATATTTGAAAGCCGGGTTCAGGTTTGTTATAATTTTAACAAACCTGAACTTTACTTTTTTAGGAGGCAACTATGAATACCGAAATAACCAATGTCGCAGAGCTTGAAGCGGCTATTGCGCGCGTAAAAGAAGCACAGAAAAAATTCGCAGAATATGACCAAGAAACAGTTGATAAAATATTCCTCGCAGCAGCCTCTGCTGCTAACAAAGCGAGAATCCCTCTTGCCAAAATGGCAGTCAGTGAAACCGGAATGGGCGTTGTAGAGGATAAGGTTATTAAAAATAACTATGCCGCTGAATATATTTACAACGCTTATAAGAACACAAAAACCTGCGGAGTCATCGAAGAGGATAAGGCTTACGGCATAAAGAAAATAGCCGAGCCTATCGGGGTTATCGCGGCGGTTATCCCCACCACAAACCCCACCTCAACCGCAATTTTTAAGTGTCTGCTCGCACTTAAAACCCGAAATGCAATTATCATCAGTCCCCACCCCCGTGCAAAGGACTCGACTATTGCCGCCGCAAGATTAGTGCTTGAGGCTGCAGTCAGCGCCGGTGCACCCGAGGGAATTATCGATTGGATTGACCAGCCGAGTCTTGAAATGACAAATACCGTTATGAAGGAAGCCGATATTATTCTAGCAACCGGCGGTCCCGGAATGGTAAGAGCGGCTTATTCAAGCGGAAAGCCCGCTCTCGGTGTTGGTGCCGGCAACACTCCCGCAATAATCGATGACACGGCAGATATTCTTCTTGCTGTAAACTCTATCATTCACTCCAAGACCTTCGATAATGGTATGATCTGCGCATCTGAGCAGGCAGTTATTGTTCTCGAGAGTATTTACGAGGCAGTTAAGGAGGAATTTGCCACCCGCGGATGCTACTTCCTCACCGCTGAAGAAACAGAAAAGGTTAGAAAAACAATCATCATAAACGGCGCTCTCAACGCTAAAATCGTTGGTCAGCCTGCCGCAAAGATCGCCGCTCTAGCAGGTGTTACCGTTCCCGACACTACCAAAATTATTATCGGCGAGGTTGAGAGCGTAGAACTCAGTGAAGAATTTGCTCATGAGAAACTCAGCCCCGTACTTGCTATGTATAAGGCAAAGGATTTTGCAGAAGCTCTCGATAAAGCTGAAAAATTAGTTGAAGACGGCGGCTTTGGTCATACTTCTTCTGTATATCTCAATGAAGTAACCGAAACCGAGAAGCTGGGTGTTTTTGCAGCTCGTATGAAGACCTGCCGTATCCTTGTAAATACTCCCTCGTCTCACGGCGGTATTGGTGACCTTTATAACTTCAAACTTGCTCCGTCGCTCACCCTTGGTTGCGGTTCTTGGGGTGGGAACTCGGTATCCGAAAACGTTGGCGTTAAGCACCTCTTAAATATTAAAACAGTTGCTGAAAGAAGGGAAAATATGCTTTGGTTCCGCGCACCTGAAAAGGTTTATATCAAGAAAGGATGTTTGCCGGTAGCTCTTGATGAGCTTCGCAGTGTACGCGGCGCTAAGAAAGCATTTATTGTAACCGACACCTTCCTTTATCAGAATGGTTATACTAAGCCGATCACCGATAAGCTTGACGAGATGGGTATTGCTCATACAACATTCTTCGATGTTCAGCCCGATCCTACTTTGAAGAACGCTCAGGATGGTGCTAAGCAGATGGCAGCATTCCAGCCTGATACTATTATTGCTCTCGGCGGTGGTTCTGCTATGGATGCCGCTAAGATTATGTGGGTTCTCTATGAGCATCCTGAAGCTGACTTTATGGATATGGCAATGCGCTTTATCGACATTCGTAAGCGTGTTTACACCTTCCCCAAGATGGGTGAAAAGGCTTACTTTATTGCAGTTCCTACCTCAGCAGGTACCGGTTCCGAGGTTACACCTTTCGCAGTTATTACTGACGGTGACACCGGCGTTAAGTATCCTCTTGCTGACTATGAGCTTCTTCCCAATATGGCTATCATTGATGCCGATTTCCATATGAGCGCACCTAAGGGCTTAACTGCTGCTTCCGGTATCGACGCTGTAACCCACGCAGTTGAGGCATATGCTGCAATGCTCGCAACCGACTATACCGACGGTCTTGCATTACAGGCTCTTAAAAACATCTTCAAGTATCTGCCCCGTGCATACGACAACGGTCAGACCGACGTAGAAGCTCGTGAAAAGATGGCTAACGCCGCTACTATGGCAGGTATGGCATTTGCCAATGCATTCCTTGGTGTATGTCACTCTATGGCTCACAAGCTCGGTGCTTTCCATCATCTCCCTCACGGCGTTGCTAACGCTCTTATGATTGAAGAAGTGCTCCGCTTTAATGCGGCTGAGGCTCCTGCAAAAATGGGTACCTTCTCACAGTATGACCATCCTCATACCCTCGCTCGCTATGCTGAAATTGCTGATTATCTCGGCCTTGGCGGCAAAACCGACGAAGAAAAGCTTGAAAACCTTATTAAGGCTATCAATGACCTTAAGGAGAGGGTTGGAATTAAGAAGACCATCAAGGATTACGGTATTGACGAAAAGGACTTCCTCGACCGTCTTGATGATATGACCGAGCAGGCATTCGACGACCAGTGCACAGGAGCTAACCCGCGTTATCCGCTTATGAGCGAAATTAAGCAGATGTACCTCAACGCATATTACGGAGGATAAGATAATGAGAGAAATTATTGTAGAAAGAAAGCATAAGAAGATTTACCGCGACGGTGACCGTTGTATAAAGGTTTTTGATTCCGACTATTCCAAGGCAGATATTTTGAACGAGGCGCTTAACCAAGCAAGAATTGAGGAAACGGGACTTAATATTCCAAAACTTCTCGGAGTTGAGATTGTTGATGGTCAGTGGGCTATTGAATATGAATTTATTGAGGGTGAAACTCTTGGCTCACTTATGGAAAAACACCCTGAAAAGCAGGAAGAATACCTTGAGCTTTTCGTTGATGTTCAGCTTGATATTCATTCGCGCAAGGCACCCATGCTTAATAGACTTCGCGATAAGATGAATCGCAAGATTAACGAAACTACACTCGATGCTACCACAAAATATGACCTGCACACTCGTCTTGAGGGAATGCCCAAGCACAAAAAGGTTTGCCACGGTGACCTCAATCCCTCTAATATTATAATTACTCCCGACGGCATACCCTATATTATAGACTGGGCGCACGCAACCCAGGGCAACGCCTCTGCCGATGTTGCAAGAACTTACCTTCTCTTCTGCCTCGAGGATAAAAAAGAGCTTGCAGACAAGTATTTAGAGCTCTTCTGCAAGAAGAGTGATACTGCGCGCCAGTACGTACAGAAGTGGATGCCCATCGTTGCGGCGTCCCAGTCGGTAAAGGGCAATGCCCACGAAAGAGAATTCTTACTTTCTTGGGTGGACGTTGTAGAATTCGAATAGGGCTGTCATAATAAGCGCAGATCAAAAAGGATGATAATAAAAGGATGTGGAGCAGAGTAAAATCTGCTTCACATCTTTACTTTATTAGGTGTTCACTGCGTGAACAGATATAGAGCATCCTTTTTAAGCGCCTTTTCGGCACTCGGAGTACCTTTGTACGCCTACCGTGCCGAAGAAAACGCTTTCTGCATCTTATTATGACAGCCTTCACATAACCGACAAGTACAGAAAAAAGAAGTCCTGATTTTCAGGACTTCTTTATTTTTTGGAGTAATGCCTCACAGCCGTATTTTATCTGTTCATATACCTTTTCAAAGTTGCCAGAATACCACGGGTCTTCAATATCGCCGGGGATATCGGTAAAATCGAGCAGTCTTGACACTTTATCTCGGTCGTCGCTGCCGATTATACGAAGAAGTCTAGGCATATTATATTCTTCCATAACCACGATATAGTCGAATTCTTCATAGTCAGCCCGAGTCATCTGCCTTGCCCTGTGATCGTCAAAGGGGATATTCTTTTCCCTTAAAATCTTCTTGGCAGGAGGATAAATCGGGTTGCCTATTTCCTCACGCGATACAGCTGCAGAGTCAATATAAATATCCTCGCCGCGAGAAATATCCTTCATCACAAACTCGGCAATCGGTGACCTGCAAATATTCCCGTGACACAAAAATAATACCTTTGTCATAAATAATCACAATCCTTTTATTTAATTTTACTCGGAAACAGACGGTCGGTCAATAGTTATTGAAAAATTCATAATTTTGTGGTAAAATAATAGTATAATAAATTTAAAGGAAGTGATACGGTGGCTGTAAGGTTAAACGAGGATAAGGAAGTTGTAAATGCCATTAAGGAAGGCCTCAAGGCAAAGGGCGGTTACTGTCCCTGTCGCTTGCCCAAAACCCCCGAAAACAAGTGCATCTGCAAGGAGTTCCGTGAGCAGATTGCCGACCCCGATTTCGAGGGCTACTGCCACTGTAGGCTCTATTATAAATCAAAGGATTGATTAAAATGTCAGTAATAAATATAACAAACGAAAATTTTGAAGCTGAGGTAATAAACTCGGAAAAGCCAGTACTTCTCGACTTTTGGGCTGCCTGGTGCGGACCCTGCAAGATGATTGCACCCATAGTTCACGAAATTGCCCACGAGCGCGATGATATCAAGGTTGGCAAGATTAACGTTGACGATGAGATGAAGCTTGCTGTGAAGTTTGGAATTCAGAGCATTCCGACCCTTATCCTTATAAAGGATAAAAAGGCGGTTGCACAGTCGATAGGTTACCAGACCAAAGAACAAATTTTAGCAATGTTAGAGGACTAATTTTTTATGAATATTCAGTTATCCGACCATTTGGGATACACAAAGCTGCTCCGTTTTACTCTGCCGTCGATTGCTATGATGATTTTTACTTCGATTTACGGTGTGGTAGACGGACTTTTTGTATCTAATTTCGTAGGCAAAACTGAATTTGCCGCAGTAAATTTCATATTCCCCTTTTTAATGATTCTCGGTACCGTCGGCTTTATGCTCGGCACGGGCGGCTCGGCGCTTATTGCAAAAACGATGGGAGAAGGGGATAAGGAAAAGGCAAACAGACTCTTTTCTCTCTTCGTTTACGTAGGACTCGGGATCGGTGTGGTAATAGCGGTAATCAGCTTTATATTCATTCGCCCGATAGGCAGCCTTATGGGCGCAGAAGGGGAGATGCTCGACCACTGTGTTACATACGGCAGAATTTTAATCGTGTCACTCCCTGCACTCGTACTGCAGTTTATGTTTCACAGCTTTTTTGTAACGGCAGAAAAGCCACAGCTCGGGTTATTCGTTACTGTTGGTGCAGGGGTTACAAATATGGTGTTTGACGCGCTGCTTACAGCCGTTTTCCCTTTTGGGCTCGTCGGCGCGGCGGTTGCTACCGCTATCAGTCAGGTAATCGGCGGCTTTGTACCGCTTATATACTTCGCCCGCAAAAATACCAGCCTTCTTCGTCTTACTAAGATTCATTTTGACGGCCACGCCTTACTCAAGGCATCGGCGAACGGCTCATCTGAGCTTATGAGCAACGTTTCGATGTCACTTGTTTCAATGCTTTATAACATTCAGCTTATTAAATATGCAGGTGAAAACGGTGTTGCGGCTTACGGCGTTTTAATGTACGTAAACTTTGTTTTCGTTTCAATCTTCATCGGCTTTGCGGTCGGCTCTGCACCTATTTTCAGCTTCCACTACGGAGCAGATAATTCGGGCGAGGTTAAAAGCCTACTGGGAAAGAGTACCGTTATAAATGTTTCAGCATCGCTCGTTATGGCGGTCGCGGCATTTTTGCTAGCCGTGCCTCTCTCAAAGCTCTTTGTCGGATATGATGCCGAGCTTTACGAAATGACGGTAAGAGGTTTCCGATTTTCGGCTATGTCCTATCTCTTCTCGGGACTTGCAATCTTTGGCTCATCCTTCTTTACCGCCCTTAATAACGGGCTTGTGTCGGCCATTATTTCCTTCCTTCGCACACTTGTTTTTCAGGTCGGCGCCGTTATGATATTGCCGCTGTTCTTTGAGATTGACGGAATCTGGCTGTCGATAGTTGTTGCCGAGTTTATTGCCGCAGCGGTCAGCATTGCATTTATAATCGGAATGCGCAAAAAGTACAAATATTGACAAAATAAGATTGTAGTGATAAAATCAAAAAGCACCATAAGTTGGCGAGAGTTGAACCCTTTACGGTTTCGCTCACCGCCTTAAACACTGGGCTTTGCGTTCTTTTTAGCAAGGCGACAGCCTTGCGGCAAACTCACGCTTTGCCCGATATTAAATTCGTTGGCATAAACTCCCTCGGACCTTGCAAATTCAAAATTTTTGTGCAAGAGGAAGCTGACAAAACGCAGTAATACTGTCGTATTGCAAGTTTTGAAGCAAACTATTGCCGAAAATTTTGTTTTACAGGCGTAATGGGTTCGACTCTCGCCAACTTAAGTGCAGACAGTTCGAAACCATCCTGTCTTAAATCAAAACTATGGGGAATTGGATTTTTGCGCCCGTAGTGTAAGCTGCGGGTGCTTTTTTTAGTTCCGGAAAGGATTTTTCATGAATGAAATTTTGCTTATTTGCTCTCTTGTCGTAATCTACGGCGGTGTGCTTTTCGCTTACCGTTTTTTTGGCAAAGCGGGACTTTTCGCTTTTACCGTTATCGCGACGATACTAGCCAATATTGAGGTTCTGATATTGGTTGACGCCTTTGGAATGGAGCAGACCCTCGGAAATGTGCTTTTCGCTTCAACCTATCTTATAACCGACATTTTATCCGAAAACGAGTCTAAAAAGGCAGCCAACCGTGCTGTAAACATCGGAATTTTCGCCGCAGTTTCAATGGTAGTTATATCACAGTCGTGGTTTCTGTATCAAAAAAGCGCAAACGATTGGGTTTACGCAGGAATAGAAACGGTATTTTCAACAACCCCAAGGCTCATTTTGGCATCACTTATCGGCTATGCCGTATCTCAAAAGCTCGACGTTTTCCTCTATCATAAATGGTGGGAATGGTCGGCTAAAAAATGGGGCGACAGCCGCCGCTTTTTATGGCTTCGAAACAACGGCTCAACACTCATTTCACAGATTATAAACACAGTGCTCTTTAACGGAATCGCATTTTTCGGTATGTACGATACGGCGACCTTTATTTCAATTATGGTTTCAAGCTATGTGATTTATATTTTCACAAGCCTGCTCGATACGCCGATAGTTTACATCTCAAGAAAGCTGAAAGAAAAAGGCAAAATACCCGAATAGAAAAGGCGGTCAATAGACCGCCTTTAAATTTATCTTGAAAATGTATCTGTATCGGGCTCAAGCTACAAGAAACAGCATATATCCATATTTGATGGTGATTCTTCTTCCGTTATGCAGAGAGCTGAGAGAAATTTTATTACGGTAAGGTTAAACATATTTATTAAAAGGACAGTTCGTTCCCAAAGATTGATTATTAAGATGCGAACGAGAACAAACAACTACACTAGCCGTTCATAACTTATAGTTTACCAAAGGCAATCATAACTGCAGCCATCAAAGGCATAAAAAATCCTCTCGGATTGCTCCGAGAGGATTTTTTATCAGCAATTACTTGCTTTCTTTGATAGCAGCCTGTGGTGCTATCAGCAAAAGTGGGAAGTAAAAATTTGATAAAACTGTGTCTTTTATCACTACGAACCGAAACTTATTGCTTTATTGTATTTAAAAAAACCGAAGCGGCAACGAGGGAACCCTCGCAGGACGGATGATAATCATCCTGTGCCAGAAGATTTATGTCAGGTCGATTTTTTGTAATATTATAAAAGGCTCTGCCCACGGGAACTGCGATTGTATCCAACTGTTTTGCTGCAGTTTGATAGGCATTTTCAAGTTTTTCGTGCATTTCATCGTAGGAAAAACCTGTGCTTTTCAGCTTTTCACTTTCGTTTCTATAAGCCCAAGTCTGATAAAAAATGGGCATTGCTCCTTTTTTACGGATTTCGTTGCAAAGTTTTTGTGCAGCGGTGAAAAAGTCGTCATAATTTAGTGCGGGATTGATACTTTGGTCTTGTATAACTACAATGTCAAAGTTTCCCTCATTCATTTTTTTCAAGAAAAGCATACCTTTTTCACTTTCAAAATCTGCATACTGATGGAGATAATGTCCACCAAAAGTCAACTTATCCACTTGAACGTCTAGATTGCATGCATTAGCCATATTTTGAAACATTGTGGGCATATCATTATAATAGGTAAAACTATTTCCGACAAACAATATTTTCATATGTGCTTCACTTGCCTTTCTGAATACTAATTATTAGTTCATTATACTATGTTTATGGTAGGATGTCAATAAATGCAAAGAAATTCGCCCGAATTTCTTCGGGCGGATAGTTTTGCTTTATAAATCTAATTACTTAGATTCTTTGATAGCAGCCTGTGCTGCTATCAGCAAAAGAGGGAAATTTTAATTACAAGATTCCGATGATTTGAAGCAAGGTTAGTACCAAGGCAGCACCAGAAGTAATTAAGGCGACAATCTTCCACTTTTCTAAATCGGCTATCTTTTTCTGCAATTCTTCAATGAGAGCATCTTGTCTGTCATCGTCTTCGGCCATTTCTCTGATTTGCTGGGACTGCTCTTTGTCTTTGGCATCCTTTTCTTTCATTTCTTGTTCCAAGGCGTCTTGCTTCCTGATAGTATCGCCCTGTACTTTCATTTGGTCAATAATCTGTTGAAGTCGCTCCTTTGCGACATCATTTAAAGGCTTATTCGCAGGTCTATTCTGAATTGCATTGTTAATTCGTTCGATGGCTTTGTCGGTATGTACAGCGCTACAAGCAGCAATGGCAATCAAGAATTTACTGATTTCACCCAACTGCCGTTCGTATTCAAAAGACAACTTTAAGGCATCAACTGTTTCACCAATTGCTTCTGCAGATTTTTTGCCAGATTTCTGCAATTCTTTAATCGCCTTTTTTCTATGTCCCCACTTCACAGGCATATTTTCTGCTCCATCAGCAGCGGTCTTTGCCGCTTCCGCCGCATCCAAAGCATCTTTTATTTTATCTCCAAGAACTTCAATCTGCTCTACCTGATTATCAATAATAGTAGGCAGTTCAGATAAATTGATTTGCTCAACTAAATGTGCATACTGGCCTACACTTTCAACCAATTCTTTTTCCTTTATTGCTATATCTGACATTTTATCTATCACCCTTGACTTTCATCATACATTGTTAAGAATGTTTCTAACACAGCATATTCTTCGTTTTCTTTTTCCAAGGTGGTGACGATATCGTCAACCTTTTTATCGGTTTCTGCCCACGTGGTTACAATAGTTTCAACGGCAGGAACGACCATTTCATATGCTTCGTTAATTGCTTCACCAGCATCTTTTGCAGATACCCACATATCTGCCTGTTGGTAAGACACCTTGACATTCATTAACTGTAATTGTTGACCAACCAAATCTAACCGTTTGTTTTCCTTGATGCCTTTTTTTACACCCATTCCAACATCAGTTGCAACGGCAATGGCGAAACGGCCAACACCAACAAAATTTACATTCAAAACAAAGTTGCCTAATGTGGCAGGATTAAAACCACCAGACTTGATTACTGCTCTAATCCCTGCATCTGCCATATCAACAGCAGTAAATGTGCCCGTTGAAATAGTAAGCATTCTGACAATAGTTCTGTTTTTAAAAGGAATAACATTATTCCAATTGACTTGTTTAAGGTCTTTTTTGTCTTTTAATTCTTCCGCCAAATGTCTCACAAAAAAGAAACCTCTAACAAGGGCTTCGTTTATTAAAACGGGTAATGATTGTTTTTTTGCAGCAACAAACACAACTCCGCCCCATTCGGATAGGTTCATATTTCCCTTATTGTAAAGACCATCTACCCAAACTCTAAAATCTGTATCTTTAATTATTGGCAACACAGAAATCTCTTTCAGTAATGACAAGAATATTCCTGGAATACCTTGTGAAGTAGAAACATCGCTCATCATATGACCTACCCAAACATCAACCGTTTTGAGAAGTTCAAGCATAAGTGGTGATGCTCCCACAATTTTTATCAATTTTTTCAAAGGTTTAGGCAATTCTTCGCCAGTTGCTTCTTCGTACTTTTTTATTGATAGATTTGATAACCAAATACACAAACCACCAATGATAGCACCTATCCACGCTTTTGTTTGCTCTTTCTTTTCTAATTTTGTCACTTCTGGACTACTTGTATCAGCAAAGAAAATATGTGGTTTTCCATCGGAACCATCTATGAAGAAAACTAAACGAAAATAACGGACAAGAATAGAGGCAATTAAGCCAGAAATAGATGGGTGGTGTGCTAAATCATCTAATCTATGATACATAGCACTGCTTATCCAATGTCCATCAGCATCTTTGTGCTTATATCCACTATCATTGGCAGTGTGATACTTTTCCTCTAAAAACTCCTGTATTTTTTCCTTGTCTATTTCAGTTTCGCCTACAAAGAAAGAATCTATCAGTCCAGTGATAACACCACTTATAACCGATATGGCATAATCAAACCCATCGGCATTATTAGTAAGTTTTTCAATATCCGCATTCAACTCTGCAACCTTACTATTAACTACCGATAACTGTCGTTCAACATCAGAGAGCCCCTGCTGTATCTTTGCGCGGTTTTCGTCAAGAGTATTGGAAGGACAAATTAAATCAAATTGAACACCTTGAAACTCATTATCAATGCAACCATCGTCAACACAGAGCAGGTCACCCTGTTCTAATTTTAATAAACTTTTTTCCATTTCGGCACCTCGCTTATAATCAAATAAGCCATATGATATTATATTATAGCATATTTCCTCGTATTTTACAATATAAGGTGTTTATTTTGCAAATTCCGACCATTTGATATAATTCTATAAAATGAAAAGATTAGACAGAAAAACGGATGAGTGCAACCTCATCCGTTTAACAGCAATTATAAATTACAATAATTATGTCTTACACATACACATTCACCTTCGTGTCTTCGTATTTGTGGATGCGGTGCTTGGTTGATTGCGAATACAGGTACTTCTTGGCATAGTCAATGTCCAATGTAGCAGAAGCGACCAAATCATATTCGCTCTTTGATAACTTCTTATATTTCTTCTTGGTTTTGCTGTCTTCAAGAAACGCAAAGGAAGCGGAGACCTTTGCGGTCCCGCTTCTTTTGCCCTCAACCTTACAGGTGTATGCAACCGTAGGGTCAAAGCGAAGATACCAGTCAAAGCAGTCTTCGGAGACAACAATTCGGTCAACGAATGCCTCCACGACCTTCTCTGGAATATCTTCTATGTTCTCAAAGTCAACCAGTTGCTCCATAGCATATTCAAGCAACTTAATTCGCTCGCCGAAATTGACCTCTTCCACAGGTTCGGTTTCTGCTTCAAGTTCAGCAATGTACTGTTTCAGTTCTGCGATTTGTGGTTCTAACTCCGCCTTGCGTTCAAAGAATTGCTCTCGGCTAATCTCTCCATCCTCTCGCATAACAATGGAGTTCTTCAAACGATTTTCCAGTTTGGCAAGTTCCTTTCGCCTGTTAGCGATAATCTGGGTGTTGTCCAGCACTGGTTTGTCGGCGAGATGCTTTTGCAGGAGACGGTTAGCAGTTGCGAGAATTTCGTCAACATCGGTGATGAAGTGAGTGAAAACATACTTCGCCATCATTTTGAGTTTCCACTCTGGAACGGCAGGAGACCTACAAGTATCATCAATAGGGAGACCCTTGTTCAATCGTGTCTGGACTGTTCCTGTACGAATGGAACTGTAACACTGGTAACTGTACACTGTGTTAGACTTGCCCTGATGGCTCCAACGGCGACGGTTAAAAGAATGCCCGCAGATGCAAACGAGCAGTTTAGACCAGACATCCTTTTTCTGCTTCTGACCGCTTCTTGGACCAGTTTGCACTCCTGGTAACTGTTTGAGATGACTTTCCAGTATCTCCTGAACCTTATTAAACTCTTCTACCGTTACAATGGGTTCGTGTTGACCTTGAATAACAATTCTGTCTCTTTCGCCGTAGTTTTTCTTACGCTTTTGAGACTTGTAATCTTTGCTATACTGCTGACCATAATCAAGCAGTCCACAGTAGAACTTCCTTTTGAGGGTTTTAGAAATTGCCGAGGCATACCAGTTGCTTTTACCTTCGGCAGTTTTCCGTCCTGCCTGTTCCAGCATAAACTGAATTTTACGAACACCATACCCTTGCAGATACCAGTCAAAAATCATACGGACAGTTTCCGCTTGTTCAGGGTTAATGACAAACTCTGGAACAAAAACATCAGGGGCTACCTCTCGTTTAATGCGGTCATAGCCAAGAATATTTCCGTTACCGTAAAGAACGCCTTTTTGCCGTGCCATACTGATACCGTATTTAACTCGTTGACTGATTTTACGGCTTTCGTCTTGTGCAAGACTTGCCATCAATGTCAAGCGAAATTCTCCATCTGGGTCATCGGTTTGAATAGCATCTCCGACAAAGTGAACAATAACTCCAAATTCTTTAAGCAATTCGCAAAATTTAAGAGTGTCTTTGGTGTTACGAGCAAAACGTGATACCTCTCTGGTGATAATTAGTTGAAACTTGCCCTTTTTGGCATCTTCTATCATTCGCATAAACTCTGGTCGCTTCTTGGCAGAAGTTCCAGTGATGCCTACATCAATATAGCGACCCACCTCAAAATAATTGGGGTGCTGGGCAATATAATTGGTGTACCACTCCAACTGATTGTCAAGTGCTAACACCTGTGCCTCGTGCTCGGTAGAAACACGAGCATACACAGCCACCCGTATAGGTGTGTTATGGTTCATCACTTGCCGACCCTCCTTTCGCTCATCATCTGATTCGCTTTAATGAAGGTTTCCTCGCTTACAATCGGTTCGTGAGTGCCATCAACAATTTCGTTGGAGCGAGGGTAGCAAATCTTACCGTAATACACAGGGTTTTTGAGGATGCGGGCAACGGTAGTCTGCTGCCAAGCAGACTTGCCCGTGGAGGTAAGTTTGCCTTGCTCTTTGAGGGCATTACAAATTTTACCCAAACCATACCCATTGATACACAGGTTAAAAATCATACGGACGGTCTCCGCTTGGTCAGGATTAATGACATAGTTGCCATCAACCTTATCATAACCGAGCACATTGCCTGTGCCGAATATCGTTCCCTTTGCACGGGAGAGTTCGTGACCGCGCTTAATTCTTTCAGACTGTCTGCGACTTTCATCCTGTTCAAGACTTGCCATCATCACGATACGAAATTGGCCATCAGAGTTATCAGTGCGAATGCCGTAATCAATGAAATAGACAGTAACCCCCATTTCGTTAAATTTGTCTGCATAACAGCAGACATCTGATAGGTTTCTGGAAAAGTCGTGCAATTCGTGCACCCAGATTTCGTCAAACATACCGTTTTGGGCATCAAGCATCATCTGCTGGAAACCACTACGGTCGCTGACGGTTCTGGCAGACTTGTTCAGGTCGGTGTATTTAGCAACAATAGCACAATTGGGGATGCGCTCGGCATACTCCGAGCACATCTCCACCTTGCGGTTAAGGTACAACTGGTCTGCATTTGCAACACGGGCATAAATTGCCACACGGGTGGTATTTTCAGTATTAGTCTTCATAGTAAAACCTCCTTTCGTTTTAACCAGCATAAGCAAACTGGGTGATATCTACGATGTTGGCATTCTCTTTGAGGATGTTTGCGTAGATATGTTCTTTGATTGCTCCGTCACGATAGAGTTGTTCTATCAGTTTGAGAGCAGCGAATGTGATGTACTCTTTTTTGCTTTTGCTGGGTGTGCTACCAACGGCAGCAACATTGGTTGTTTCAGTAGAAACAGAATTGTGTGTCATAGTTATGACCTCCTTTGAAGTATTGTTTTACTTCCTATGGAAGACATAACCCCCCAACCAACTTTCGCAGGTCTTAAAACAGTGGGAATTATGTATTCTGCTTCGTGGTACGAAAGGGAACCTCAAAGCAGATACGAGTATATTGGCAACAAAAAAACCGTGCCGATGGAAGACGATGGTTCCACTGGTACGGTTGTACAAACATATTGCGATATGCCGTTTACTACATACTCAAAAATGGTTTCATAGCATCTTCCTTAAAATGATTTAGTCATCGCCGAACCCCTGTGTTAAGGGTGTCAGCCGTTGACTGTGGGTGTATTATACAGCGGTCTTTTTTGTGTGTCAATACCCCCTAAACACCCCCATTTTTGAAACTTTTCGGGCACTTTTGAAAAACGACTTTTGTAATTCAGGCGGATTTTTTCGGTTGTGATTTTGCTTTCCAGAAGTTCTTGGAAATTTTTTTGAGGGGTCCAATTTTGGACTTTCCGAAAAAGGGTATCTTTTGGTCTCCACAAATTTTTAAAAAAATTTTTTGGAGGCATTTTTGTCCATTTTTTTGCTTTCTGCTGCAACTTTCCAAAAATAGATACCGAATGGTTTTTCAGCCGTCCCGACATATGTGGATTAAGAAATTTTCCAGCACTTTTGGCGATTTCTAATAATCAAACTATTTTTTCGCCTGATGGATGGCAGGGTGGGTTGGAACAACCATAAAACAAAAAATATCCGTCTGCTTTGAATCAGGCGGATATTTTCGTTACTCCGTTAAGACAACGGTGTGCTAACATCTTGACGGGTAACTACACCATTTATTTTTATCTTTGTTTTATATATTAAGGAAAAATGGAAAAAACATAATTGTATTGCTACATACAACTGGATAAATTTATAGAAATAACCGCTATGTTGGTGTTCCATAAGGTAATTTATTTTTCACATGTCTATTTTGAATTTTTTTAAAATACATATTTATCTTAATTGGTGGAATTCGCTGCACACCGTTAAGTTAATAGTATATAGTTTCTCTTTTTATTTCAAGTATTTTGACAACGACGAATAGACAATGTTCGTCGTCACTCTTAAAAAAGTTGATTGAAGAGTGGGACTATGCATTGTCTCGGTTAATGATATATGAACTTTTCTTATGTTTTTCTGCCCGCAAAAAACGAAAAGTTGTTTTATGTTATAAGGTCACGAACTATCAAGATAACCAACCTGTCGGGCAGGTTGCATCTTAATTGTGGGAATTACAATGTAATAGACCTCTCTTTTCTTGATTATTTTCACAGAAAGGTCTATTGTTAATACAATAGATGTTTCGCAAGAGTATGGGCATACTCCTGCTTCATCTAATTCGTTTACAACATCTTTGCTTTGCTCAATTGTTTTTGGGCGGTGTCTCACACTATCGTTGACATCGTTAATTTGCTTCAACTGGCGTAATTTGCGAGCGCGGATTCTTTTCGTGTTTCCGAACACCTTTCTTGCTTCCTTACGGAGCGTTTGTTCGTCGTAAATTTCACCGCCGATGCGAAATTCATTGAGCAATTCATCCCAAACCATTGCTGTCATTCGTTTGTTAGTTAGCAATGTATAAAGATTAAGGTTCTCTGGGTAATATTTACGGATGCGGTATGATTTTATCTGGAATTCTGTTCGGGCCATTTTAGGCATATAGGAGCATATCTCTTCACCGAGATTTGTGTCCTGGTCTTTGAAATAGAATTTCAACTGCACATCATCGTTTTTGATAACCAAACCAGTTTCGTAAACTTTACGTTCCATACCAGACCGACCTTTGATTTTCTTAAAGAAGTTGAAAAGTTGCTGCTTTTCAACTTCTTTTTTGCATTTCTTGTCACGGTTGATATCTATACGGGAGAAGCAGGTGATTTCTTCAAGAGAAATCGGTCTGCCGACCACTTCAAAAAGAGTTTTCTCCAATTCTTTAACAAGGATATGACTTTTACCAAAGTCATAAGCAATTGCATTTAGTCCTTGCTGCATCGTTGATGCCGAGAAGTCCATTCGCAGTCTTGGACAGGGCATCTTGTTCTTATATTGGTTATAGTAGTAATTGAACTGAATGCCGTTATAATGCTTGTAGAGATAGTTTTTGTATTGGTTCAGATAAGTTTTTTTACCCCAACCTTTGAGTTTGTCCCAAGGAATTACTACGGGGAATGAGCAGCAAATTGTATCTAACATTTTTGTTTCACCTCCTTTGCTTCATGAGTATTAAACCTATTAAGATATTTTTTTCAAAATTTCAAGAACATTTTCCAGCAAAAACATAAAAAATTACTTGAAATAATAAAAAAATTCTCAAATACTTACCTTATAAAACTTACAAAGGAGTGATTTCAATGGCACGACCTCGCAAAAAAGGCAACCTCACCAGTTCGCAACGTACCGACTTTGAGAGGCAGATATTTGCCCTTTGCCTCAAAAATGAAGAGTTCAAGAAAGTGGTGCAAAAGGCATATCAGGACTTCTCATTCATATACGAAGAGACCCAGATGCCACAGGCGGAGTTCGGAAGGAAATATTGCGAAATAATTCTGCAAAACAATAACCTGCTATACCCGTTTTGCGATATACCGAAGAAACTGGGTGAACCTCCGTCCTCGTACTATGTGTATCGGAACGACGTAATTGAGAAAATTTATGCGATGGCAGTAAAAGCACAGTTGATATAATATGTGTCTTAAACTGTGTTAAAATATGTGTGTAAATATGCCTCATTAACTGTGTTAAAGACTGTGTTAAAGACTGTGTTAAAATATGGTCATAGAAACATATACTCTTCCTACCGCCCGACCACTCCCATGACCCCGAAAACAGCGAATTGTATTTTTTTAATTACCAAAATGAACGATTTTAAAAACGAGGACGATTTAAAAAATGTCCAAATCCCCATATGGGGTTCAAAAATCACAAATACCTCTTATAATACCCAAAACACCCCCTTAATATGGGTAAATCGGGTCGTTATCGTCTCGCTTTGCCAAACAATCGCCCGCTTCGGGGTACATCCGCCTGTGTGCGAAAAAGTGTTTTAAAATCGTCTTTTTATGGGTTCCGATGGGAGGACGGCAGGAAATTATTGAAATAGGCTGACTTTTGGAGCAAAATGCGCTACAATTTTCTATACCAAAATTCATTGAAAAAGAGGTATTAAAATTGAACATTGAAAAGGTGCTTTTTGACCGTATCACATCCAATCTGGAAGAGGTTTTAGATACCGTCCCACCCCTTTCTACGGATATGCAGCAAGAGGTTGGTTTGTTTACCAGAGAACTCTATCAAAAAATCTTAATGGACTTCCATAACTGTCCCGACGAAAGCAAAAAAACACCCCAAAGACTGCTCGGAGCAATCTTTGATGGTGCTATTCTTATGAGAGATATATTTGATG
>JAZUAU010000003.1:0-20353 GCA_045638145.1 Acutalibacteraceae bacterium
GGTAATGTTCAAGGGTCTTGAAGCAAACGATAAGATCGGACTGTCTTCACCTGTTATTATTAAGGACTTCAGTGACGACGCCGTTGTAGGTAAGGCTTTCGTTGGCGATGAAACTGCTATCGCAAGAGACCTCTTCTCAGGCGAAGCTTACCTTACTAAAGACATAGAAGAAGGCGGCGGAGAAGGCGGTGGAGAAGATCTCGAACCTCCTTCTGATGATGTTGATTATAGTATCCCCGCCTATACAGGCAATCCGCAGGACTATAGCGGAATGAGCCTTATGACTGTTAGAATCGCGAAATTTAATAATGGTGTAGAAGTAGGAAAGGCAGTACCTGCAACTCTGCTCACAACAGATGCAAGCAGCAACGAAACCTTTGCTGCAATAGATAGCCTTATTGGAATTACCAAAATGCCTTCGTTCGAGATGACTAAGAATAAGGATGGCGGTTTAGACTATGCAATTTTCACCTCTGTTCCCGCAAAGAATCAGGGCGGAAATGCTGCAATGGTATACATTAAGCTTCCTACAGATCTTTCTGTAAGCGCAAGAATTTCCTTTAACTTTATGAAGGCTGACGGAACCTTCGCATCAACCAGCCAGTACGGAAGTGCGACCAGAAAGGTTCAGGTCCTGAAAAAGGGTGCAACCGCTTGGGAAGACCTTGACGTAAATACTTATTTGTTCACTTTACCTGCAGGATTTGAAGGCTATGTAAGATACGATTATTCGAATCTTTACAGCAGTCAGCTTCCCGACGGTGGTTACGGATTAAATGCTGAATGGGGTCTCTATGAAACATGGGTAATGTTCTCTGGACTTAAGAACGGAGATAAGGTTCAGTTATCTGCACCCATTATCGTTGAAGATTTCGGCGCCGGTGTTGTTGCAAACAAGGCTTTTGTCGAAAATGAAATTAAGGTAGCAAGAGATCTCTTCTCGGGTGATCCTTATCTCACAAAGGATTATGACGGTCAGCTTCCCGAAGGCGGTGAAGGTGGCGAAGGTGGCGAAGGTGGCGAGCGCGAAGAGCCTAATTATGATCTTCCTGCACACACCGGAAACGCAATTGATTATTCAGAAATAGACGTTATGAATGCTTGGGTAGCACGTCTCAACGGCAAGATTTTTGTCGGTGAAACAATTCCTGAAGAGGCGCTTAAGCCCACAGGAAGTGCAAACTACCTTGCATATTCAAGCCTGGTTGGAATTACAAAATATCCCTCTATTGTTGCCAGCGGACAAGACGGAACTCTTGTTGTTGATACATATCACAATTATGAGCAGACCAAGGGCGCAACTTCAGCTCTTGTTTATGTCAAGCTTCCCGAAAGTCAGGAATCTTCAATCAGAATTTCTTGGAATTTCGAATCTAAAGACGGTGCAAAGGCATCGGGTAGCCAGTATGGAAGAAAGGTTCTCATAATGGCTAAGGGCGAAACCGCATGGACCTCTGTAGAGGTAAAGAACTATTTGGCTGTTCTTCCTAAGGGATTTGAAGGTTATGTTCGTTACGATTTCGAAAATCTTTACTGCTATCCTACCATAAGCGGAGATGGATATTATCTCGACGAAACCTACGGACTTGTTGAAATGGTTGCTTCTATTACAAATTGCATTTCAAGCGCAAAGGTCTATGTTTCGGCACCCATTCTTTTAAAGAATGTTACTAAGGATGCAATACCGAATGTGGCATTTATCGGAGACGAAACAAAGGTCGCAAGAGATATTATAACCGGTACGGTATATAACTTCATGCCTGAACCTGATTATATGATTCCCAACTATAGCGGTGAAAAACAGGATTACGGCGAGTTCAAGTTTATGAATGCTTGGGTTGCAAAGTTTAATGAATCTGTTTATGTAGGTCAGGGCTTCAACGGCAATGGTGTTGAGCATAAGACCGGACAGACCGAGACGGCAGTTGAAAGCCTTATCGGTATCACAAAATATCCCACAGTTAAGGTTGTGTCTGAAAAAGCCTCTTTAACACTTTCTACAAAGCATACTTCTGCAGATAATGTAGGCGCAGAAGCCGGTATGGTATATGTTAAACTACCCAAGGATAAGGTAGCTTCTATCAGAATTACCTGGAACTTCAACAGCAGCAAAGGAGTATTTGCTTCTGGAAGCCAGTATGCAAGAACTGTCCTTATCATGGAAAAGGGCGAAAAAGAGTGGAAGTCTGTACAGGTTGAGGCCTACTTGGTTAAACTGCCCGCAGGATTTGAAGGATATGTACGTTACGAATTTAAGAATGTATATTGCTATCCTCTCATAGATGGTGACGGTTACTATTGGAATAATACCTACGGACTTTGCGGAACAGCTACAACTGTTGCAACGCGCACAGCAGAAGGCGAAGTAGGAATAGCAGCAGGCGATGAGATTTATATCTCTGCTCCCATCCTCTTAAGCAACGTAGCGAACGATTCCGAGTCTGATGCGGTTCGTATGAATAATGACCCCAAAGCCGTAAGAAATATCTTCACCGGCGAACTTCTTCTGAGAAATCATTATTTCAAGCCCACAGAAGTTGGCGATATTCTTAAGAATATGCCTACACCTACAACCGAGGAAAAGGCAACTGTTTCAGACAAGACTCAGCTATCAAAGGGTAAGGCAACTGTTTCTTGGCCTGCAGTTGACGGTGCATCAAAATACACAGTTCGCCTATTTACAACTCAGTCCGGAGCAACAGGACTTGTTTACAAGTGCGTTGGTATATTTGATACTACCGAAACTTCTGCAGAGATCACCGGACTTGAGTTCAATAAGCGTTACGTAGCAGTTGTTTATGCTTACGATGCAAGTGGCAAGGAAGTTGCAATCTTTGACTACGTTCAGATCAGCACGGTTGGCGTTACTGCAGAGAAACCTGAGAAACCTAAGAACGAAAATGCTGTTATCGCTGCACCCGAAGAAGAGCCCGTTCAGGAGAACGAAACCGATACAACATTCCCTGTTGTTGCTATTATCATAGCTGGTGGCGTACTTCTTCTTGCCGCTGCAGTCATCATTACAGTAATTATCGTTTCTAAAAAACGTAAGGCAAAGAAAGCTTAAAAAACAAAATGACCTAAATCTGTTACGAATTTAAATGTATATTTACTTTCAGGTAGTAGATGATGAGTTTTCAGCTTCTTTGACTAGGACAGTTGTTTAAAACATAATATTATGGTCCTAATAACGGGGCTGATATGTCACTTTGGTGATGTGTCAGCTCCGTATTTTTCACAAATTTTGAAATATGTTTTTGAGGGCTGCAGAATTCTATGAAAGTTTGCATTCCCTAGCAAAGACTTTCTTGATATATTTGCAAACCACATTGATATAAGTAAGAGAAAAAGATCTTCCATAAGTAAATAGGAGCTTTAATCACAAAAGAGCCGCTCGTTTGTGAGCGGCTCTTTTGTCGGTGATTCATGAATCGTACCTACTTTTTAATTTTTTCTTTTTTAACCTTTTTCATATGGATTTTGAAAATTTCTTCGGTAGCGAGTGATAGCTTTGTTACAACGTTTTGCTTTTCGGGGTAGCAGTAGAATGAATCCTTATCGGTTGAAATGTCTATACAATCCTCGGGACGGAGATAGCAATAATCGTACTCAATATGCACTCCGTACATTCCCGACGGATGGCGCTCTATTTCATATTTTTCTCCGTTATATTCGCCTGTAAGTACAAAACCGCGCTCAGGGTCGTGAGTTAGTCGACCCATCCCGAGCTTTTCAAATTTCATACATCTCGGCAGGGAATATACCTCAACCTCATCACAGAATGAATATTCTCCGCGCTCTATCTCGGCACGAACCTCGCTTCGCTCCCACTCATACCAATCGGGAATGTGCGAAAATTCAGTCTCTCCGTTTTCGGCTTTAAGCTCGCCAAGCTCTGTCATTTCCCAGGTCTTGCCGCAGACTTTACAGAAAAGCTTTGTACCTTCGCTTGCCATATCGTGTTCGTTGCCGCAAGCAGGGCACTGATAAAGAATCTTGTGCAGTCCCTCTGCTCTGAAGGGCTCATCAATTACAATATTCTGTTCCTTCTGCCATTTGTATTCATCGTACTCCATAGCAGCTTTGATAATTTCGTTTATCTCTTCTACCGATTTACTTGCGACCTCTTCGACGGTAAGTATTTGCTTTAAAGAGGTATAAAGAGGAACATTTTTGCGGGGTTTTCTGTAATTCCAGAAGGGAGTATAAAGATAGTTTCCGTGGTGAATCATAACAACAACCGGCACCTTCATCATCTTGACAAGCTTGCCGAGAGAATCGGGGAGAATTGCAGTAGTACCGCAGGGGGAATAGCGAGCTTCCGGATACATACAAAGGACATCACCCTTTTTTAAAACCCTCTTTATCGACTTTATGAGATGAATGTCTGTTGTGAACTTGCGCTTGCAGATGCAACCGAGCAATTCCATAAGCCAAGGCCTTCTGTAATATCCGTCGATAGTCGCAACGTTATTGACACGGTGAGGAAATGTTGCAATCGCCGACAGCTCAAAATCAATAAAATACATGTGATTCGAAAGCAGAATATAGGGCGGCTTTAAGCCATCCATGTTAAACTTTTCAATCTTATATTTAGGACCAAAGAGAAGAGCAACTTTGCTTACTATATAAAGTAAAAATGTCATTATTCTTGGCTGTCTTATCGGATATTTTGCTGTATTGTAACACTTTTTGTTTTTATAATTCACTTCCATTTTAAAACCCCTTTTAAATAGTAGCTAAAAGTAGTATAACAGAAACTTTAAAATAAGGCAACAAAAAAAGACGCTGCATTCGGAGCGTTCAGATAGGGAGAAATTGGTTTTGGAATCAAAAATTGCCCTATATATTCGCCTTAAACCTTGAAATACGCCGGTATATCTGCGGTTTCGCGGCTTTGATAATAGAACAATTTTTAAATTACAAAACTGCATGCACCCGAAATAGATGAATTTTTAGTGGGATAACAGACGAAAAGGCACGGTATGAGTCAGCATTACCGTGCCTTTTTAACATATTAGAACGCAAAAATTCGCTATTTCGGGCAAATTATCCCTATGTGAACGCTCCGTTTTGCAACGTCTTTTAACAATTAAATTGTGAGCATATCGTTCATATTGTAAAGACCGGCAGACTTGCCTTTCATAAAAAGGGCGGCCTTTACTGCACCGAGTGCAAATACCTCACGGCTTGAAGCGTGGTGGGAGAGGGTTATTACCTCGTCGTGACCTGCGAAAATAACGTCGTGCTCTCCGACAATATTTCCTCCGCGCACAGAGTGAATACCAATCTGCTTCTGCGGCCTCTTTTCACGCTTTGAATGGCGGTCAAATTCATAAGCCATCTGATTATCAAAAACCTCGTTTATTGCATCGGCAAGCATAACCGCTGTACCTGACGGAGCATCAAGCTTTTGATTGTGATGCTTTTCAACGATTTCAACATCAAAGGCATCGCCGAGTACCTCTGCCGCTTTTTTAGAAAGCGAAACGAGAAGATTTACACCGAGCGACATATTGAAGGTGAAGAAAAGGGGAGAGGTCTTTGCCACCTCACGAATCTTGGCGGTAGCTTCTGCCGAATATCCCGTTGTAGCTAGAACTGCAGGAATATTCTTTTCTTTAACGTATGCTAATATACTGTCAAGCAGAGCAGGATGAGAAAAATCCACAATAACGTCGGCAGGAATGTTTACCTCGCCGATGGTAGCAAAAACGGGGAAGCCTGCAGCAGCCTCGGTGTTAAGGTCAACACCTGCAACAATTCGCGCATCGGTCCTTTTTGATACGGCATCGGTAATAAATTTACCCATTCTACCGTTTGCTCCGCAAAGAATAATATCTGTCATTTTAAACTTCCTCTAAATCAAATTAGATAAGGTTGAACTTTTTAAGCTCGTTTATAAGAACAGCCTTTGTGCCTTCTTCCATTTCGGTCATGGGAAGACGAAGGGGTCCCATATTCATTCCCATAAGGTTCATAGCAGTCTTTGCGGGAATGGGATTGACCTCGATGAAAAGTGCATCGATAAGAGAAGATAACTCAATCTGCATTTTTGCAGCACCCTCGAGGTCGCCTGCGAGCATCTTTGTGCACATTTCAACCGTTTCTTTAGGCATAACGTTTGAGAGTACCGAGATAACACCCTTGCCGCCGAGGGACATAATGGGGATAATCTGGTCGTCGTTACCGGAATAGATATCGAGCTTATCTCCACAAAGAAGACGTGTCTTTACCACGCTCGAAATGTCGCCGTTAGCTTCCTTTATTGCAACGATATTGTCTATCTCGGCAAGCTTAGCGTATGTTTCCGGCTTAATGCTACAGCCTGTTCTGGAGGGTACATTGTAAAGAATAATGGGAAGAGAAACTTTTTCAGCAATATATTTATAGTGCTCACAAAGTCCCTTCTGTGTTGCTTTATTATAATAAGGAGTAACGAGAAGAAGCGCGTCTGCACCTGCTTCTTCAGCTTCCATAGCAAGATTAGCGGCACAAACAGTGTCATTACTTCCTGCGCCTGCAATAATTTTCACTCTACCTGCGGTGTGCTCAACCGCAACCTTAATAACCTCGGAATGCTCCTCAAGGGTCATTGTTGCAGATTCACCGGTTGTTCCACAGATAACGAGTGCAGGAACACCTGCCTCGATCTGCTCATCGATAAGGGTTCGAAGACGGTCAAAGTTTATAGATCCGTCCTCATTCATAGGGGTAACAAGAGCGGTAGCTACGCCTTCAAAAATAGTATTCTTCATAATACCAACCTCAAATATAAATTAGTCCATATAGCCTTGAGCACAGAGGAGTTCAGCTAAAAGAACTGCGCCGCCTGCTGCACCTCGAAGGGTGTTATGGGAAAGACAAACAAACTTGTAATCGTACTGGGAATCTTCACGAAGACGTCCAACAGAAACTGCCATGCCGCCCTCAAGCTCACGCTGGGGCTTTGTCTGAGGCATATTGTCCTCGGTGAAGTAATGTAAGAACTGCTTCGGAGCAGAGGGGAGACAGAGCTTCTGGGGCTCGCCCGAGAACTCTGCCCACTTTGCGAGAATCTCTTCCTTAGTGGGCTTCTTGTCAAAGGTTACGAAAACGGCAGCCATGTGTCCGTCAGAAACGGGAACTCTTAGACACTGTGCGGTGAACTTAGGGGAATCTGCAAGGGCAATCTTGTCGCCCTCTACCTTACCCCAAATCTTAAGGGGCTCTTTTTCGCTCTTTTCTTCCTCGCCGCCAATATAGGGGATTACGTTATCAACCATTTCTGGCCAACGCTCGAAGGTCTTGCCTGCGCCCGAGATTGCCTGATATGTGCAAACTAGAACATTCTTAACTCCAAACTCATCGAGAGGATAAAGGGCGGGAACGTAGCTCTGAAGAGAACAGTTAGATTTTACGGCAACGAAACCGCGCTTTGTACCAAGGCGCTTTCTCTGTGCCTCGATGATAGCGGTGTGGTCCGCATTGATTTCGGGAATCACCATAGGAACGTCGTCTGTGAAGCGGTGAGCTGAGTTGTTTGATACAACGGGGCACTCTAATCTTGCATAAGCCTCTTCAAGAGCCTTTATTTCATCCTTTTTCATATCAACGGCACAGAAAACGAAGTCAACAGATGCTGCAACCTTTTCCATATCTGCCACAGCGTCTAGAACAATCATATCCTTTAGCTTTTCGGGCAGTGGAGACTTCATAGCCCATCTTCCGCCGAGAGCATCTTCATAAGTTTTGCCTGCGCTTCTACCACTTGCGGCAAGGGTCTTAATGTTAAACCAAGGATGGTCTGCAAGAAGGGTCGCAAAACGCTGACCTACCATACCTGTCGCGCCTATTATACCTACATTATACTTTTTCACTTTGAATCACATTCCTTTTGGAAAATAAATTTAAAATTTTGGTTGCCAAGTACGAACAATTTATATATAATAAGTACATACTTTTCCATTATAATAAATATTAACATTTGATTCTTTGTTTGTCAAATACATTTTATGCCAAAAGTAAGCCAAAAGTGATATGCGGGGTTGTACAATTTTATGAAAACAAGTGATTTTTTCTACAATTTGCCCGAAGAGTTAATCGCACAGACACCTATTGAGCCGAGAAACTCTTCCCGCCTTTTAAAGCTAGGACGTGAAAACGGTGAGATTACCCATACCGTTTTTTCTACCCTTCGCGACCACCTGCGCGAAGGCGATACTCTTATTCTTAATGATACAAGGGTTTTGCCCGCCCGAATTTTCGGAGTACGTGATACGGGCGCAGTAGTTGAATTTGTTTTGCTTAAACAAATTGAGCAAAATTTGTGGGAATGTCTTGCAGGTCCCGGTAAAAAAGCGAAAACGGGAAATAAATTCAAATATTCTGACCGTCTTTCTGCAACAGTTGAAGAGGTTCTTCCCGACGGCAACCGCATTATGCGTTTTGAGTCAAAGGGAGAATTTTTCGAGTGTATTGAAGAGGTCGGACAGATGCCTCTTCCACCTTATATAAAAGAAAAACTCATAGACAAGGAAAGATATCAAACCGTTTATTCAAGAGAACTCGGCTCTGCCGCAGCGCCGACTGCGGGGCTTCACTTTACCCCCGAAATGCTCGAAGATTTAAGGACAAGCGGAATTAATATCGGCTACGTAACCCTTCACGTAGGACTAGGCACATTCCGTCCCGTTAAGGTGGAGGATGTTACAAACCACCATATGCACACCGAGCATTATAGTATCCCAAAAGCAACCGCAGACCTTATAAATGAAACAAAGAAAAAGGGTGGCAGAGTAATCTGTGTCGGCACAACAAGCTGCCGTACTTTAGAGAGCGCCGCAACCTTTTTCGGCGAGATAAAGGAGTGCTCCGGCGATACCGATATATTCATTTACCCAGGCTATCAGTTTAAGTGTATGGACGGGCTTATAACTAATTTCCACCTGCCCGAAAGCACACTTATAATGCTTGTGTCGGCTTTTGCGGGATATGATAACACAATGAATGCATACAATATCGCGGTAGCTGAAAAGTACAGATTCTTCAGCTTCGGTGACGCTATGCTGATTATATAGGAGAAACGATGGCTAATTACAAACTACTAAAAACCGAAGGCTCTGCCAGACGTGCAGAGTTTAATACCGTCCACGGAACTGTGCAGACGCCTGCCTTTATGAACGTTGCAACAGCCGGCGCAATAAAGGGCGCTGTATCCGCGGAGGACCTAAAAGAGCTCAAATGTCAGGTAATGCTCTCTAATACCTACCACCTTCATGTCCGCCCCGGTGACGAACTTATCAGAGAGTGCGGAGGCCTTCATAAATTTACAACCTGGGAGGGTCCTATCCTTACCGATAGCGGCGGTTTTCAGGTTTTCTCCCTTGCTTCTCTTCGCAAAATTACCGAAGAGGGCGTAAATTTCCAAAGCCACGTAGACGGCAAGAAGATTTTTATGGGACCCGAGGAGAGTATGGAGATTCAGTCGAATCTCGGCTCGACTATCGCCATGGCTTTTGATGAGTGTGTTGAAAACCCTGCCGAGCATTCCTATTCCAAGGCTTCCTGCGAGAGAACAACCCGTTGGCTCATCCGTTGCAAGAACAAAATGGCAGAGCTGAACTCTATGGAGTCCACCGTAAACCCAAATCAGCTTCTTTTTGGGATAAATCAGGGCTGCACCTATAACGACCTACGTGTTGAACACATGAAGGAGATTCGTGAGCTTGACCTTGACGGCTATGCTGTCGGCGGTCTTGCGGTGGGCGAGCCGACAGAGATTATGTACGACGTTCTCGACCACGTTACCCCCGAAATGCCTACCGACAAGATTCGTTATCTTATGGGTGTCGGTACACCTGTTAATATCCTTAACGGAGTGGAAAGGGGAATAGACCTTTTCGACTGCGTTATGCCGAGCCGTAATGCCCGCCACGGACACCTTTTTACATCGGTCGGAATAATCAATATCAACAACAAAAAATACGACCGTGATATGACGCCTATCGACTCAAACTGCAAATGCCCAGTATGTCAACGCTACAGTAAGGCTTATGTCCGCCATCTTTTAAAGGCAGAAGAAATGCTCTCACAAAGACTTCTCGTTATGCATAATCTCTGGTTTTACAATACCCTTATGGAGGATATAAGAGCCGCTCTTGACGAGGGTCGTTTTGCAGAGTTTAAGCGTGAAAAAGAAGAGATTTACGGCACAAGAATCTAAATAAAATAAAAACACTTGAAAAATCGGGAAATACAATATATAATTGTTTTTAATAAAACTCGGAGGTTTAAAAATGAATTTATTACTTTTAGAAGCAACTGCTGAACAGGCAGCGCAGGCACAGAGAATGTCCAGCATAATGTCAATCGGTATGATTGTTTTAATGTTCGTCATTCTTTACTTCGTAATGATCCGTCCTCAGAAGAAGAGACAAAAAGAAGAAGAGAAGATGAGAAACAATCTTCAGATTGGCGATGAAATTCTCACAATCGGCGGTTTCTATTTTAAGATAGTTTCCATCAAGGAAGATTCTTTAGTTGTTGAATCTACTGCAGACCATTCTAAGCAGAGGATCGCTCGTTGGGCTGTACAGCAGAACATGACCGTCCACGACGACCAGTAACGGATAACGGCTAAAATAAGCGCCGAACACAAGAAAACAAGAAAAGCTTTACGACTCACATTATGTGGGTCGTATTTTCTTGTTAACCGTTTTTCCGCATCTTATTTTATTGCGTTATCAAAAGACAGAAGGGGATGGTTGCCTGCGATGTATCGTTTTAATTATAGTAGGGGCAATTCACGAATAGCCCCTGTGTGGGAAGGCGTTTGCAATATATTTAGCAATGTAGGGGAGGGGGTGCGGATGTCCGGTGGACACCTCTGCGAAGCAGAAGCACCGACCGAGGCGGAAGCCGAGAATCCATCCACTCCCGTTGGTGTTTGTACGATGAATTTTGCGGGAGGGCATAGAGACCCTTCCTTACAACGCCAATAAATTCATATCGTTTCGTAATTATATCGTGGCGGAGCCATACCTTTGCCCTTTGCCCTTGGCTCTCGGTCCTCAATTTTTTTGAAAAAAATTTCCAAAAGGGTATTGACATCTTGACAAAGCTGATTTATAATGTATATTCACTGATAATGGGTCAATATGGCTCACTATGTCCCTGTGCAGGGTTTCAAGTAGTGAAAAACCGTATAAATCCGCAGTCGTTTCAGCACATTTTTGTGTGCACAATAAATAAGGAGTGGTTAAAACTTATGGCGAATGAAGCAATGGTAAAACCGGTCAAATTCGGAAACACCGAAAGAATGAGCTTCTCGAAAATCAATGAAGTTATCGATATGCCTAACCTCATTGAAATCCAGAAGGATTCTTACAAGTGGTTTGTAGAGGAAGGACTTAGAGAAGTCTTTGACGATATGTCCTCCATCACCGACTATACCGGAAATCTTGTGCTTGATTTCATCGATTATCGACTTGATGAAAAGCCGAAGTATGATGTTACGGAGTGTAAGGCGAGAGATACGACTTATGCCGCACCTTTACGCGTCACCGCACGTCTTCTCAACAACGAAACAGGCGAGATAAAGGAGAGCGAAGTATTCCTCGGAGATTTCCCGATTATGACAAAATCGGGCACCTTTGTTATTAACGGTGCCGAGCGCGCTATTGTTTCACAGCTTGTGCGTTCTCCTGGTGCGTACTACGGAGTTAAGATTGAAGAAAAGACCGGTAATAAGCTTTTCTCATCTACCGTTATTCCTAACCGCGGTGCTTGGCTTGAGTATGAGACCGACCTTAACAATGTTCTCTACGTTCGAATCGATAAGAACAGAAAGCTTCCCCTTACCACCTTTGTCAGAGCTCTCGGTCTTGCTTCCAACGAGCAGATCAGACAGGTCGTAGGTGATGAGGAGCGTCTTGCTGTAACCTTTGACAAGGACACCACTACCAATATTGACGATGCTCTTATTGAAGTGTATAAGAAGCTTCGTCCTGGCGAGCCTGCTACAGTTGAGGGAGCAAAGGGCTATCTTAATCAGCTTTTCTTTGATGAGCACAGATATGACCTCTCCCGTGTTGGACGTTACAAATACAATAAGAAGTTGAATCTTGTCGGCAGACTTACCGGCAAGGTTCTCTCGCGCCCTGTTATCGATCCTATGACGGGTGAGATTCTTGCTGAGCCCGATACCGTTGTTTCCAAAGAAATGGCAACAGATCTTCAGAACAAGGGCGTTAGCGAGGCATATGTTAAGTTTGAGGATGTTGACGGAATTACACGCGAACTCAAGATTCTTTCAAACGGAATGGTAGACATCAAGAACTTCATTTCCTTTGATGCAGAAGAACTAGGAGTGAATGAGGATGTTTCCTTTGCCGCTCTTAAGGAAATTCTTGAGAATAATGAGACCGAAGAGGAGATTGCAGAGGCAATCAAGGCTAATATCGGCATTCTTATTCCGAAGCACATAACTCATGCAGATATTTTTGCTACAGTTAACTACTTCATTAACCTTCCCTACGAAATCGGTTGTGTGGATGATATTGACCACCTCGGCAACCGTCGTATCCGTTCGGTAGGTGAGCTTTTACAGAACCAGTTCAGAATCGGCTTCTCCAGAATGGAAAGAGTTGTTAAGGAAAAGATGGCTATTCAGTCCTCCGAGGCTGACGCCGTTACACCTCAGTCCCTTATCAACATCCGTCCCGTTGTTGCCGCAATTAAGGAATTCTTTGGTTCTTCACCCCTTTCACAGTTTATGGATCAGACCAACCCGCTTTCCGAGCTTACCCACAAGCGCAGACTTTCTGCACTAGGCCCCGGTGGTCTTTCCCGTGATCGTGCATCCTTCGAAGTTCGAGATGTTCACTATACCCACTATGGTAGAATGTGCCCGATTGAGACTCCTGAAGGACCTAACATCGGACTCATCTCTTATCTTGCAACCTTTGCAAAGATTAATAAGTACGGCTTTATCGAAGCACCTCTTCGCAAGGTGGCAAACGGTGTAGTTTCCGACGAGGTTGTTTATATGACCGCTGACGAAGAGGATGAATACATCATCGCACAGGCAAACGAGCCCTTAAACGAGGACGGCAGCTTTGCCCGTGCAAAGGTAAACGCTCGTCACCTTGACGACTTTATCGAAACAGACCCCAAGAACGTTCACTTTATGGACGTTTCGCCTAAAATGGTAGTATCTGTTGCAACCGCAATGATACCCTTCCTTGAGAACGACGATACCAACCGTGCACTCATGGGCTCAAACATGCAGAAGCAGGCAGTTCCGCTTCTCGTTACTGAGAGGCCCTTCGTTGGTACCGGTATCGAGTATAAGGCAGCAGTTGACTCTGGCGTTGTTGTTCTTGCAAAGCGTGCAGGTACAGTTGTTTCTGCCGACGCTAATAAGATTGTTATCCGTGCAAAGAACGGCGAGGTTGATGAGTATGAGCTCATTAAGTTCCTCCGCTCCAACCATGGTACTTGCATCAACCAGAGACCCATTGTTGAGGTTGGTCAGGAGGTTGCAGAGCGCGAGGTTATCGCAGACGGTCCGGCTACAGATAAGGGCGAAATCTCCCTTGGACGTAATGCTCTCATCGGATTTATGACATGGGAAGGTTACAACTATGAGGACGCTGTTCTCATTAATGAAAAGCTCGTAAGAGAGGATATGTATACCTCTATTCATATTGAAGAATATGAAATCGAAGCAAGAGATACCAAGCTTGGACCCGAAGAAATTACCAGAGATATACCCAATGTAGGTGAGGATGCTCTTAAAGACCTCGACGAGCGCGGAATCATCCGTATCGGTGCAGAGGTTGTTGCAGGCGATATTCTTGTAGGTAAGGTAACTCCTAAGGGAGAAACCGAGCTTACCGCTGAGGAAAGACTGCTCCGTGCAATCTTCGGTGAAAAGGCACGAGAGGTTAGAGATACCTCTCTACGTGTTCCCCACGGTGAATACGGTACAATTGTAGACGTTAAGGTCTTCTCAAGAGAAAATTCTTCCGAGCTTTCTCCCGGAGTAAACCTTGTTGTTCGTTGCTATATCGCACAGAAGAGAAAGATTTCTGTCGGCGATAAGATGGCGGGTCGTCATGGTAACAAGGGTGTCGTTTCACGCATCCTTCCCAGCGAGGATATGCCTTATCTTCCTGACGGTACTCCGCTTGATATCGTACTCAACCCTCTCGGCGTTCCTTCCCGAATGAATATCGGTCAGGTTCTTGAGGTTAACCTCGGATACGCTTGTAAAGCACTCGGCTGGCATATTGCTACACCGGTATTCGACGGTGCGCACGAGAAGGATATCGTAGAGTGCATCCAGAACGCAGAAACCCTCACAAAGGCAGACGATTACGCATTAAAGGATGGCTCCGGTCTCGATTTCTCTCGCATCCAGCTCAGAAACGATGCTAAAACACAGCTTTACGACGGACGTACAGGTGAGCCCTTCGACAATCCCGTAACCGTTGGATATATGTATTACCTCAAGCTCCATCACCTCGTCGACGATAAGATTCACGCCCGTTCAACCGGTCCTTACTCTCTCGTTACTCAGCAGCCTCTCGGTGGTAAGGCGCAGTTCGGCGGACAGCGCTTCGGAGAGATGGAGGTTTGGGCACTTGAAGCTTACGGTGCTGCATACACCCTTCAGGAAATCCTTACCGTTAAGTCTGACGACGTTGTAGGACGCGTTAAGACCTACGAGTCTATCGTTAAGGGCCAGAATGTTCCGAAACCGGGCGTTCCCGAATCCTTTAAGGTTCTTATAAAGGAACTTCAGTCACTCGGTCTTGACGTTAAGGTTCTCGATAAGAATAAAGACGAGATTGATCTTAAGCAGACCTTTGAAGAGGACGAGGATCTTGGGCTTGCAACACCCGTATTTGATGAAGACGAAACCGTTGTAGACGATCTTACAGGATTCGGACTTCAGGATGAAAACGGGGACGATATTGAATTTGATACCGATGAATCGTTTGACGATTTCGATGATGAAAATTAATTAAGGAGGACAGACAACTATGGAAAACAAAACAAATGAAATTGAATTTGAATCTATAAAAATCGGTCTGGCTTCTCCTGAACAAATAAGAAGCTGGTCGTACGGCGAGGTTACCAAGCCCGAAACCATTAACTACCGTACCTTAAAGCCCGAGCAGGGAGGACTTTTCTGCGAAGCTATTTTCGGACCTCAGAAGGACTGGGAATGTCACTGTGGAAAGTATAAGAGAATCCGCTATAAGGGTAAGGTTTGCGAACGCTGCGGAGTTGAGGTTACTAGAGCAAAGGTAAGACGTGAGCGTATGGGCTCTATAGAACTCGCTGCTCCCGTATCTCACATTTGGTATTTCAAAACCATTCCTTCAAGAATGGGTCTTGCTCTTGACATTTCACCCAAGGCACTAGAGCAGGTAATCTACTTCTCAAAGTATATCGTTACCAATCCCGGTAACACGGGCATTGAGAAGAAGACCATTCTTAATGAAAAGCAGTACCGCGAGTATAAAGATCTCCACTTCCAGGATAAGGAATTCACTGCAGAAATGGGCGCAGAGGCAGTCAAAAAGCTTCTCAGTGAAATTGACCTTGAGGCAACCTGCAAGGAGCTTCGTGAGGAACTCGAATCCGCTACAGGTCAGAAGAGAGTCAGAATTTTCAAAAGACTTGAAGTTTTAGAGGCATTTAAGGCTTCGGGCAATCGTCCCGAATGGATGATTCTTGATGTCATCCCGGTAATTCCACCCGATCTTCGTCCTATGGTACAGCTCGACGGCGGTAGATTTGCTACCTCCGACTTAAATGATCTTTACAGAAGAGTTATCAACCGAAACAACCGTCTCAGAAGGCTTCTAGACCTCAACGCTCCTGACATCATCGTCAGAAATGAGAAGAGAATGCTCCAGGAAGCTGTCGACGCTCTTATCGACAACGGTAGAAGAGGCAAGCCTGTTACAGGACCCAACAATCGTGCCCTAAAGTCGCTTTCCGATATGCTGAAAGGTAAGCAGGGACGCTTCCGTCAGAACCTTCTCGGTAAGCGTGTTGACTATTCAGGACGTTCCGTTATCGTTGTAGGACCTGAACTTAAAATGTATCAGTGCGGACTTCCGAAGGAAATGGCTCTCGAGCTCTTTAAGCCCTTCGTAATGAAGCGCCTTGTTGAAACCAATTCTGCAACAAATATCAAGACCGCGAGAAAGATGGTTGAGCGTGCATCGGCAGAAATCTGGGACGCACTCGAAATGGTTATCAAGGAGCATCCTGTTCTTCTTAACCGTGCACCTACACTTCACAGACTTGGTATTCAGGCATTTGAGCCTGTTCTTGTTGAGGGTAAGGCTATTAAGCTCCATCCTCTTGTATGTACCGCATACAACGCCGACTTTGACGGCGACCAGATGGCAGTTCACGTGCCTCTTTCCGCAGAGGCTCAGGCTGAAGCTCGCTTCTTAATGCTTGCTGCAAATAACCTTTTAAAGCCATCTGACGGAAAGCCGGTTGCGGTTCCTACTCAGGACATGGTTCTCGGTTCTTACTACCTTACACTTGTTAAGGCTGATGAATTGGGTGCAAATAAAGTATTTAAAGATACTAACGAAGCTATTATGGCTTACAATGACGGGGTTGTGGGACTCCACGCTCCTATCCGTGTAAGATTTACTAAGAATGGTGTATCCAAGCTTGTTTGGTGTACTGTTGGCTTCATCCTATTTAACGAGTCTATTCCTCAGGATATCGGCTTCGTTGACCGCTCTAACCCCGAGAACGAATTTGAACTTGAAATCTGCTTTAGGGTTAAAGACCCCACAAAGCTTACCGTTGATTCTAACGACGATGTTGTTCAGAATAAGGTTGGCAAGAAGCAGCTTGGAAAGATCATCGATGCTTGTATTGCAAAGCACGGTACCTCCAAGGCTTCAATCGTTCTTGACAATATCAAGGCTACTGGCTTCAAGTTCTCTACAAAGGGTGCAATAACCGTTGCTGTCAGCGACGCAGTTATTCCTCCCGTAAAGGCAGAGCTTCTTGACAGTGCTGAAAAGCAGATTGACAAGGTTACCCGCAACTATAATCGTGGTCTTATCAGCAAGGAAGAGAAGAGCCGCCACGTAATCGAGATATGGAACAAGACTTCTGAAGATGTCGGTAACGCACTTAAGGACCACCTTGACGAATTCAATCCCATCTTCATGATGGCGGACTCAGGCGCCCGTGGTTCTATGGCTCAGATTCGTCAGCTTGCTGGTATGCGCGGACTTATTTCTAATACCGCCGGTAAGGTTATCGAGGTTCCGATTCGTGATAGCTACCGTGAAGGACTTAACGTTCAGGAATACTTTATTTCCTCACGTGGTGCGCGTAAGGGACTTGCCGATACCGCTCTTCGTACAGCAGACTCTGGTTACCTTACCCGCCGTCTTGTTGACGTTGCTCAGGATGTTATCATCCGTGATGAAGATTGCGGAACCGAAACAGGTCTTGAAATTGCTTCTATTATGGATGGCAACCACGAGATTGAAAAGCTCTCAGAGCGTCTCGTTGGCAGATACCTCCTTAACGATTTTGTAGATGAGAGCACCGGCGAGGTTCTTGTGTCTAAGAACAAGATGATGACCGCTGCCGATGCAAAGAAGATTTGCGACACAGGCGTAGAAAAGGTAACAATCCGTTCCATTCTCTGCTGCCACAGCCACCACGGCGTATGTATCAAGTGCTACGGTGCAAACCTTGCAACAGGCAGACCCGTTACCGTTGGCGAAGCTGTTGGTATCGTTGCTGCACAGTCTATCGGTGAGCCCGGTACACAGCTTACAATGAGAACCTTTCACACAGGAGGTATCGCATCTACCGAAGATATTACACAGGGTCTTCCCCGTGTTGAAGAGCTCTTCGAGGCTCGTCGTCCCAAGCGTTGCGGTCTTATCGCAAAGATTGACGGTCGCGTTCGCATTCAGGAAGAGAAGAAGAGCAATGTTATCGTTATTACAAACGATGAGCTTGTCCGTGAAGAGAAGGTTGTAATTCCTTACGGAATCCGTCCTCTCGTAGCGGAAGGCGATTATGTCAAGGCAGGCGACCTGCTCATCCCCGGTGCTAAGTATCCTCAGGACATCTTAGAGGCTCAGGGCTCCGATGCAGTTCAGGAATATATCATTGCAGAGATTCAGAATGCATACCGTACTCAGGGTGTTGACATCAATGATAAGCACATCGAAGTTATCATCCGTCAGATGATGAGAAAGTTTGTTGTTACTGATTCGGGCAGCACAAGACTTCTTCAGGGCGTAAGCTATGAGCTTGCTGAGGTATTTGCAGCCAACGAAGAGATCGAGTCAAGAATCGCCGCAGGCGAAACATACCTCGTACCCGCATCCTACACACAGACACTTCTTGGTATTACAAAGGCTTCTCTTGCAACAGAGTCGTTCCTTTCTGCAGCATCCTTCCAGGAGACCACAAGAGTTCTTACCGAAGCCGCTATCAAGGGCAAGGAAGACCCCCTCTTCGGTCTTAAGGAGAATGTTATTATTGGTAAGCTTGTTCCTGCGGGTACAGGTATGAAGTCGATGCATGTTCAGGATGAAGAACCTGCTGCTGAGGAAGTAACCGAAGAAGTAACTGTTACAGAATAAAAAACTGTTGACAAGACTTGATTTTGGTGATAAAATCATTTAGTATGTGAGATTGTGGGCCAAAACCCAGGGTCAACCTAATAAGATATAACGCAGGCGGAGAGCATCCGTCTGCGTCATATACATTTTATTATGAGGAGGTGCCATATGCCGACCTTTAACCAGTTAGTACGCAGCGGAAGAGAGACAATCGAGAAGAAGGCTAAAGCTCCCGCGCTCCTTAAGGGTTATAACTCTATGAAGCGCTCTTTAACCGACAACGATTCTCCTCAGAAGAGAGGCGTCTGCACTGCAGTTAAGACCGTAAGCCCCAAGAAGCCTAACTCTGCTCTTCGTAAGATTGCGAGAGTTCGTCTTTCTAACGGAATTGAAGTATCTGCTTATATTCCGGGTATCGGACACAACCTGCAGGAGCACAGCGTTGTTCTTATCCGTGGCGGCCGTGTTAAGGACCTGCCTGGTGTTCGTTACCATATCGTAAGAGGAACACTTGATGCTCAGGGCGTTGCCAAGAGAATGCAGTCTCGTTCTAAATACGGTGCAAAGCGTCCCAAGGCAGGCGCAGCAAAGTAAGTTTTCTATTAAATTAAAAGAAACTAAAGCTGCATTTTTATCAAGCGGCGTTTATATACACGCTCAGCTTGGTACACACGGGAAAGATTTTCGAGTACCTATGATATCATTATTGTGAAGGAGGGAAGAGAAGTGCCAAGAAGAGGTTTTGTTGCAAAACGTGACGTTTTGCCCGATCCTATGTACAACTCTAAAATTGTTACTCGTCTTATCAACAATGTTATGCTTGACGGTAAGAAGGGAGTAGCACAGAAGATTGTATATGGTGCTTTCGACATTATTAACGAAAAGACAGGAAAAGAACCGTTAGAGGTTTTTGAGCAGGCTATGGAAAACGTAATGCCTTTGCTCGAGGTTAAGTCTGTCCGTAAGGGCGGTGCAACCTATCAGGTTCCTTTTGAGGTTCGTCCCGAAAGAAAGCAGACTCTTGGTCTGCGTTGGCTCACCGCATACAGCCGCAAGCGTAATGAAAGAACTATGAAGGAAAGACTTGCAGGCGAGATTCTTGATGCTGTAAACGGCGTCGGCGGTGCTGCTAAGAAGCGTGAAGACGTTCATAAGATGGCCGAGGCCAACAAGGCATTCGCTCATTTCCGTTGGTAATCACCAAGAGGTAAATAAATGGCAAGACAGTATTCTCTGGCTAATACCAGAAACTTTGGCATCATGGCTCACATCGATGCCGGTAAGACCACCACTTCCGAGCGTATTCTGTTCTACACCGGTAAGAATTACAAGATCGGTGAGACCCATGACGGCTCCGCCACCATGGACTGGATGGCTCAGGAGCAGGAGCGTGGTATTACCATCACTTCCGCCGCAACCACCTGTTTCTGGAAAGGCTGTCGGCTGAACATCATTGACACCCCGGGCCACGTTGACTTCACCGTTGAGGTTGAGCGTAGCCTGCGTGTTCTGGACGGTGCTGTTACCGTTCTTTGCGCTAAGGGTGGTGTCGAGCCCCAGACCGAGACCGTTTGGCGTCAGGCCGACGAGTACAAGGTCCCCCGTATGATCTACGTCAACAAGATGGACATCCTGGGTGCAGACTTCTACCGCGTTCTGACCATGATCGACGAGCGCCTGAAGTGCAACGCAGTGCCCATCCAGCTGCCCATCGGTTCCGAGTCCTGGTTCAA
>JAZUAU010000004.1:0-88865 GCA_045638145.1 Acutalibacteraceae bacterium
CGGCACAGATACCTACATAGAATATATTAACACCGAGGGCGGCATAAAGGAAAATATTATACTAAATAAATATACGGGACAAAACCGTTTTGAGTTTATTTTCCGTTCCGAAACCCATATTCCCGTTCTTGAAAATAACGGAGCTAATATACTCGTTGTTAAAAAAGATGACCCAAAGGTAGTCGAATACAGATTTTTAAGTCTTTACGCTTACGATTCATATATCCCCGAAAACGATGCAGCGGCAGAGGCTGAAACCTTCCGCCATATGAACGAGGATTTGTATTATGAGCTTTCTAAAAACGCAGACGGTTCTTACACCATTACGGTAGTTGTTCCAAACGAATACCTTACCCACCCTGACATAGTTTACCCCGTAACGATAGACCCGTCTATGACCTATGTCAGCTCTGATGTCCGAGCACAGGACACCTTTGTAGATGCAAGCACCCCAAGCACGCAGAATAACGGCTCTCTAGATTATATCCGTTTTGGAAAAAAGAGCGGCTATAAGCACTACGGTTTCCAGAGATTTACAAGTCTGCCCAATCTTCCTGCAGGAGCAAATATAACAAACGCTTATATAAGATTTACCTTCCGCAACGGACAGAATACACCTACTCCTTCATCGGGTATAAAAATGGAAAGCAGAGTTATCTCTTCGGCACAGTGGTATGAAAATACCGTTACCTGGAATAATAAGCCAACGGGAGTAAGTGCTTGGAAAACATCAAATTTCGTTTATAACGGAAGCTATCTGAACTATTTCGACGTTAATCTTACAAACGAACTGATAAACTGGTATAGCGGTATCAGCAATAACTACGGAATTTGTTTTACTTATTATCAGGAAGACCATAGTGATTACAACAGCATAGTATCGTGCGAGGGAGATTCCGACCGCTCGCCGAAGCTCACTATTGAATATGAGCTAAACGGACTTTCGACAGGCACGTATTACTATATCCGTAACGCTAACAGCGGGCTGTATCTTACTGCATCGGGTGATTCAAGCGGAGATATTCTTATTCAGTCGCCATTTAATGGCGGAGATTCTCAGAAATTCAACCTTCTCTATCTTGCACAAAGAGGAGATTATTGGATGTATCCAAAATCTGCAACCGACCTCGCAGTAGAAATTGAAGGTAATAACTCCGGTAATAATGCAAACATACAGTTAGGCTCACAGCCCTCTATACCGGGAAACCATCAACGATTCAAAATTATAAAAAATTATGATGATACATTTACGTTGCTAACACGAAGAAGTGATTATTTATCTGCTATTGCAGTTAAGGATTATGGCGTAGACACAGGCGACCACATTGTCCAATACACCGCAGAAATGTCAGCTTCGAGATGGTATATCTCAAATAGTTCATGTAGCGTGGAAAGCACAGAAATGCCGTTTACGAACGATTATACAAATGCTTTCAATTATAGTGCTAATCGCTATGGACAAATGCCGATAGATGAGTATTTATCAAAAATAACGAGTCTCTTAGCAGCAAAACAAATAGCTAGAGCCTCCGCAGATTCAGTCATTCAAACTTATCCATATGCCTCAACATTATTGTATCACTTTTTAGACAACAGCGGAGAAACCGTACAATTACCTATAGAATATATCGAAAGTTCTACAGAAGTTGCACCTTATATTGTCCAAGTCAAAAACATACTTGATGCGCATTATAATGAATTTGTAGATTCTGGAAATACAATTGAATACGGCATGATGAATGTTATAAGTTACTATGGAAGCAGTACCAATACTGATTGGCGCTTGGGGATAAATGCATGTGAATTATGTGGGAAACTCCAAATTACTAATGCTACAACAAAACAATATACAATCTGTATTCGTGATTATTATGATTGGGATGCAAATAACATGGAAGAGTTTTTTAATTTGGCTGCAACCGTTCTTAATGAGATGCATTACGCAGGAATTGCTAAAGATTTCACAGTAGTAGGTATTATCACATATTCTAATTAAGGTCATAATTTAAAGGAGCAAGATTACCATGAAAAAGATTTTATATATCATACTTATGATACTTATATTGTTTTGTGTAGCAATAAGTAATGTTGCTTGTTCAATTAATGTGGAAGCGCCCAATGACTCAACAATTGGAGAAAATAATTCCCGATTACCTAGTACTAATTCAACAACAAAAAATGAATTTGAAGGGGATATTATTGCTAAAATTGGAGAGCACGAATTGACTGAAAAAGCGCTCAAAAAATATGCTTTTATTGTATTTATTAAAACAGGGAAGTGTTCTCTAACAACAGCTGCGGATGAATATGCTAAAGCAAAAATCACATTGGACGAAATATCCGGAAGCGATTTTGATATTCCTGAGGGAAAAAGAGAAGAACTTTTAAAAATAGAAAGAGAAAATTTCAACCGCGATTATGAGGATAATATTGAAATTTGCAATAAAAATGGATTGACTCAAGAAGAACTAATTGACATTGTTGTTACCTCAAAAATTGATATAACTGCAAGTGGAAATCATTTATCAATGTTTATTAGAAATTACAAAGAGGATAAGCATTATTCTGCGGAGGAATGGTTAGCACTTTATGATGAGTATGTATTGGAAAAAATACAAGATCTTGAATTTGAGTCTATAGATAAAGATGCGCTTTCGGAATTGGAAATAGCGATATCAAATTTCAATATGAGAGATTAATATAACATTTACGACAAAAAGTGGAGTTTGATCTATAAGAGATTTCCGAGCCATATTGTATTAGTGAACCTAAAACGAGCGACCCTCACGGGTCGCTTGTTTTATCGGCTTTTTGCGGAATTGAACAAAGGACAAATTTAGAATAAAACCCTATTTACTTTCTCGCTTTAAAATAGTATAATTAAGAAAAAACGATTTTAAAGGTGATTTTTTTGAGTGAAAAGATGTGGGCAGGCCGCTTTACAAAGCAGCTCGACGTTAAGGTAAACGATTTTAATTCTTCAATTCGTGTTGATTGCCGTATGTACCGTCAGGACATAGGCGGCTCTATCGCGCACGCAACGATGCTCGCAGAGCAGGGCATAATCGAAAAGGCCGACGCCGAAAAGATAATTGACGGACTTGAAGCTATTCTTTCCGATATTGAAAGCGGTAAACTTCAGTTTGACCCTACTGCCGAGGATATACATATGTTTGTTGAAGCAGAGCTAACACGCCGAATCGGCGACACGGGCAAAAAGCTTCATACTGCTCGCAGCCGAAACGACCAGGTTGCACTTGACGTGCGTCTTTACCTTCGCGATGAGGTGGCAGAGGTAATAGAAATGCTTCGCTCTCTCGTTAAAACGGTTGTAGATACAGCCGAAAAATATAAGGATACCGTAATGCCGGGTTACACCCACCTGCAACGCGCACAGCCCATTACATTCGGTCAGCATTTGCTGGCTTATGCCGGAATGTTTATGCGCGATATCGGAAGATTTGAGGACGCTGCCCGTAGAATGAACTATTCTCCTCTCGGCTCCTGCGCCCTTGCAGGCACAACCTATCCCACCAACCGCAGACGGGTTGCAGAACTGCTCGAGATGAACGGAATAGTTGAAAACAGCCTTGACGGTGTTTCCGACCGTGACTTTGCGGTGGAGCTCGCCTCCGCTTGCTCCCTTTTTATGACACACCTTTCCCGTTTCTCGGAGGAGGTAATCCTCTGGTGCAGCTTCGAGTTTAAGTTTATCGAGCTTGACGACGCATATTCCACAGGCTCATCCATTATGCCGCAAAAGAAAAACCCCGATATTGCCGAGCTTGTACGCGGTAAAACGGGTAGAGTTTACGGAAATCTTATGGCACTCCTCACAATGCTCAAAGGTCTCCCCCTTGCCTACAACAAGGATATGCAGGAGGATAAGGAAGCCATATTCGACAGCTTCGATACCGTAAAGCAGTGCGTTCCGATTTTTGAGGCAATGCTCCGCACAATGACGGTTAATAAGGGCAAAATGCGCGAAGCGGCGGCAGGCGGATTTATAAACGCAACCGATGTTGCAGACTATCTTGCAAAGAAGGGGCTACCATTCAGAAGTGCATACAAAATTTCGGGCACCTTAGTTGCTTACTGTATCGAGCATAACACCGTCCTTGAAAAGCTGACTCTCCAAGAGTTTAAAGAAATGTCCGACCTTTTTGAGGAGGATATCTACGAGGCAATCAACCTTGAAAACTGCACCTTCTCTAGAACAAGTGAGGGCGGCACCGCGGTAGCTTCGGTCGAAAATCAGATTAAATCAATTCGCGAAAAAATGAATTTCTAAAAAGGAAAACGACCCTGAACGGGGTCGTTTTTTTAATCAAAATATCCTTTGTAGACTATTTTCTTTTTGCTTTCGGGGAAGAGGTGGGCGTAAAGGTCTATAAAATAATCATCGGTCATACTTGCGATATAATCGACTACTATTCTGTTCGGCTCCTCATTTTCATAAGGCTCTTTTCTGTAAACGTTAGAGTTTACAAATTCGATATGATGGCGGAAAACGGGGGAGCTTTCATCACCCCGTTTAAGGTCGGACAGCAGTTTTTCATAAAGCTCTTGCATCATCGGCTTTACGGTAAGAGAAAGCTCTGCTTCAACCTCTTTGCTTTTGTAAATTTTTTCGTAGTTGTCGCTCTTTGCCTGACGGAGAGCCTCGAAATGCTCACTGTCCATTTTTATATAGTCCTTGCCATAGCTGTTTTCAACAATATTTACAACGAGGTTGTTTATGATTTCCGCATTATATGAGCCGATTGCGCCACTTTCAAACTCCCGGTTTGAAACGATATGCGCCCGTTCTGCATCTTGGCGGTCCTTTCCTAGATATGCGATAATATCCGAAATTCTCATAACACAACCCTCAAGTGTTGAGGGAACAAGTTTGCGAACATTTGCCTTATCAATGTAGCAAGCCTCTACTTGCTTGTCAAATTCCTCGAAAGAAGTAAGAGGGCGGGGTCTATATTCCGAAAGCTCAAGCTCGCCGTCGTGTGCGGCTATTGACGAGAGGGTCTGGAGGGATAAATTGAGCGGAAAGATATCCTGAAGCACCCTGACCGAGTGAATGTTGTGACTAAAATGCCGATTTGTATGGGTAAAATACAACTCATCGAGAAAGGTTTCGCCTGCGTGACCAAAGGGGGTGTGACCGATATCGTGGCCGAGGGCTATCGCCTCGATAAGGTCGAGATTTAAATTCAGCGCTCTGCCGATATTTCGCGCAATACGTGACACAAGCTGAACGTGAAGCGCACGCCTTGTTATATCGTCATTTTTATAAAAGGAAAAAACTTGAGTTTTATCGGCATAGCGGTTGTAATAAGGGCTGTGCATAATCTTTTCGATATCGCGCTGAAAAGCAGGACGGAGAAGGCTTGCGCGGTCGCGTTCAGGATTTCTGCGAACCACCCTTTCTTCGCAAAATCCAAAGGAGGGGAGGGTGTTATTCGCTCTATCTTCTAACATTTTGTCCTGAAGTTCCTTCGACAAATTTTCATATTTCAGCATTTTGGTCACATCGCTTTGTTTTACATTTTTAAATTCGTCATATTTATAAACAGAGAGTTTACACCTCGATTTTAAGTCTCGATTTTTGCCTTGTCAAGAAAAACATCATTATTTTGCATATATTGACAAAAATCTACCGAAAATATAGTTTGACATTGGTACATTTTGAGTATATAATGTTTATATGTTGTGTGATGTTAAAAAGGGATATACTAATTGTACGATTTAATTAGTTAAAAAATGAAGGAAGGGTAAGTGGCGAATTGGATAAATTTGTTGTAAACGGCGGCAAACGTCTTTGCGGTCGAGTTAGCATCAGCGGCGCCAAAAATGCAGCCGTTGCCATATTGCCGGCAGTATTGCTTGCAGACAGTCCCTGCGTAATTGAAAATGTTCCCGACATCTCGGATGTTAACGCTATCCTTCGTGCCCTGAAGGTTTTGGGTGCCGAGGTTCGTCAACTCACGAGAACGTCTTTTGAAATAGACCCTACAGGTGTAAAATCTTATGTTGTAAACAAGGAAATGACTCAGGGCATGCGTGCTTCGTCTTATTTCCTGGGCGCACTACTTGGCAGATGTCGCAGAGCAAAGGTTGCGCCTCCCGGCGGTTGCGATATCGGTCTTCGTCCCATTGACCAGCATATAAAGGGCTTTGAAGCTCTGGGGGCCCGGGTCAGAATTGACAGCGGTATGGTGGAAGCAAGGGCGGAAAGACTTGGCGGAAGCAGTGTTTACCTTGATATGGTATCTGTTGGCGCTACTGTTAACATTATGCTCGCCGCTGCCCGCGCACGCGGAATGACGGTTATTGAAAATGCCGCACGCGAGCCTCACATAGTAGACCTTGCAAACTTCTTGAACTCTATGGGCGCCGATATTATGGGTGCAGGCACCTCGGTTATCAAAATTCGCGGTGTTGAGCATCTCTCAGGCACCACCTACAGCATAATCCCCGATCAGATTGAAGCGGGAACATATATGGTTGCCGCCGCCGCAACAAGAGGCGATGTAACTATCTGCGATGTTACCCCGAAGCACCTTGAATCTATAACTGCAAAGCTTCGCGAGGTAGGGGCTACCGTTGAAGAGGGCGACGAATACGTCAGGGTCAAAATGACAGGCAGGGCAGGCAGCTGCAATGTTAAAACAATGCCTCATCCCGGCTTTCCAACCGATATGCAGCCTCAGTTTGCAACCCTTCTCGCAATTGCAGATGGGACAAGCGTTGTAACAGAAGGCGTTTGGGACAGCCGTTTCCGCTATGCTGAACAGCTTACCTTTATGGGTGCTGATTTAAAGGTAGACGGAAAAACCGCTGTGATTAAGGGTGTTAAGGGCCTTAAAGCCGCAAAGGTAACGGCCAACGACCTTCGCGCCGGTGCTGCTATGATAATTGCGGGGCTTGTGGCCGACGGCACAACCGAGATTGACTCTATAGACTATATTGATAGAGGCTACGAAATGGTTGTTGAAAAGTTCTCGGCACTCGGCGCAGATATAAAGAGAATAACCGTTCCCGGCGGCGTTACTGTTTTAAAAGCTAACTAAAATCATATAGGAGGGCAATCGCCCTCCTTATTATATATAAAGGCAATAGGCAATAGAAATAGGTGCCTGCGGCGCATATTATAAAAAGGTGGGGAGTAAAATGGCAAAGTTTTGTCCGCTTTTTTCGGGTAGCAAAGGAAATTGTACCTATATAGAAAACGGAAATGCGGCGCTGCTTGTCGATGCAGGGGTTTCTTTTAAAAGGATAAGAGAGGCACTCGAAGTGCGCGAGCTTGATATTACAAAAATAAAGGCTGTGCTTATAACACACGAGCACGGCGACCACGTTTCGGGGCTTAAAACCCTCCTTAAAAAGCTCGCCATCCCCGTAATCGCATCCCGCGATACCGTTTATTCCCTCGAATTTCATAAAATTTTAACCGATAAAAATGAGCGCATCTACATAGACGATACGAATAGCCTCGAGCTTTCAGGCTTCAGGGTTACCCGCTTTGCCACAAGCCATGACTGTGTCGGTTCAAGCGGATATAGAATACAGCTGTCAGACGAGCTGACCGTTGCTGTTTGTACCGACCTCGGAATTGTCACGGATTGTGTAAGAAGTGGCGTTATGGGTGCAGACCTCGTTATGATAGAATCAAATCACGACCCCGTGATGCTTCGCCTCGGGCCCTACACACCCGATTTGAAACTCAGAGTTTCGGGAGTGCGTGGACACCTCTCAAATGCCGTTGCCGCATCCCTTTGCGGAGAGCTTTTTAAAAATGGTACGAGAAGATTCGTTCTTGCCCACCTTTCTGAGAACAACAACACCCCCGAAAAGGCAGAAGCCGCAGTAAAGGCATCCCTCTTTTCGGCAGGAGCGCGTGACGGAGACTACATATTATATATAGCACCGACCGAGGGAGGAAGAATTATAAGCCTATGATAAAGATAAATATCATCTGCCTCGGTCGTCTTAAAGAGAAACATCTTCGCGATACCTCCGCGGAATATGAAAAAAGACTCTCTGCCTATGCAAAGGTAAATATAATCGAGTTTGAGCCCGAAAGACTGTCGGATAACCCGTCTGCCGCCGAAATAGAAGCGGCACTTAAAACCGAAGCCGACAAAATTCTTAAAAAAATCGAGCAAGGTTCATATACGGTTGCAATGTGCATCGAGGGCAAGCAGATGGAAAGCACCGAATTTTCTGCGCTTATTACGGATAAAGCAAATTTGGGCACGGGGGTTTTCAATTTTATAATAGGAAGCTCCTGCGGACTGCACTCTTCGGTAAAAAGTAGGGCAGACCTTAGATTCTCGTTTTCAAAAATGACCTTTCCGCACCAGCTTTTCAGAATAATGCTCGAGGAACAGCTTTACCGCGCCTTCAAAATCGCCGAAGGCGGAAAGTATCATAAATAAATTGCATTGAATTTTTTGTTAATTTATGTTAAAATAATCTTGCAGTAAACATCCCGACGACAAGCCGATTACTGCAAAAAATTAATAAAACTATAAAAGCGCACAGTCGTACGGGGAGCCCTGTATAACTGCGTGCTTTTTTGTTTAAAAAATAGGGATGGAGGAAGAAATATGTCGAAAAATATCATAATTAAAGCTTCCTTTGCTCCAAGAGGAAGGTATCGGTTAAAAACAGTTTTTCTTTGTGCCTGAGTTTCCCTGTCCTCTGTCTGAGCCCACGGCAACCGCACGCGATATTCGCCTTTGGCGAGCGATATGTCCCTCGGACACGATATGACGGCTTTGCCGACGTGATATGCACCTTTGACGAGTTCAAATTTGATCATAAGGTGATCTCATCAGAGTTAGCCAATTTCATTCCCTTTTTTAACAGGGCACACCTTTATATTACTTAAAAAAATCACAAAAAATACTTGACCTACGGGATAGTTTATGTTATAATCATTCTACCTCTGTAGGTTCTTTTTTTTTGCAAAGAATCCGGTTCAAAGCGAAGATAACAAGATGCAGTATGTGTTTTTCCCAACATTTCAATATGTGGTGGGTTTCTGTATTTTGCCTTCGTCTGAGGGAGGCCAAGGCTTTTCGGGCGACAAACCGAAAAACTAAAAATATTTCCGTAAAACGGGGGGTGCCGTCATGAGAGTTAAAATCACACTCGCTTGCACAGAGTGCAAACAGCGCAACTACAACACAATGAAAAACAAGAAGAATGACCCTGACAGACTTGAAATGAATAAGTACTGCAGGTTCTGCAAAAAACACACAGTTCACAAGGAAACAAAGTAAGGAGGATGTAAAATGAAAGCTATAAATAAGGCTTGTCAGATTCTGGCTATCATCCTCGCGGTAGCAGCACTTGCACTCTTCTTTGTAGTGCCCTTTGTTACTATCGTAACAGCAGACGGAGACCTTTCTCTCGTTGCAGCCGAGCTTGCTTTCGGCGGTAAGGTTTGGAAATCGTCTCACATTATGTTCTGCTTCTTCTTAACAGTTTTCTCCGCACTTTTTGCTGCTCTTACCTTCAAGATGAAGGGTATGAGATATGCCGCTCCCGTAGTGGCTGCAGTAGATGCAGTTTATATGCTTGTCATCTATCTTAAGGGGCTCAAGATGCCTGAGCGTTTCATCGAAATCAGACCTCTTGACAGAATTTCCACAACACCTACTTGGGTTGCCCTCGGAATTTCGCTCGTTATGTTTGCAGCATTTGCTTTTGGTGTAGCACATCTTTTCGTTGATGATTATATTGAGGTTAGCGAATCAAAGGGTAAGCGTACTATTCTGCGCAGATTCATTCAGTTCCTTCGCGATTATAAGAGTGAGGTTAAGAAGATTACCTGGCCGACCCTTCGCGATGTTGTGAAGAACACCATTGTTGTTCTTGTAATCAGCGCACTTGTCGGAGCATTTATCTGGCTTGTGGATTGGGGACTCGGTTCACTGATGGAAGCCATCAGTAAAATAGCCTAATTTGCGGAGGCAGGATATGTCAGGAACAAATGAAGCAAGATGGTATGTAGTTCATACCTATTCAGGCTACGAAAACAAGGTCGCTTCGGACCTTGAAAAAAAGGTAAAGAATCAGAAGATGCAGGATCTTATCATTGATATCAGGATTCCTACAGAAACTGTTACCGAAATTAAAGACAACGGAACAACTAAGGAATATGAGAGGAAGATTTTTCCCGGATATGTCATGGTAAAGATGATAGTAACCGATGATTCCTGGTACGTTGTACGTAACATTCACGGTGTTACCGGATTTGTCGGTCCGGGATCAAAGCCGGTGCCGCTTACCGATGAGGAGGTTGCATCAATCGGCGTTGAGAAGCACAGCGTTGAGGTTGGATATAAGGTTGGCGATATGGTTAACATTATTGACGGACCTCTCAGCGGCTACAGCGCGACTGTTACAGCTGTTGACACAGACGCAGGAAGCGTTAATGTTAACATTTCTATGTTCGGCAGAGAAACTCCTGTTGAACTCTTACTCGATCAGATAGCAAAGGCTGACTGATTAACTTTAGTAATATGCAGAAAATCTGCTTTATTACCTGCGGCGTTTTGCCGCCGACGCTAACAGCGTCACGGTGGGAGGAGCGGGTATCAGACCGTTCCGCCAAGTGTAAAAACACTGTTACCACGAATATTGGAGGTGCAAAAAATGGCTCAGAAAATTATTGGTTACATCAAACTGCAGATTCCGGCCGGCAAAGCCACTCCGGCTCCCCCGGTTGGTCCGGCACTGGGACAGCACGGCGTCAACATTATGGCGTTCACTAAGGAATTCAATGAACGTACTAAGAATGACGTAGGTCTCATCATTCCGGTAGTAATTACCGTATATGCAGACCATTCGTTCAGTTTCATCACCAAGACCCCCCCTGCAGCAGTCCTCATTAAGAAGGCCTGCGGCATCGAGAGCGGTTCTGGCGTACCGAACAAGAACAAGGTTGCAAAGATCACCAGTGAGCAGGTTAAGAAGATCGCCGAGCAGAAGATGCCCGACCTTAATGCAGCAAGCGTTGAAGCAGCTATGTCTATGATAGCTGGTACCGCACGCAGCATGGGCATTGAAGTCGTCGACTAATTGGCTCTCTCGTGGGAGGAAAATTCCGATTTAACCACTTTTAGGGAGGATATGTATTAATGAAACACGGAAAAAAGTATAACGAAAGCGTAAAGCTTATTGAAACAGGAAAGCTTTACGATCTCGGCGATGCTTGCGAGCTTGCTGTTAAGAGCGCAACCGCAAAGTTCGACGAGACTGTAGAAATTCACGTTCGTTTGGGTGTTGACTCTCGTCATGCTGACCAGCAGGTTAGAGGCGCTGTAGTTCTTCCCAACGGAACAGGTAAAAAGGTAAGAACCCTCGTTCTTGCTAAGGGTGACAAGGCAAAGGCTGCTGAAGAGGCAGGCTCTGAATATGTAGGTGCAGAGGAGCTCGTTGCAAAGATTGCTAACGAGGGCTGGATCGATTACGACGTTGTTATCGCTACCCCCGACATGATGGGTCAGGTAGGACGTCTTGGTAAGATCCTCGGACCTCGTGGACTTATGCCTACTCCTAAGGCTGGTACCGTAACTCCCGACGTTGCTAAGGCTGTTGCTGAAGCAAAGGCCGGTAAGATTGAGTACCGTCTTGATAAGACCAACATTATCCACTGCCCCGTAGGAAAGGCTTCCTTCGGCAAGGATAAGCTCGTTGAGAATATCGATACCCTTATGACCGCTATTGCAAAGGCAAAGCCTGCTGCTGCAAAGGGTCAGTATATCAAGTCCTGCGTTATCGCTACTACTATGGGACCTGGTATAAAGGTTGCTACCAGCAAATATGGCAACTAATTTGTGGAAATTTTAGTTTATACGGTGTCGCTGACACACGGCATGCATCTGTATGCTATGCTCGGTGTCGCTCCTTGTCTAAACAAAAAATTTTAACCAAATGAAATTCAATTTATTTTTTACTTGACATCACAGTTTATCTGTGTTATTATGTCATAGCCGAAGACAGTAGGTCGCGTTAGCGATAAGTTATGAACGCCTACCGAGGTTCTAAACAAACTCTTTTAGTGTGTTTATGCCTGTCCTCTATTGTCTTCGGGGGACAGGTTTATTTTTTCCAAATTTTCGGAGGTGAAAATTATGCCGACCGCAAAGGTCCTTGAAGCTAAGCAGGCAATCGTTGCTGAGCTTTCTGACAAGCTTTCAAATTCCGTTGCCGGAGTTCTCGTTGATTATTCCGGTACCTCCGTTGCCGACGATACCGTTCTCCGTAAGGAGCTTCGTGAGGCAGGAGTTGACTACGCAGTAGTCAAGAACACTCTTATCAAGCGTGCAATCGCAGGCACCGAGCTCGAAGGAATGGGCTCTGTTCTCGAAGGCACCACCGCAATCGCAATCTCTAAGGACGACCATGTTGCAGCAGCAAGAATCCTCAAGAAGTTCGCAGATTCTCATGAGAATTTCAAAATCAAGGCTGGTTACCTCGATGGTAAGGCTATTGATGTTGAAGTTGTTGAGTCTCTCGCAAAGCTTCCCACCAGAGACGTTCTTCTCGCAACCGTTCTCGGTGCATTCCAGGCACCTATGGCATCCTTCGCTCGTGCCGTACAGGCAATCGTTGATAAAAACGGCGAAGCTGCAGCTGAATAATCAGCAAAAAAATTAAATAAAACTAAAATTAAAACAATTATTGGAGGAAATTACAATGGCATCTGAGAAAGTAACAGCTATCATTGAAGAACTTAAGGTTCTTACCGTTCTTGAGCTTTCTGAGCTCGTAAAGGCAGTAGAAGAGGAGTTTGGCGTATCTGCAGCAGCTGCTGTAGCAGTAGCAGCTCCCGTAGCAGGCGGCCCAGCAGCAGCTGAAGAGAAGACTGAGTTTGACGTAGTTCTCGCATCTGCAGGAGCAGAAAAGATTAAGGTTATCAAGGCAGTTCGTGAGATCACTGGTCTCGGACTTGCTGAGGCTAAGGCTCTTGTTGACGGCGCTCCCAAGACCCTCAAGGAAGCAGTTTCTAAGGATGAAGCTGAGGCTATTAAGGCTAAGCTCGAAGAGGTTGGCGCAGGCGTTGAGCTTAAGTAATTTAGATTACTATAAGTCTTTTAAAAGAGGCCCGAACAGGGTCTCTTTTTTTGCAATATTCGGCTCGACTTCGGAACAATATAATTTCGTTACGAATTTAATACTGGAAAAAAGTCTTACTCGTTTCCCGTTTTCCCTTTGCTTAAAATCGCTTGAAAGATTCAAGCGGCTTTCTTATTGCGCGGATATTGCAAATCGGCGTTAAACCTGCAATATTGTACTGAAATCTATCGAAAATATCTGGCTTTGGATATTGCAATCTAAATCATAGTGTATTATAATTAATGTGTATACTTGTGTTCCTTAAAGGAGGAAGCGTAATGAAATTTACACTTATTAAAAATGCTAATATCGTTCTTGAGCGCGGTATTATTTACGGTGGTGAGTTGCTCGTAAAGGATAATAGAATTGCTGATTATGCGAGAGCGGGGGAGATCGATCTTCCCGAAGCTTATGAAACCATTGATGCAGGTGGCGCATATGTCGGACCTGGCTTTGTTGACATTCATGTACATGATGGAGGCGATTATTCTACTAGCTTCGATACTGCAAAGGCGGCAGAATTTCATTTGAAGCATGGCACAACAAGTCTTCTTGCAACACCCTTTTATTCGATGAATTTCGATACAATTATCGCAGCAGTGCGCGCATTAAAGGAAAATATAAAGAATGCACCAACAATTAAAGGAATTTATTTTGAAGGTCCTTATATGAACCCGAACTACGGCGCAAATGCGATTAAGAATCCTTGGCGTCACGGAGTAGTTGTCGAAGAATACAAGGCTCTTGTGGATGAGGCAGGCTCTCTTGCAACTGTTTGGGCAATCGCACCTGAGGTGGAAAATGTTGACGAGTTTATGGAGTATTGCCGCAAGGTTAATCCAAAAACTATATTTGCAATTGGTCATACCGAAGCTACGCCCGACGAGATTCGCGCACTTTCCCGTTTCGAGCCCAGAATTCAGACCCACACAATGTGTGCAACTGGCAGAAAGACCGGTAGAGGCAGGGGCACTCGTAACTACGGTCCCGATGAATATTGTTGGCAGAATAATGATATCTACTGCGAGCTTATAAGCGACTCTTATTGTCTCCACGTAAGCTCTGATATGCAGCAGCTTCTTATACATACAAAGGGTGTAGACAGGGTTGTGCTTATAACCGACCATTGTATCGATGTAGGCGAGACCCCTGCAAAATATGCCCATATAACCGACCTCAGCTTCGACCCCAACGGCGGTCTTTCGGGAAGCCGACTCACTATGAATCAGGCTGCTCTCAATATTATGAGAAGCACCAGCTGCGGTATCTGCGAAGCATTTATAATGGCTTCCACCACCCCTGCAAGAGCCATCGGAATGGGTGCGGATTTTGGCAGCATCGAGCGTGGCAAGCTTGCCGACCTCGTGTTTGTTGACGATAAGTTTGTAGTTCAAAAGGTTATGCTTGGAGGAGAAATCTGCAAGTTTTAATGGGCACACCGATTTATCTTAAAAGTAGATTTGCAAGAACTAATATTAAACTCGCCGCTTGCAAACGGCTCTTATGGTTATCGATGTGCAAAGAGTGTCTTTAGTAAGTAGAGCATGGCGCGTTAATCCAGAATATACTCCGGTTACCAACGATGGAATAATGTAGTGCAGTAAAAATATTTAAATGAACATAAGGAGAAATAAATATGAACAAACTAAACGTAGGCTTTTCTAAAGTAAATATAAATCCCCCCCTTGGAATCAGCATTGCAGGATATTATGTACCCCGTCATGCAAGGGGCTTTTTGGACGATACTAATATCAGCGGTATAGCTTTTGAATGTGATGGTAAGAAGATAATCGTGCTGAGCGTAGATGTCTGTCTTCTGAAAACTCCTCATGCAAAGCTTTGTGCTGAGAAAATCGAAGAAGCAACAGGTGTTTCAAAGGATAATATCTTCATTTCCGCAACACACAGCCACACCGCGGCAGATATTGGCGCCACACTTGACGGCAGCAAAAACCCAGCTATTAATGAATATACACGCTTTGTAACCGGCCGAATGGTTGATGCCGCAGTTATGGCTCTTGCAGACCTTACACCTGCAAAAATGGGCTTTGCAACAGGCTGGGCTCCCGAAAGAGTGGCTTATATCCGCCGCTATCGTATGAAGGATGGCTCCACCTTTACCTGCCCGCCCATTAATGACCCCGACATCGTAGGACCCATCGGTGAGCTTGATCAGAGAGTACATGTGCTCCGCTTCAGCCGTGAGGGCAAAGAGGATGTAGTTATAGTAAACTACGGTGTTCATGCAGATACTGTGAACGGAGAGCTTATTTCTGCCGACTGGCCGCATTGGATGTATAAGACACTTGACAAGGCACTCGACGGAGTAAAGTGTATCTTTATCGCAGGCGCTCAGGGCGACGTCGGCTCAACAAACGTTCACCCCGCAGGCGGCGATATGAACGATACCGAAATCAGCTTTGATAACGAGATGAAGAGTCCCGGAATGGCCCGTTTCGTAGGCCGCGCCCTTGCAGGCACCGTTCTTCAGGTTTATGACAAGGTGGAGTATGTGGATGTTGACTCTATTGATATGATTCAGAAGACTGTAACTGTTCCTGCAAATGTGCCGGATCCTTCAGAATTACCCCTTGCACACAAGTATAAGGAGCTTCACGAACAGGGACGCGATGAAGAGATTCCTTTCAAGGCAATGCAACTTACGACCGTTGTTGCCGAGGCAATTCGTATGTGCGAACTTGAAAACGGACCATATGAGTTTAATCTCGGAATGTGCGGTATAAGACTTGGAAACGTTGCCCTTGTCGGCGTCCCAGGTGAGCCCTTTACCGAGGTTGGCGTAAAGATTAAGGACACCGAGGGCTTCGATATGATTATGCCCTGCGGTCTTGTTAATGGATACGAGGGATATTTTCCTGTAAAGTCTGCCTTTGACGAGGGCGGCTATGAGGCTCGAACCTCTCGCTATAAGACGGGAGTTGCCGAGGCTGTTGTAGAGAACGGCAAGGAAATCCTCGCACTTCTTAAAAAATAATAATTGGAGATAATTGATGTTAAAACTTGAAAATGTTTCCTATTCAGTTGGAGACATACAGATTTTAAAGAACATAAACTTAGAAATAGACGAGAGATTTGTCGCTATCACGGGACCTAACGGTAGCGGCAAGTCTACCCTTGCAAAGGTTATTGCGGGTATTCTTCCTGCAACAAGCGGAAAGATTTTTCTTGACGGTGTCGATATTACCGATATGTCTATAACCGACCGTGCCAACTCGGGCATCAGCTTTGCTTTTCAGCAGCCCGTCCGTTTCAAGGGCATTACGGTTATGGATATGGTTTCCCTTGCTTCGGGCAAAAAGCTTTCGGTTGGTGAGGCTTGTCAGTATCTTTCCGAGGTAGGACTTTGCGCAAAGGATTATATCAACCGTGAGATAAATGCTTCTCTTTCGGGCGGCGAGCTTAAAAGAATTGAGATTGCAATGATAAATGCCCGCGGCACAAAGCTTTCAATCTTTGATGAACCCGAGGCAGGAATTGACCTTTGGAGCTTTAACAGCCTTATCAAGGTTTTTGAGCGTATGCACGAGCGTAGCCACGGCTCTATTATGATAATTTCTCATCAGGAGAGAATTCTGAATATTGCCGATAAGGTAATACTTCTCAAAGCAGGCGAGATTGATAAGATTGGATCTAAGGAAGAAATATTGCCCCATATTCTTATGAATACGGGTTGCCGACTTCAGCAGGAGGGTAACTAATGGACGCTATACAGAAGAGTCTGCTCGAGCAGGTTGCAGGCATTCACGAGGTGCCGCAGGGTGCATATTCTCTTCGCATAAACGGTGCACTTCATGGTAAAAACTCCTCCGAAAACATTGAAATTGTAAAAAAAGAGGACAAGCCGGGCATTGATATTTATATCAAGGCGGGCACCAAAAACGAGAGTGTCCACATTCCGGTTTTACTCTCACAGAGTGGTCTTAAGGAGCTTGTTTATAACGATTTTCATGTTGGCGAGGACTGTGATATAACAATAGTCGCAGGCTGTGGAATTCATAACGGCGGAAGTGAGTCGAGTGAACATAGCGGAATTCACGCATTCTATTTAGAGAAGAATGCAAAGCTTAAATATATCGAAAAGCACTACGGCGAGGGCGACGGCAACGGTAAAAATATTATGAACCCCACCACAATAGTTGAACTCGCAGAAAATGCATATATGGAGATGGAAACGGCACAGATTAAGGGCGTTGACAGCACCGTTCGTGAAACTACCGCAAAGCTCGCGGAGGGCGCGACACTTATCGTCGGCGAAAAGATAATGACCCACGGCGAGCAATATGCCGAAACGAGATTTACGGTTGACCTCGACGGCGAAAATTCAAGCTGTCACGTTATTTCACGCTCGGTTGCAAAGGATAACTCCCGTCAGCTTTTCGTTTCCCATGTAAACGGAAACAACATCTGCTCGGGTCATACCGAATGTGATGCTATTATTATGGATTCTGCCTCAGTCAGCGCAGTACCCGAAATTATGGCAAACCACGCCGAGGCGTCTCTGATTCACGAGGCGGCAATCGGAAAGATTGCAGGCGAACAGCTTATTAAGCTTATGACACTCGGACTTACCGAAGCCGCAGCCGAAGAACAGATTGTAAACGGATTCTTAAAATAGTTAAAGTCGGCAGATTTTCTCTGCCGACTTTTAATATTTATTCATTATTAATCAAAGCCTTTCATATATTTTTATAAAGAAAAAGGAAAGGTTGATAATAATGATGACTTGCTGCCCCGAGGGTTGGCTTACCGAAAAAAGTGACAACAAAAGAGGAGTATATTCCAAAGCAAGGCTTGAAGCGGCGATCGATTCGGGTGAAATTCTTGAATCGCGTGCCTATATGTGCGACAATGACCATAATCTGCTCGTAAATCTCGGCAGTATGAAGGGAATAATACCACGAACCGAGGGCGCACTCGGAATAAAAGAGGGAGAAACCCGTGATATTGCCCTTATTTCCCGAGTCGGAAAGGCGGTTTGCTTTACTGTAAAGGATATAATAAACGAGGACGGCAGAGAATATGCACTGCTTTCCCGATGCGAGGCAGGCAGAATCGCTAAGGAGAGACTTCTTCGTGAGCATACTGTCGGGGACATAATAGACGCAAGGGTTACTCATCTTGAGTCCTTCGGTGCATTTTGCGACGTCGGTTGCGGTAATATTGCTCTACTTCCTATAGATTCCATTTCGGTTTCCCGAATTTCACACCCAAGAGACAGATTTTCGGTGGGTGATGATATAAAGGTAATAATTCGTAATATTGAAAACGGCAGAATCACACTCTCGCATAAGGAGCTTCTAGGCACGTGGGAAGAAAATGCTGAGCTTTTTACTCAAGGGCAGACCGTTTTCGGGGTGGTCAGAAGTGTTGAAAGCTATGGAATTTTCGTAGAGCTTGCCCCAAATCTTGCGGGGCTTGCCGAGTCGCGTGATAACGTGCGGGTCGGAATGAGCGCATCGGTCTACATAAAAAGCATAATACCCGAAAAAATGAAGATAAAGCTGATTATTATAGACACCTTTGATTCCGAGCCCCAAAAGGAAATTAAATATTTCTATAGTGGCGACAGAATAGACGAATTCACCTATTCACCACAATGTTCAAATAAAAAAATCGTTACAAATTTCTTATAGAGCTACCTTGAAAAATGAATTTCAAGTGATATAATATAAATATATGATTTGAAAAGGAGCTTCAAAATGTCTGAAGAAAGAAAATGTAACGATACTTCCTGCAGCGGTGACTGCAGTAGCTGTTCGAAGGCAGGAAGTCACGAAATAGAAAAGGCACAGCTTGGCGTAAACAGCAGCGTTAAAAAGGTTATCGGTGTTGTTTCGGGAAAGGGCGGCGTTGGTAAAAGCCTTGTTACCGCTATGCTGGCAACCCTTATGCGCAGAAAGGGCTACAGTACTGCAATCCTCGATGCCGATATTACAGGGCCCTCTATCCCTAAAATGTTTGGTATAAAGGGCAGAGCTGAGGGCAGTGAGTTTGGCATTTTACCGATGCAGACCGCCGATGGCACAAAGGTAATGTCGATAAATCTCCTGCTTGAAAGCGAGGAAACCCCCGTTGTTTGGCGTGGTCCCGTTATTGCAGGCGCGGTAACACAGTTCTGGAGTGACGTTGTATGGGGCGACGTTGACTATATGTTTGTTGATATGCCTCCCGGAACGGGCGACGTACCGCTTACCGTATTCCAACAGCTTCCCATCGACGGCATCGTAATAGTAACCTCACCGCAGGATCTCGTTTCGATGATTGTCAAGAAGGCATACAAAATGGCAACCCTTATGAATGTTCCCGTGCTAGGAATTGTTGAGAATATGAGCTACGTCTGCTGTCCCGATTGCGGCGCGGAGTTCAGAATTTTCGGCGAGGGCAAAACCGAAACGGTTGCAGAGGAGCTTGACTGCTTAATGCTCGCCCAGGTGCCGATCGACGTCCGCCTTGCCGACCTTGCAGATCGAGGCGAATTTGAGAAATTTAACGTATCCTATATGGATAACGCCGCCGACATTATCGAAGAAAAGGTTAGAATATAACAAAAAGACCCGTATGGGTCTTTTTTGTTAGCGGAATTTTTCGGGATGTCGTAAACGCCATTCCCTACAAAATCGCACAATATTTTTTGTTTCTCATCCGTGCATATGTAATAAAATATGCTGCGTTTAAACTATAGTCAAATCCCGCCTTGCATGGAATTTTTCTTTTAGGCGGCAAAAATTATCATCTTATTTTTCGCGTCCTATGGTATTTGATAATGCGAAAACAAGGAAATAAATGCCCGCTGCTATCGGTGTCATAACGGGAAGACCTGTTTTGTGAAGCAGGGACTCGCTTCCCGAGAGGATAACCGCAGCACGGGGGATTGCCGCTGTAAAGCAAACAAAGGCGGTAGTGAGAAAAACGGGCTCCATAAATGCCCTTTGCTTACCCTCAACTCCAAGACATACAACCTTTGCATACCAAAGGGAAGAAATAAGGGTAAGACAAAGAGCGCAAAGCTCAAAAACGTTGTCAGGAATTGTGGCGAGGGAAGAAAAGGCGGTAAAAACGATTACAAGCCGCATAAACCAGTAGAGCACTGGCACTACCGACAAAAGGGCAGGGCGTTTGACGTTGTCTCCAAGTGCCGCCATAATTAGTGTTATCGTGGTGACAATAGCGAGTATCAGCTCCACCGTGCGTTGCCAACCTGTAACTCCGCCATTTTGAAAAAAGGTATCGTAAATAATTACAAGGGCAAGGAAAGCCGATGCAAGGCGGAAAATGGGATTTCCCGCCTCTTTCCATTCGCAGCTTGACTTTGAAATATAAGAAAAGACAAAGATTAAAAGCGCGGCAAGAATGATGATGGCTAAAATTGCAAAGCCAAAGAATAAATATTCAGCCTTTATAAATCCGCTTTTGGCATCAATGGTAAAAAAAAGCATTGCCGAGCGAAGGGCAACCGCAACTACGGTAGAAAGAAAAGCGAAAAGATAGGTTTGTTTTTTGCTCAAAGCATTTTCCTCCAAGGAATGAAATTTTAATATCTAACATATATATTTTATAATTAAGGGGGATAAAAGTCAACATAAAAAGAAAGGGATGCTTTATGAAGAAAATTTACATGGTAGCGGCGGCAGTCCTCGCCTTTTCGATGCTCTTTTTACCCCTTGCGGCAGGCGGTATACCAAAGGCTGGCGCTTCGCTTCCCGCAATAGGGGACTATTATCTGTCGCCCCTGCCTGAAAATCACGAAACTATAAGGGTTTTGCTTCACGAATCGGGCGAAATTGTAGAAATGACGGTTGAGGATTACCTCTTTTCGGTGGTAGCTGCAGAAATGCCTGCCCTCTATGAAACCGAAGCTCTTAAAGCCCAAGCTGTTGCGGCATATACCTACGCTATGTGCAAGGCTGCGAAAAATGAGGGAGACTATGATATAACCGATGATTCCTCTATCGACCAAGCCTTTATACCTTATGATGAGGCTATGGCAAAATGGGGTGAAAATGCGCCAACCTATGAGGAAAAAATTCGTTCGGCCGTTAAAAGCGTGTTGTATGAAAAAATAACCTACGACGGAAAGCTGATACTTGCCGCCTATCATGCGATTTCTTCGGGAAAGACCGAAAATGCCGCCGACACATGGGGTGGAAACTATGCCTATCTCACCTCGGTCGACTCCTCGGGCGATAAGCTTTCGCCAAACTATCTTTCAACTGCGGAATTTACCGCAGACGAGCTGAAGAACAAGCTTGCCGATTACGTTTCACTCTCGGGCGACGGCTCGGGCTGGGTGGGCGAAATTACCCGTACCGAAACGGGTACCGTGCTGACCGCCGTTATTGGAGGAAAGAGTATATCGGGCGGCAATATCCGAAAAGCACTCTCCCTTCGCTCGGCAAATTTTGATATCGCGGTTGAGGGAGAAAAATTCACATTTACTGTTCGCGGATACGGACACGGCATAGGAATGAGCCAATTCGGAGCTCATTATCTTGCAATGCAAGGCAAAACCTATAAGCAAATACTGCTTCACTACTACCCAGGTTGCAAAGTGGAATAAAAAAGGGCGTTTTTAAAACGCCCTTTTACTTATATATCATATTCCTCTGTCAGCTCGGCTATTTTCTTTTCATAAATAGCTTCCACTAAATTTTCAAGCTCAATTTCAGTTTCTTCGCCGTTTTCCATACGTTTGAGCTTTGCTTTTCCGCTTTCAATCTCCGAGTCACCGAGGACTACGGTGTAAGCGGCACCGATTTTGTTTGCATAGCGCATCTGCGCCTTAAGACCTCTGCCGACTATATCGTAAATAGCCTCAAAGCCCTCGCGTCGAAGCTGCTCCGAGAGAAGCGCCGCCTTAAGTGTTGCAGCATCGCCCATAGATGCAATATAAATATCGCATTTCGGGGGCTCTGGAATTTCTGCACTTTGGCTTTCGAGTACCATAAGAAGTCGTTCAACACCCATCGCAAAGCCGAGTGCGGGGAATGGTTGGCTTCCCATCTGCTCAAGGAGTCCGTCGTAGCGACCACCACCGCAAACGGTTGCCTGCGCGCCGATATCGCCTGACACAAACTCAAATACAGTTCTTGTGTAGTAATCAAGACCGCGAACAATTTTGGGGTTTACGGTGTAGCTGACGCCAACGGTGTCAAGCCGTTTCTTCACACCCTCAAAATGAGCTGCACAGTTGTCGCAAAGATAGTCGAGCATTACGGGAGCATCCTTTGCAATATCGCCGCAAATGGGAGATTTGCAATCGAGGATTCTCATGGGGTTTCTGCCAAGTCGGTCGCGGCAGGTTTCGCAAAGCTCCGACTCACGGGCGGTAAAATATTCCTTAAGTGCGGCGTGATACTTTGCTCTGCACTCAGGACAACCGATAGAGTTGATTTCAAGAGAAATCTTGTTTATACCAATGCTTTTAAGAAGGCTGTCTGCAAGACAGATAACCTCTGCGTCGGCGGCGGGAGAAGCGGCACCTATGCACTCAACACCGAACTGATGGAACTCTCTGAGTCTGCCTGCTTGCGGCTTTTCATAGCGGTAGCAACCGCCAGTATAACAAACCTTTACGGGAAGTGCTGCCGCAGTAAGCGAATTTTCGATAATAGAACGTATTACGCCTGCTGTAAATTCGGGGCGTAGTGTGATTGAACGGTCGCCCTTGTCGGTAAAGGTGTACATTTCCTTCTGAACAACGTCGGTAGTGTCACCAACACTCTTTGTAAAGACCTCGGTATGTTCAAATACGGGCACGCGAATCTCCTTAAAGCCGTAAAGAGAAGCGGTGTCGATAAGTGTATGTTCAAGGTACTGCCATTTGTGTACATCAGAGGGTAAAACGTCGTTTGTACCTCTTGGTGCCTTATTGATTTCTGCCATAATATATCTCCATATACAGTATTTACTCCGACATTTATCGTGTCGGAGTAGCTTTTATTTGTTTGTTGGGTTTACGATTTCGCGCCAATCAAGGTCGCCGCGGTCAAGACCGTGGATTAGCACCTCTGCCGTTGCAATATTTGTAGCAACTGGAATCTGATGAATGTCGCAAAGGCGAAGAAGGGCGTTTTCATCGGGCTCGTTGGGTTTAGAGCCCATCGGGTCGCGGAAGAGAAGGAGCATATCAATCTCATCACAACCAATGCGTGCGGCAATCTGCTGTGCTCCGCCGTGGCTTCCGCTCATAAACTTAATAATCTCAAGTCCGGTAGCCTCAGAAACAATCTTGCCCGTGGAGCCGGTGGCAAGTAGTGTATGCCGGCTGAGAATTCCACAATAAGCAATGCAGAACTGCGCCATAAGTTCTTTCTTTGCGTCGTGTGCGATAAGTGCAATGTTCATTTATGTTCTTTCTCCTTTTTATATTTTTTTGAGTCTGGGCAGGGGTACGTTTTGCTCTGATATCCTGCGAAAAATTCTTTTGAAGGCTCTCGCTCCGCGTCCTCTTTTGGGACATTTGCCGGTCGAGAAGGAATATACGAAATCGTCCGATTTGGGAACTATGCCGAGAAGCTGAAGCCCCGCTTCGTCGAGTATATCGTCAAGGGTTTTGAATCTGCCGTTTTGTATGTATTTGTAGCTGTACTTGTTTATAACAAGATAGCCTTTTTTGCCTGTCTTTCTGATAGCCTGTCCGCAAGCGGCGGCATCTCTTACCGAAACGGGGTCGGGATTGCAGACACAAACGATTTCACAATCGAGCGGAAGCTTTTGATAAAGGGTGTAGTCGCTTCCTGCAGGGAAATCGACTATCACGAGGTCGAATTTTTCTGCCGCGGTCTTTAAAAGGGCGGCAAAGCCTTCTGCGTTTACCTTGTCGGCAGATGTCGGCGCGGGCAGAAGAAAAACGTTTTTATAAAGAGGGGAGGCGGCAGCAACAGTTTCGATATCTGCCCCATCCATAACGTCGGCTGCATCCATAACGACCGATTCCGAAACGCCGAGTAAAAGGTCAAGACAGCGCATACCTGCATCCATATCAATAAGAAGAACTTGCGCGGTGTGGGACGCGGCAACCGCCAGATTAAGCGAAAAGGTGCTTTTTCCCGTACCGCCCTTGCCACTTACAACGGCAATAGTCTTATTCATAAGAAAACCATCCTTTACTTTAAAAGGTAAAACCGCCGTGTATATAAATTTATCATATATACGGGCATTTGTCAAACAAATATCACTCCAAAACTATGAAGGGAGGAGTGGTGTCTGCCGAGTTCTCTCCGCCAAAGAAATAGGCGTCAAACATAGCTCTGGCAACACTTGTAACCGCAGGAGTTGAGTTTGCGTGCTCCAGTATTACCGAAATTGCAATCTGCGGATTATCATAAGGCGCAAAGGCAATAAACACCGAGTGCTCGGCACCGTCATTAACCTGAGAGGTACCCGTCTTTCCGCCAACCTTTATGGGATAGTCTTTAAATACGGGGCTTCCCGTACCGCCCTCCTCCGTAACCGAGAGCATACCTTCTTTTACCGTTGCAATGACCTTTTCGTCAATGGAAAAGCTTTCAAGGACTGTGGGCTCTGCGGCAAAAAACTCGGTTCTCATATCGTAAGAGGTAACACGGCTTATAAGGTTTGCCTTATAGCGAGTGCCCTCGTTTGCAAGGGTTGAGGTGTAGCTTGCAAGCTGGAGGGGAGAAAAGGCGTTCATCTGACCGATAGCCGTTTGGAGAGTAGCACCGCCAAGACCCTCGGTTTCTGCCTTAATCATTAGTCCCGAGGTGGAAGGTAGGTCAAGACCAGTATCCGAGCCAAGACCGAATTTTGTGAAATAGTCGAGCATTGTTGTAACGCCCATTCGTTTTCCAAGCTCATAGAAGAAATAGTTGCAGGATTTCTGGATTGCGCGGTTAAGCCCCGTGCTTCCGTGAACGAACATACAGCTCGGCGTGTAATCGGAAAAATAGTTATAGGTTCCGACACAGCGGATATGCTCGTCATAATCAAGATGCCCGTTTTCAAGCGCCGCAATAGCAACAAGGGGCTTGACAGTCGAGCCGGGAGGATAAATTCCCGAAAATGCGCGGTCGTTAAGGGGAGTGAGTGGGTCACTGAGCAGGTTGTTATAAACCTCGCGATAGGTGTTAAGGTCAAAAGATGGATAGTTTGCGCTGGCTATAACATTTCCCGTTTTAAGGTCCATCATAACAGCCGCACCTGCTGTTGCAGTGCCGCCAAGCTTTTGTTGCTCTAAAATTGCATTAGCGAGGGCGTCCTGGGTTGCTTTCTGAATTGATTTGTCAAGGGTTAGGACAACCGTCTTGCCCGCAATTGGCATTTTGGTTACCTCTTGCGAGAGAATATTACCCTTTGAATCAATTTTGTAGGTGATTTCGCCGTCTGTACCGTGGAGATATTCCTCGGCAAGAAGTTCAATACCACTTTTGCCAACCTTATCACTGTAGGAATAGCCCTTGCCCTTGTATTTGTCCCATTCCTCGGCATAGATAGGACCGATAGTGCCGATTATATGGGGCGCAATCGTGCCGTCAACGTACTCTCTAAAGGGCATAATGTCAATCGAAACACCGTCGAGAAGCATACCTGATTCAAGTACTATCTGCATAATTTCGGAGGATATGTCCTCTGCAAAGGTATAAGGATTTGAGATGGAAAAATCAGATATTTCTATGGTGTAGCGTACACCCATTATCTTTCGGGCAACGGACTCGTTGTAATCTGCAAGTTCATAGTCGAGAAGCATCTTGTCGATGCAGTTTTCTGTCGATGAATAGTGGGCAAGCCCAAGGGTGTTTTTCAGTTTCGAAATTGCCGCATCGCTTCCTTCAAAGGAATAGGGGGCAGTTTTGGTTATCGGAAGATTGTCAAACCACTCGCCGTTTCGGTCTTCAAGAAGGTTTATAAGGGCAAGAATGGTAGAATTCATCTTTTCGGTTTTAAGGTATGCCTTGTTAAAAACTATATTATAGCCCTCGCGGTTAACAGCGATTTTTCTGCCGTCAGAGTCAAGAATCTCGCCGCGTTGTGCCTTAACGGCTACGGTACGGTAGGAAATACCGAGCGCCTGATTAATATAGGTTTCGGCATTTTGAATCTGAAGCGAGAAAACGCGTATGGTATAAACCAACATAATTATCGCCATAAAAACCGCCAATGCCGAAAGCCTCGTCTTTTGTCTTTTTTGAAATGCCATTCCTGCACCTCCTTCTTTGCAAGTTTAAAAATTTAAAGTGTACGGAGCTTCTTTTCAAGAAAATAAAAGGGAACTATGAAAAGTGCCGTGTAAAAAACGGTAGGGATAAAGTAAAGACTATAGTATTCTGCTCCCGTAGGAATTGAGCGGAAGGAATAGAAAAACAATGTCTTTGTAAAAAGATAAGCAAATGCCGCGCCGAGTGACAGACAGGCGGCAGAGCGGATATTTTTGTTCATAAAATAGGAGGCAAGCACACCTACAATCAGCCCGATAAGCATTACCACGAGTGTGTTGAAGCAGGAGGAGCCGCTCATAGAGCCGTCCATAAGCGCCCCTGCAAAAAAGCCGACCGAAGCACCCCACCACTCGCCGTAAAATATTGCAACGGCAACCACGAAGGGAATAAGTGTTATGGGTACTGCTTGCCCGATTTTAAGGGTCATAATCCCTGAGTAGCGGAGAATGTATAAAAGCAGTATAAAAACTGCGTTTATTATAAAGGAAATTATTTGCTTACTACTGTTTTTCATAGGCTATTTACCGTCGGTCGGCAGAGCCTCGCCCTGACCGTTAAAGGAGGTTATAATCATAACGTTTCTTATCTCTTCAAGGTTGACTGTCGGCTCTATAACGGCATAAAGGGAGGAGGTTACAGGGTCGCTTTCGATATTCTTAACGGTACCAATAATAACCTTGTCGGGGAAGATGCCGCCACCCGAGGTTACAATAATATCACCAACCGCAATGGTGCAGGTACGGGGAATATTGTAAAGACGGGTAAGCCCTTCTAGGGCGAAATCTCTGGTACCCGAAACAATTCCGGCGTCGTTTGTTCTTACAGAATAAGCTCCGCAGGTGAGAGAGGGGTTGAGGACGGTAGTAACCTTTGAGGAAGAAAAGCCGACCTCTGTGATATAACCTACTAGACCCGCATCGGTAATAACGGGGTCGTAAAGCTTGACGCCGTCGTGGGTACCTCGGTTTACCGTAAAGCCACTAAACTCATCATCGGGGTCACGCGAGGAAATAAGTGCCGGACAAAACTCAAAATCGGGGTTCTGCTCCTTAATCTCAAGAAAATCCTTTAAAAACTCATTCTCGTTTATAGCTGACTCGTACTCAACAAGCTTGTCGCGAAGGCTGTTAATTTCTTCTTGCAACGCTTCATTTTCATCTAAAAGCTCATCCGATTTGTTAAGTTTTGTGTCAAGGTTGTCAATAGAATTTTTAACCCCTGCGGCAAGTGCCTTAAAGGGCTCGGTTATGGTCTGCAGTATGCCTGCCTGCGGCGAAATATAACCGCCGATGAGAGAAAGGACTATCGACAGCGCAATAACCGATGCTGTAACGGCAAGGAAGATTTTAAATTGTCTGCTTCTGAAGAAAAAACGCAATTTAACTCACCTTATCTGTAGTTTTTGTTTCTGCGGAATACGTATGTGTCAAAGCCGTGACCTGCCTCGAGTCGCTTGCCGGTGCCTTCAACAACACAGTCAAGCGGATTGTCGGCAACACGCACGTTCATACCAGTTTCCTTTTCGATTCGCTCGGCAAATCCACGGAGAAGTGCTGTACCGCCCGTAAGGGTAATGCCGTTTTCAATAATATCGGCAGAAAGCTCGGGGGGTGTCTTCTCCAATGTCGTACGGATGCACTCAATAATAACATCGAGGGTGTCGCTCATTGCCTCTCTTATCTCCTCGGAGGAAATAACAACGTTTTTCGGAAGACCGTCAAGCAGATTTCTGCCCTTTATTTCAACCGTTTTTTCATTGTCGTATGGCATAGCCGAGCCTATTTCAATCTTTAACTGCTCAGCAGTGCGCTCGCCGATAAGGAGATTATGCTTTTTGCGGATATAGTTAATGATTGCCTCGTCAAGGTCATCTCCCGCAGTACGTATAGACTGCGCAGTAACAATATCACCAAGGGAAATAACGGCAACCTCGCTTGTGCCACCGCCGATATCAACAATCATATTACCTGTAGCATCCGAAATGGGAAGACCCGCACCAACGGCGGCTGCCATAGGCTCTTCTACTATGTCAACGTCAACTGCTCCTGCCTGTTTTACTGCATCGTGTACTGCACGGGCTTCAACCTCGGTAACACCTGCGGGAACGCAGATTACAACGCGAACGCGTGAAATAAGCGAGCCCTTGAGGGATTCCTTAATAAATCTTTTAAGCATTGCCGCAGTAACGTCATAGTCGGCAATAACTCCGTTTTTAAGAGGACGAACAGCAACAATTGAGCCGGGTGTTCTGCCTATCATTTCCTTTGCCTCGGTACCAACGGCACGAACGGCATCGTTCCTTACATCATAAGCCACAACCGAGGGCTCGCGCATTATGATTCCCTTTCCTTTAAGGTAAACGAGGGTGTTTGCCGTGCCTAGGTCGATTCCTATATCTCTTGTAAAAAGCATATATGTTATCCTTTCTGTGGGTTACTTTATAATGTTATCTATTGGCATTGTGGCATAGGCGTTAAGCCCTTCGTCTGCCGTGTTGCCACTCATGAATTCATAGTGGGCTTGAACGCCTACCATTGCGGCATTGTCACCACAATATTTTAGCTCAGGTCTGTAAAAATCATAGCCTTTCGCCCTGCATTCTGCTTCGAGTCGGGTACGAAGCTCACTGTTTGCTGAAACACCGCCCGCAAGCACAATGGTGTTATAACCAAAGTCTTCTGCCGCCGCGAGGGTATTATTTATCAGCATATCGCATACCCTTTTGCGCACCGTTGCTGAAAGGATGGGTATATCAATCTCCAAGCCCTTTTGAGAGGCGTTATGTATGGTATTTATAACGGCGGTCTTAAGCCCCGAAAAGGAAAAATCATAGGGTGAGCCGTCCACTTTCGGTTTGGGCAGGGGATAGCGGTCAAAGTCGGGTTCTGTTGCAACCTTATCAAGATTTACACCGCCGGGGTAGCCAAGCCCCATAGCGCGGGCAGTTTTGTCAAAACATTCGCCCGCCGCATCGTCGCGTGTGCCGCCGATAATGTGAAAATCGGTGTAATCGTGCACCTCGGTAAGCAACGTGTTGCCGCCCGAAACGGTAAGACAGAGAAAGGGAGGCTTTAGATTTTCGTTGTTAATATAGTTTGCCGCAATATGTGAGCGGAGATGATGAACAGGGATAAGAGGAATCCCGAGAGAAAGGGCAAGACCCTTTGCAAAATTTACTCCAACAAGTAAAGCCCCGATAAGTCCCGGTGCATAGGTTACGGCAACGGCGTCAAGGTTGGTATAACCGATGCCGGCGTCCTCGAGTGCCTTTTCCACTACTGCGGAAATGTTTTCGCTGTGTCTTCGTGAAGCAATCTCAGGCACTACTCCGCCGTAAATTTTATGTTCTTCAATCTGTGTATTTATAACTGAGGACAAAACCTCTCGACCGCTGCAAACGGCGGCGGCGGGTTCATCGCAGGATGATTCAATGGCTAAAACAAGCACTATTTTACCTTCTTTTTGTCATAATGATAGCGTCTTCGCGCGGATTTTCGTAAAATGCAGGGCGTTTGCCCACGTTTTCATATCCACACTTTTCATAAAGCGTGATTGCGGCGGTGTTCGATTCCCTGACCTCAAGCGAAATAAAGGAAAGAAGAGAATCTTTTGCAACCTCATCAAGGTGGGCGAGAAGTATTTTACCGATACCTCTGCCGCGTGCCGATTTTGTAACGGCAATATTCGTGATATAGCCCTCGTCAAGCACCGACTGTAGTCCTGCATAGCCGAGTATAATGTCATTTTCTTCATATACGAAGAAGCGTACACCCTCGGCGGCAGATAAAGCTACCGCATCGGCACTCCAAGGGTCGGAAAAGCATTCCTTTTCGAGCTCTGCGATAAAAGTCTCATCACCGCTTTGGTATTCTCTGATCATATAATACCATCCTCGATAAATTCGTCAATTGCGCCGATAATCTCATCGCGGCAAGCCTTGTACTCAAGGAGGTCTCCACCATACGGGTCGGGTATGCCGAGCACGAAAATCTTCATCTTGTCAAGGCCGAGACCCTCCAAAATATCAGCGTGAGAAGCCGACATTGTTATAAAAACCGTGCTCTCATCGATATCAGAGAAGGTAAGCTGCTTTGAAATATGAGCCGAAATATCAATTCCAAGCTCGCTCATCGAAAGAACGGAATTTTCCGACACAGCGCTTCCGTCTGCGGCAATACCGCGGCTCAACACCTCTAAATCTTTTCTGTTTTTAGATTTCAAGTAACCCTCCGCCATAGGAGAACGGCAGGTATTACCGGTACAAACAAAAACTATTTTCTTCATGAGTCCTTAGCCTCAAACCAACTGTAACCGCTGTGAACGTCGGCGGTAAGCTCAACCGACATTCGGACGGCGTTTTGCATTTCTTCCTTTAAAAGTGTCGATACCACGTCCTTTATATCCTCAGCACACTCGATAATCAGCTCATCGTGTACCTGAAGGATAAGACGTGCATCGAGATTTTCTTCTTTCAGCTTTTTAAAGACATTAATCATTGCAATTTTAATAATATCTGCGGCAGTACCCTGAATGGGCGCATTACGGGCAACGCGCTCTCCAAAGGCTCGCATCATTCCGTTTGAAGAGGTAATCTCGGGCAGATAGCGTCTTCTGCCGAAAACTGTTGTAACGTAGCCGTTTTCCTTTGCCTCTTCAATCGTACGTGTCATAAAGCGGTCAACACCGCGGAAGGTTGCAAGATAGCTTTCAATATATTGCTTCGCTTCCTTGTTTGAAACACCGATATCCTTTGCAAGGGAGAAGGCACCGATTCCGTAAACGATTCCGAAATTTACCGCCTTTGCGCGGCTACGGAGTGTGGGAGTAATCATATCCTCAGGTAAACCGAAAACCTCTGCGGCAGTACGGGTATGAATATCTGCGTCCGTGTTAAAGGCGTCCAGCATAACCTTGTCGTTTGCCATGTGAGCGAGAACACGAAGCTCAATCTGGCTGTAGTCGGGATCAACAAGGGTGTAGCCTTCTTTTGCGATAAAGAATTTTCTGAAAATTCTGCCCTCGGGGGTCCGGACCGGAATGTTCTGTAAATTCGGCTCGAGCGAACTGATTCTGCCCGTTCTCGTTTCGGTCTGATTAAAGGTAGAATGTATTCTTCCGTCCTCGGCAACTGCCGAAAGGAGAGAATCACAATAGGTCGATTTAAGTTTGGCAAGAGTTCTGTACTGGAGCAGTAGCGAAACTGCAGGATGTGCGTCGCGAAGCTCCTCGAGAACCTCTGCGTTGGTCGAATAGCCGCTCTTGGTCTTCTTCTTTGCGGGAAGTCCGAGCTTTTCAAAGAGTGCAACACCAAGCTGTTTCGGCGAATTGAGGTTAAATTCATATCCTACAAGGCCGTGAATTTCCTTTTCAAGCTCGCGCACCTTTATTTCAAGCTCTTCTCCGTGAACAGAGAGTGCAGCTGCATCAATAAGCACGCCGGCTGTCTCCATATCACCAAGCACAAAAGCAAGGGGAAGCTCAATGTCGGAAAGTAGCGCGGCTTGTCCCGAAGCCTCGAGTTCCTTTTCGAGTGCGTTTGAAACAGAAGTGAGCAAAAGCACCTCTTTTACACACCCGCAAAGTTTCCCATTTACCTCTGCGGCACTGTATTCTGCCGCAAGGCGGGAAAGCTCATAAGAACTAGACGAAGGGTTTGCAAGATAGCCTGCAAGCATTGCGTCAAAAACTATATTTTCGGGGCGAGCGCCCTCAGCTACACATTCTTTATAAAGATTTTTCGCATCAAAAACGCGCTTTTCAATATTTTTATCTGAAATTACCGAAAGTCCCTGCTCGTGCGAAAGTTGGGCACATACCTCGCCGTCAAAGGCGGTAAAGCCATCGGCGGTTTTAACAATGTCAATCCTTTTCAGGTCACGCACAAGAAACTCAAAATCAGATACCGTTTCTGCCGAAATACACTCGGTGCATTTCACAGTCTTTGCGGCAGAAGGATTGATTCCAAGTCGGTCCATAAGCTTGAAAAGTTCAAGGTCGGTCATAAGTGCGGCAACCCCTGCCTCGTCACACTCGCTCGTTTTATAGCTTTCGGGGTTTGTGTCAATGGGGGAGGTGCGGCAGATTGTACCAAGCCAGCGGCTGAAAAATGCATTTTCCTTGTCCGCTAGGAGCTTAGCCTTTACGCCTGGCTTAATATCAAGGCTATCAAGATTTTCGTAAATATAGTCAATGTTTCCAAACCTTGTAATAAGCTCGGTTGCCGTTTTTTCGCCAACACCTTGCACACCGGGAATATTGTCCGAAGAGTCGCCCATAAGAGCCTTCAGGTCAATCATCTGTTCGGGGGTTAGTCCATACTTTTGGATAAGCGCCGCCTTGTCATAATTTGTTGTTTCGGGGCCGCCCATTTTGGTGGTGGCAAGCACAACACGAACACGCTCGCCTATAAGCTGAAGTGCATCGCGGTCTCCTGTGGCAATGGCGCAGTCGATTCCGTTTTGCTCGCACATTTCGGCAATCGTGCCGAGGATATCGTCTGCCTCGTAGCCCTCACACTCGATAACCTTATAGCCCATAAGTCGGAGCCATTCCTTAACGGGGGCAAACTGTTCGAGCAGTTCGGGAGGAGTTGCGTGTCTGCCTGCCTTGTATTCGGCATATTTAAGGTGGCGGAAGGTCGGCTTCTTAAGGTCGAAGGCAACCGCAATTCCGTCGGGGTTTTCCGATTCGCGAAGCTTTTCAAGGATACTTATAAATCCGTAAACGGCGTTAGTAAACCTGCCGTCCTTTGTAGACAGCAGACGAATACCGTAAAAAGCGCGGTTTATAATACTGTTTCCGTCGATAGCAAGAAGCTTCATTTGGTCGCACAACTCCAGCATAAATATATTCCTAATTATTATAACAAAAGATTAAAGAAAAGTCATTAGAAATTTTAATATTTGACTAATTTTTTTTAATAGTGTATAATCTTTGCGTTATGAAGATAGGAAATCTTGAAATCAACGGATATGCAGCCCTCGCGCCTATGGCAGGAGTAGCCGACCGAGCAATGAGGGAAATATGTATGAATTTCGGCGCGGCTTATGCCGTCGGAGAACTGACCAGCGCAAAGGCAATCTCCCTCGGAGACCACAAATCCCCCCTGCTTTTAGAGAGGGGAGAGGAGAGGATTTTTGCAAGTCAGCTCTTTGGATATGAGCCCGAAATTATGGCTGAAGCGGCAAGGATTGCAGAGACTTTTAGCCCTGATTTCATCGATATAAATATGGGCTGTCCTGCGCCGAAAGTTGCGAATAATAAAGGCGGAAGCGGACTTCTCCGCGAGCCGAAATTAGTCGGCAAAATCGTGCGCGCGGTAAGTGATGCGGTAGCACTTCCCGTAACCGTAAAAATCCGTTCGGGTTGGGATGAAAACTCGAAAAACGGGGTCGAAATAGCCAAGATTTGCGAGGCAAACGGTGCCGCCGCGATTACTGTTCACGGAAGAACGAGAGCACAGATGTACGCACCCCCTTGCGACCTTGATATAATCCGCGATATAAAGAAAGCCGTTCAGATTGCCGTAATCGGAAACGGCGATATCACAGACGGAATATCTGCTAAAAATATGTACGAATATACGGGTTGCGATTTCGTTATGGTGGGCAGAGCCGCAAACGGTCAGCCCTGGATTTTCCGCGAGATAAACGACTATATGGAAAAGGGAATTATAACTCCGAGACCGCCACTTGAAGAGCGGCTTCGCATACTTCTTTCCCAGATTGAAAAAATGCAAAAATACAAGGAGCCACGAACCGTAATTTTAGAGGCGCGAAAGCACACCGCCTGGTATATGAAGGGTGTAAAAAACGCCGCAAAGCTTAGAAAAATGTGCGGCGAAATTGAAAGCGTATCAGATATCGAGATGATTTGTGAAAAAGCACTTGCCGAAGGCGAAGATATATGATAAAATACATAGGTTGAAAATTATTTAAGGAGATAATTTTATGTCCGGACATTCAAAATGGAACAATATTAAAAGAAAAAAGGAAAAGACCGATGCCGCAAAGGCAAAAATCTTTACCAAAATTGGTAGAGAAATCTCGGTTATAGTAAAGCAGGGCGGACCGAATCCCCAAGAAAACTCAAAGCTCAAGGACGCTATCGCAAAGGCAAAGGCTGCAAACGTGCCCAACGATAATATCGAGCGTATTATCAAAAAGGCAGCAGGCGAGGGCGGCGCTGACAACTACGAGGAGCTTATCTACGAGGGCTACGGACCTAACGGCGTTGCAGTTATCGTTGAAACCCTTACCGATAACCGCAACCGTACCGCCGCTGACGTCCGTCACTATTTCGACAAATTCCACGGCAACCTCGGTCAGTCTGGCTCGGTTATGTTTATGTTCGACCACAAGGGTGAAATCGTTATTGAGGCAGAGGGCCTTGATGAGGATGCCGTTATGATGGACGCCCTCGATGCAGGTGCAGAGGACTTTAATTCCGACGGCGACGTTTTCGAAATCCTCACCGCAGTAAACGACCTCGGTACGGTACGTGACGCACTTGAAGAGAAGGGCTACACCTTCCTTTCTGCCGAAGCGGCATACATTCCCCAGACCATGACAACTTTAGAGGACGAGGACTCTATCAAGTGGATGGAGAAACTTATTGAAATGCTTGAAGAAAACGACGATGTACAGGCAATCTGGCACAACTGGGATATGCCCGAGGAATAACGGCACAATTAGTGCAGAACATAAATTTAAAGAAAGCGACTCACAATTCGGAGCATTCACTTAGGGATAAAAAGCCTAAATGAACGCTGCGTAAAGTGGGTCGCTTTTTGTTAAGAGGGTGAGTTATATTAAGTGAAACTGTGAAAAACTAAAAAATCATTTTTTGTAAAGCTCGATATGTGTTGTCTGGTTCCATTTTTCGTGAAGTGTTGTATTGTGTTTGCCTCCGTTTCCTGCATAGGAAAAATAAAGCTTGTTATAATCGGCGTTGTTCTGAACAAAAAAAGAATCGGTATCGGGAAGATCATCACGCTTAATGCTGACCTCTGCCGTAAAGCCCGACTTTTCGCCCCATACCTTTGCCCATCTGACACCGTTTCTTCGGTTTGCCATTGTGGAAATGGGGGTGTTATGACCGACCTTCTCGATATCATAAATCTCATCTGACAAATCACACATAACACGGTCGCTTATAACCTCGCCTGTGGGTGTATCATCGTGTGTTCTTCTTATCGGCAACATCGTGAGATATGCGTACTGAACATTATATTCGGAAAGCCATTCAATTTCCTGCGCGTACACTACCGAGCCGTTTTTAAAGCTGTAATCCTTAATGTGGTTGCAAACAGGCTCGTCGAGTGTGCCGTTTTTCACGATAAGGCTCTTCTGATAAAAACGCAATTCATCTACCCAAAGGTCTTGAGATGCATTAAGGTCAACGGGCTTTCCATCTGCCTCGGCAAAATATTCCTTCTGATGCTCATAGCCGTGAATGCCACCGTGGAAATCACGGGTACCGCTCAAAGCGAGAGCGCACTCCCATTCGCCTGCGCTCACGAGCGCGTAGGGTATGGTTTCCACCATTTTGCCGTCCTTATACTCATAGGCAAATGCCTCATAAAGACGCCAAAGGTCAAGGTTCTGGTATGTTCCACCCTCAAAAGGCTTTTTAAGGTGGCGAAGTCTTGTCATAATGAAGCTGTCTTTCTTGCCTTTTAGATTATGAAGATAAATATTTATGTAGTCGGGTCTGATTTCGACAAAAGTCTTATTTTCCATAAAAAACGCCTCCGTTTAAGTAAATTATACAGTTTAGCGTGCTATTTGACAATTGCATATTTTTAAAGATTAGATTGCAAATCGTGCAAGTTCTAAATCATGTCTTTTGGACATACCTTTAAAACGGGTGATTAATATGACCAAAATAGATTTCTCGAGTAAAATTTTTGACAGTGCACTCTATCCTCTGCCTGAGGAAATTGCCGGTGTGCTTCGGAGACTTCCCATATGCATAAAGAATTCTGCTTATGAAATAAGGCTCCGCGCCGAAAAACCGATAACCCTTACGGCAGACAGAGTGTTTTATATATCGCGCGATGCGGAAGCATCCTTTTCATTACCACCAAATCCGCTTGAAGCATCTTCCGATCAGCTTTATGAGGTGCTCACCCGTCTTACGGGACATTCAATATATACGAGAGCAGAGGAACTTCGCAACGGGTTTGTTTCAATGAAAAACGGTCACAGAGCGGGTGTGTGCGGAAGATTCCAAAGTGGTCATTTCAGAGAGATTTCCTCGGTTAACATCCGTATTGCAAGGGAGATAAACGGCGCGGCGGAAACACTCTATGACAAAGCATCGGGAGGCATCCTTATAGCGGGAAAACCGGGTAGCGGAAAGACCACGGTGCTTCGAGACCTTGTGAGACATCTTTCAGACTCGGGCAAGAGAATAAGCCTTATCGACACGAGGGGTGAAATTGCGGCGGCACACGGGGGCAAACCCACCCTTGATGTTGGGGTGAATACCGATGTTATTTCGGGCGGTGATAAGGCTAAGGGGGTTGAGATTGCCCTTCGCACCCTCTTTCCGCAGTATATCGCCTTTGATGAAATAGGCACTTCAAATGAACTTGAAACGGTGTCGGAGAGCTTCTTTTCAGGCACGGGAATCATAACGACCGCACACGCAGGTGATATATCGGAGCTGATAAACCGCGGTGTTACAAGACGACTTTGCGAGCTGGGCGCGGTGGCAAACATTGCGCTTTTGCCCGATCGGATAGGGGATAGAATAAGGGTCTATTCAATGGAAGAGCTATGCTCAAAATTATAGGCGCTGTTCTCGTAGTTTTGGTAGGAGCGACATTCGGAATAAGAGCGTCAGAACGGCTTCGTCAGAGGTATAAAAGACTCTATAAGCATTACCTTTTTATAGGTGATACCGCAGATATGATGCGGCTCGGTGTCAACATAACCGAAATATATCAGTGCGAAAAGGCGAAAGAACTGCTATCAGCCGACGGTTATACCGCAAAGGTCATCGAAGAGGGACTTTTGAGGGACGATTTGCATATTCTGTCGGAGTTTTACTCGGGGCTTGGAATGGGAGAGCTCGAGGCGGGTGTTTCTCGGTGTGAGACCTATCGCAACATAGTGCAAAAGCAGGTTGAGGCGGCAGAAAGTGAGCTTCACGGAAAGGCACGGCTATACAGTATGCTCGGTGTTTTTTCAGGGCTTTTTATAGCAATATTATTAATGTAAAGCGGGTTTTTTATGGATGTTGATTTTATTTTCCGAGTGGCGGCAATCGGTATAATCGTAACGGTTTTGCACCAGCTGCTCGTTCGCTCAGGCAGGGAGGAGCAGGCGATGCTCACAAGCCTTGCGGGGCTTGTCGTGGTGCTTCTTATGATAGTTGAGGTAATAGCCGAGCTTTTCGATACCATAAAATCGGTTTTTGGGCTTTAAAAATGAATATTACTGCTCTTCTCGGAATAATCATAACGGCGCTTTTGCTTGGCACCGTCTTAAAACAGTACAAATCAGAATATGCCATAGGCATTTCGGTGGTGGCGGGCGTTATTATAGCGCTGCGGCTTATCTCAGGTATGATACAGCCGATTGCTAGATTATGGCAGATGCTCGAAAACGCGGGTATAAAACAGTCCTATTTCACTGCCGCCCTAAAAGCCCTCGGCATTTGCTTGCTTTGCGGTTTTGTTTCAGACCTTTGCAAGGATTTCGGACAAACAGCACTCTCGTCCTTCACACTTACGGCGGGCAAATGTGCTGTATTTATTATATCTGTGCCGATTCTCCTTGACCTCCTGCAAACGGCATATAAATTTATAGGATAAATGAAGAAAGTAATTTTGACGATTATATTATTGATGATTTTTTCTTTACCTGCACAGGCAGAGGAAAATCCATACTTGGAGCAATATAAATTGAGCGGGGCAGAGGAGATAAAAGAGCATCTTCCCGAAAGCACAAAGGAGTTTCTTGGAAAATTCGAACTCGACCCTGAAGACCCCGATTGGGTTAATAAAATCGGCGCAAAAAGCATCTTTGCACATATCAGCGCTTTTTTAAGGGAGGGCGGACGAGGTCCTCTCCGTGCGGCGGCAACAATGCTCGGTGTAACGGTGCTTTTTGCGGCGGTGGGACTTATGGAGAGAATGCGTGAATACAAGAGCCTCCTTTCATATCTTTACACCCTTGTTTCTTCGGCAGGTGTGCTACTGCCTCTTTTCTCGCTTATAGCCTCGGTGCAGTCGGCAATACGGGGGATGGCAGCATTTATGACATCGTTTATACCTATTTATGCAGGCATACTCACAGTCGGAGGTAGACCGCTTACAGCCAGCGGAATGAGCTTTTTGCTTCTTTTTGCCGCTGAGATAGTAAATCTTATCGCATCCTTTGTGATGATACCTCTTATGGGGGCATATCTTGGGATGGGGCTTATAGGCGGAATAACTGCAGGCGGCGGGGCGATTGCGCTTGGGGAAATGGTGAAAAAGGCCTCAACTTGGCTTTTTTCGCTGAGCGTTACCGTCTTTCTCGGGCTTTTATCAATTCAAACTGCTGTAAATGCATCGGCAGAGAGTGCGGGACTTCGCACCGTAAAATTCGTGCTAGGTTCCCTTGTGCCCGTAACGGGAGGCGCAATTTCCGAGTCACTGAATACCCTCACAGCGTCGGTCAAGCTGCTTTCTTCATCGGTCGGAATGTATGCTGTCCTCGCTCTCGGAGTTATGGTACTGCCCGTCATTATAGAGTTGCTTCTCTGGCGGCTTGCACTTTATTTTACTTCTGCAGCGGCAGAGCTTTTCGGAATACGGGAAGGAGTAAGCCTTTTTAAATGTGCAGACCATGTTTTATCAACCCTCGTGGGTATAATTCTTTTTACCGCCTGTCTTTTCATAATATCCCTTGCCGTAGTTACGAACAGTTGATATGGATTCTATAAGAGAACTCGCTATTGTTTTTTCAGCGGTGTCGGTGCTGACAGGGGCTATAGGGATTCTTACCGGCGGCGCACTTGAAAAGAGTGCGGGATATATTCTATCCCTCATTTTCCTTGCCTCGGTTGTTTCGGCTTTGGCAGGTGGCAACTTTAACATAGAGCTTAAAACCGAGCAGGCAGTAGCCCAAAATAGCGAAAACGAAGAGAAAATCAGCGAATATCAGGCAGAGTATATCTGTGCCGAAATTTTAAGGGAGCGGGATATAACTTTTGAGAAAATTACGGCAACTGCTAATAAAACCGAGGACGGCAGCATAATTATTAGTGAAATAAGAATAAAGGGAGCAGGGAAGAGCGTCGAGGCAGTAAAGGCGGTGAAAGAGAGCGGTTTATGCAAAAAGGTGATTTTAGAATAAAAGAAAGGGTAAAACACTTTATAAAAAGTAAAAAGGGCGGTCAGGTGCTTTTTATCGTCGGCATAGTCGGGATAGTTCTAATCTATTTTAGTAGTTTTTCGCCTAAGAAGGAAAAGACAACAGAAGAGAGCGAACTCCCTGTCTTCTCGCGTGAGGAATATACCGCATACCTCGAACAGCAGGTACGGGAGATTGTAGCGGCAATATCGGGCGACACCTCGGCGGTCGTGACGGTTACCTTAGATTCGGAGCTTACCTATGTTTATGCCGAGGACAAAAAAGAAAACAACAAGACTGAAGAGAGTGAGGAAAGCCGACAGAGTGAAAAAAACTACATAATAATAAGAAATTCCGACGGCTCGGAAAAGCCGCTAATCGTAACAACGAGGCTTCCCGAGGTCAGAGGTGTTGCAATCGTCTGCGGTCCCGTGGGCGAGGAAACCCGTGGAAAAATACAGTCTGCCGTAATGGCGGCACTAAAGGTTACCTCGCGTGAGGTTTATATAGCAAACAGAGCGTATCAGTAGTATTAGGAGGATTTTTTATGAAAAAAGGTAAGGTTTTCGGTAAAAGTCAGATAGCGCTAGCGGTTATGATAATCGCCCTTGCAGGTGCAATATGGCTAAATATGAGTTATTCAAAGGACGCTGAAGAAGCGGCAAACGATACACCGTCGAAATACTTGGGTCAGGCGGAATATGTCAACAACGAGCAGACTCTCGAGGACGCAGACAGTCCCGTTGCACTTTATTTTAACCGGCTTCGCTCCGACCGTCTCAATGCTCGCGAGGATGCAATTGCCACCATTGCAGGAGTAGTTGAGAGCAGCGACCTTTCTGACTCAAATAAGAAAACCGCCCTTGACAAGGCGGCAGAGCTGGCAAGCCGCACCGAAAAGGAAGCGGCAATAGAGACCCTTCTGCGTGCAAAGGGCTTCGATTCAGGTATTGCGGTCATAGGTGATGAGGATATAAATATTATTGTTCATTCCGATGAGCTGCTAGCATCTGAAACGGTCCAGATTCAGGATGCTGTCCTATCACAAACCGATTTTCCCGTCTCAAAAATAAAAATTATTGCCCTTACAACTGCGGAAATTGAAAATGCTTTAAAATAATGTTGAGAATTTTGAAATTTGTGGTATAATACTCTATAAGAGGGTGCTATTGCCCGCGAGTATCATATTACGGAGGTAGTTTAAGTTGGCAAATATTAGCGGACTTTCAATCAACATAGAGGTTTTGGAGCAGATGGCTTCAATCGCAGCAATGGAAACACCGGGAGTTGCCGCAATGGCTCCCAAAAAGCTTGATGTTGTAAATGCAATTTCAAGAAAATCTGTTTTAAAGCCGGTGCACGCCGAGCTTAAAAACGGAGCAATCATCATAAGTCTTTATATCGCAATAGTCAAGAGCGCAAAGGCTAAAGAGGTCGCAGAGGCTGTTCAGGCAGGCGTTAAAGAAAAGATTCAGAGCATGACCGGCAATGCTGTTACAAAGGTTAATGTCTATGTAATGGACGCTGTCGAAGAACCCGAAGAGGAATAATGTCGGTATTGACTCAGGGCTTTCATAATTATTGGGCGAACTGTTATTCGCCCATTTTTTATTGACATAAAATTAAAATTATGGTAAAATAAATCTGCAGTAAATTATCCTGGCGACAACTTATTACTGCAAATGAATAATAAAAAATATGAGTGCACAGTCGTACGGGAAAAACCCTATGTAACTGTGCGCTTTTTTGTTAAAAAAATAGGGACGGAGGAAGAAATATGTCAAAAAATATCGTAATGTCAACACAGAGAACCGTCCCCCTGTGTTCCCCCTGTGTTCTGGTTTCACGCTAACCGTCCCCCTGTGTTCTTGCTTGATAATTGTTTCTTGTTTAAACATCGCGTAGCCGAAAAGTATTTAAAAACATTTGAAATACCCTATGGTTCGGTTACGGATTTTGCCGTTGTTGACAGAACACTAACTACTGGAAATATACTCTTTGGCGGAAAAGATGCTTACAAGCTGCAGCAGGCTAATAACGTTCATATAACCTATGACGATCAAAGCGGTAATTCACTTACCGTAAGATTTGAAATGATCAGCGGTGTTACGGTAACAGGACAGGCGAAGGTATGCCTTGAAATGGTTGACTATCTCAAAGCTAACGGAATTTATGCTCAGTTTAACCTATCAAGTGCGAACCAGCCGGCACCTGCCGCCACTAATGACAATGTTTTAGAGCAAATTGAAAAGTTAGCGCAGTTAAAGAACGACGGTATTTTATCGGAAGAAGAGTTCCAAGCAAAAAAGGCTCAACTTTTAGAAAAATTATAATATTTGCACAAGGAGCTGGCAAGACCGCTCGGGAAAGCTCGGGCGGTCGACTTCGTTTTAGCACTTATAAATTTTTTTGTTGACATCTTTTTGTTTTAGTGCTAATATGTATAAAACAAATAAAACTTGAGATTAAGAGTAGTAACCGGGGTGCAAGCTCAAAGAGAGCCGTTGGTGGTGGAATGACGGCAGTGGAACTTTTGGCGAATGGACTTATGAGGGCAACCGAAAGGGGATAAACTCCGAGTAGCAGTTGACGGGTGTGACCGTTATATCACGGGCTGTATGTCAGTACGGCTGTAAGCGGATGATTATATCATCAATTTGGGTGGCACCGCAGGATTTTTCACGTCTTGTCCCATAGTTATGGGATAAGATTTTATTTTTTTAGGGAGGATTTAAAATGAAACTTAGTAATGTTGATTTTGATACCTACTTTAACAATTACCCCGATAAGGACGGATATTTCGGAAAATATGGCGGAGTATATGTTGACGATAAGCTCAAAGTCGCAATGGCTGAGATTACCGAAGCGTACTATTCAATATGCCAATCAAGAAAGTTTATTGCAGAGCTCCGCAGAATCCGCAAGGAATTTCAGGGCAGACCTACTCCTGTTACACACCTTGAGCGTCTGTCAGATGCACTCGGCGGAAAGGTGCAACTTTATGCAAAGCGCGAGGACCTGAACGATTCGGGCGCACACAAGCACAATCACTGCATGGGCGATGCGCTTCTTGCAAAATATATGGGCAAGAAAAAGGTTATTGCAGAGACCGGCGCCGGTCAGCACGGCGTAGCCCTCGCAACTGCAGCTGCTTATTTCGGTCTCCAGTGCGATATTTATATGGGTTCTGTCGATATAAAGAAGCAGGCGCCAAACGTAGCCAGAATGAAGATTCTCGGCGCTAACGTAATCGAGGTTACCCATGGTCTACAGACCCTTAAAGAGGCTGTAGACGCTGCTTTTGACGCATACAGCAAGGAATATGAGGATGCAATTTACTGCATCGGCTCGGTGCTTGGTCCTCACCCCTTCCCCATGATGGTACGCGATTTCCAGAGTGTTGTCGGAATCGAGGCCAGAGAACAGTTTATCGAGATGACCGGTCATCTTCCCACCTCAATCGTTGCCTGTGTAGGCGGCGGCTCTAATGCGGCAGGACTTTTTGCCGGATTCCTCAACGACCCTGTTGACATCTACGGAATCGAGCCCCTCGGCCGCGGCGAAAAGCTTGGCGACCATGCAGCAAGCCTTAAATACGGCACAGAGGGCATTATGCACGGCTTCAACAGCATTATGCTGAAGGATGAAAACGGCGAGCCCGCACCCGTTTACTCGGTTGCAAGCGGTCTTGACTATCCCTCCTCGGGTCCCGAGCACGCATTCCTTCAGGAAATTGGCAGAGTAAAGTATGACGTTATCAACGACGAAGAAACCATCGATGCATTCTTTAAGCTTGCCCGCCTTGAGGGTATAATCCCTGCAATCGAATCTTCTCACGCCGTTGCTTACGGTATGAAGCTCGCCGAGCGTATGGATCATGGCTCGGTACTTATCAACCTCTCGGGCCGTGGAGACAAGGATATGGACTATATTCTTCAGAATTACGGCATAAGATAAACATAATTTGCACAGGTCAAAAAACGGCTCGATTTTTCGAGCCGTTTTTTAGTCATTTTTCCTCACTCGAGGTATACTCGATACATCTTCGTGAGGAGAAAATGCCTTCCGCACTAAATTCTGTTTATCTGCTAAAACATTGTGACACAAGTGAACAAATTCTTTCTGCACAAAAACTGTCCAATATCAGGAGCCTTTCCATTAAAGTTGTCTTGTCATTTCGAAATACGCAAAAATTGTACAAAATCAACAAAAATGGTCGAAAAATTTATCTCCATATTTTGGAAAATTAACAAAAGTTACTTGAAATTGACCTTGATTTTTGTTATTATATATACAAGATCAGTATTTTGATTTACAAATGGAATAAAGAGAAGTTACGCTCAATACAATAAATTATTATAAATTGGGGATGAGTATTTTGAAAAAAACAGAGTGTGTAGCAATGCTTCTTGCAGGAGGACAGGGTAGCCGTCTCGGTGTTTTAACCCGCAAAATTGCCAAGCCTGCGGTACCCTTCGGCGGCAAATACAGAATTATAGATTTTCCGCTTTCAAACTGCACTAATTCGGGAATTGATACGGTAGGAATCCTTACCCAGTATCAGCCTCTTGAGCTTGCCGATTATGTCGGAAGCGGAAAGGCGTGGGACCTTGACAGGCTCGAAGGCGGTGTTCATATTCTGCCGCCATACCAGTCAACCGACGGCGCAGGCTGGTACAAGGGTACGGCGAACGCTATCTATCAGAATATAAATTTCATTGAAAGATACGGTCCGGAATACGTGCTTATTCTTTCGGGCGACCATATCTATAAAATGGACTATGCAAAGATGCTCGATGCCCACAAGGAATCGGGTGCGGATTGCACCATTTCGGTTATGGAGGTGCCGATGGAGGAGGCATCACGTTTTGGCATTATGAATGCCCGTGAGGACGGTGTGATTTACGAGTTTGAGGAAAAGCCGAAGGAGCCTAAATCTAACCTTGCATCAATGGGAATCTATGTATTCAAGTGGGATATGCTTCGACGCTATCTCACCGAGGATGAAAAGGACCCTGCTTCGTCAAACGATTTCGGTAAAAATATAATTCCCAATATGCTGGGCGATGGCTGCAAGATGATGGCTTATCGCTTTGAGGGATATTGGAAGGACGTTGGAACAATAGATTCTTTGTGGGATGCAAACCTAGATCTTCTCAATTCCAAGATTGACCTAGATCTGTCCGATCCCAACTGGCGTATCTACTGTTCAACCGTGGGACTTCCACCTCAGTATATTGCAGATACAGCAGATGTCATAAACTCTCTTGTTACTGTCGGATGTGAGGTTCGCGGAAAGCTTGATTTCTCAATCCTCTTCTCAAACGTAACGGTAGAAGAGGGCGCAGAGGTAGAATATTCCCTCGTAATGCCGGGCGCAGTTATCAAGAAGGGCGCAAAGGTGCGCTATGCGATAATCGCTGAAAATTGCGTAATTGAAGCAAATGCAATTGTCGGTGAATCCCCTGAAAATGTCGACGACATTAAGGCTTGGGGAATTACCGTCGTCGGTGAAAATCTCACGGTAGGTAGCGGCGCAGTAGTTTCTGCAAAGCAGATGCTTACTGAAGATGTAAAGAAAGGTGGCAGAGTATAATGAAAAACAACAATATTTTAGGAATAATTTTTGCAAACTCTCATGATGCTCTGCTTAAAGAGCTTACCGAAACCCGTTCAATGGCGTCGGTGCCTTTCGGTGCGCGTTACCGCCTTGTCGATTTTATGCTTTCTAACCTCACAAACGCAGGTGTCAGCAAGGTAGGTCTTGTTACAAAGGCAAACTATTTCTCCCTTATGAGCCACCTCGGTAACGGAAAACCATGGGATTTAGACCGCAAATACGGCGGACTTTCTATCTATCCGCCCTATTCCTCGGGCGATGCCCAGGTTTATAAGGGCAGGGTAGAGGCACTTTACGGAATTATGGAGTGTCTCCTCGAAGCCGAAGAGGAATATGTAATCCTCTGCGATACCGACGTTATTGCAAATATTGATTTTAAGGACCTAATGAATTACCACCTTGAAAAGCAGGCGGATATGACGATCGTTTATGCCAATGGCAAGAAGCCAAAGGGTCAAAACGACGTTATGAATTTTAAGATCGATAAGAGCGGCAGAATTACAGGCGTTGATTTTGAGGATAACGACAGATGCAACTTCGGCCTTGACGTAATAGTTATCCGCCGCGAGCTTCTTATTGATTTGGTAAACGAAGCGTACAGCTGGGGAATGGTTAGCTTCTCGCACGGAATTGTTGATAAAAATTATAAAAAGCTCGGAATTTACGGATATTGTCACAGCGGCTTCGTTTCGGTAATGGACGGAATAGAGAGCTATTTCCTTGCGAATACGGCTCTGCTCGACACAAAAATCAGATGCGACCTCTTTAATCCCGAGCGTCCCATTTACACAAATTCTAAAGACGATATGCCTGCAAAATACGGCATAGAATCGGTTGTTTCCAATTCACTTATTGCCGACGGTTGTATTATCGAGGGCGAAGTAAAAAACTCTATCCTGTTTCGTGACGTTATAGTTGCCGCTGGTGCCGTGGTTGAAAACTGCGTGCTTATGGAGGGAACTACCGTCGGTGCAGGCTGTGAGCTTAAATATATGATTGCCGACCGCTTCGCTACCGTTACCGAGGATAAAAAACTTGACGGCAGAGAAACAAAGCGTATAATAGGAAAGAAAGAAACCGTATAGGAGAAATATATGAAAGTATTATATGCAACAAGCGAAGCATATCCTTTTGCAATGTCGGGCGGTCTTGCCGACGTTGCGGGCGCGCTTCCAAAAGCACTCAGAAGAAGACTTGTAGGCTGTAGGGTAATTATGCCCCTTTACGACACCATCGCTCCCGAGCTTCGTGCGAAGATGAATTTCATTACAAGCATTACCGTCCCCGTTTCTTGGCGCAGACAGTATTGCGGTATTTTTGAAGCCCGTCACGACGGAATAATCTATTATCTTCTCGATAATCAGTATTATTTTAAAAGAGATTCGCTTTACGGCTTTTATGACGATGCCGAGCGTTTTGCCTTTTTCTCCCGCGCAGTGCTTGAGGTAATCCCTCATATCGACTACACGCCCGATATAATTCACTGCAACGATTGGCAGACGGCTATGGTTCCCGTCTATCTCGACAGATTTTATAAGCACGACCCCCGATATGCAAATATTAAAACGGTCTACACCATTCATAATATTCAGTATCAGGGTAAGTATGGACACGAGCTTATCGGCGATGTGCTCGGTATTCCGAATGAGGACGCAGGTCTTGTTACTTATGACGGCTGTGTAAACCTTATGAAGGCGGCAATTCAGTGCTCCGAAAAGGTTACAACGGTATCTCCTACCTATGCGAGGGAGATACTCAACCCCTATTATTCCCACGGGCTTGACCGAATTTTGAAGGATTATACCTTTAAGCTGTGCGGAATCGTAAACGGAATCGATACTGTGGTTTACGACCCCGAGACCGACCCGAATATCTATGCCCACTATAACGCAGATGACTTTTCTAATAAAGCGGTCAACAAGGCAGAGCTTCAAAAGGAAATGGGTCTTCCCGAAAAGGCAGACACACCCCTCGTCGGCATCGTTTCCCGTCTTGTAGGACACAAGGGCTTCGACCTTGTGAAGCGTGTTTTTGAGGAACTGCTTGAAAATAATATACAGTTTGCAATACTCGGCTCGGGAGAATATGAGTTTGAAACCTTCTTCTATGAAATGGCAAAGAAGCATCCCGACAAGGTTGCCTTCAAGCTTGGCTTCATCCCTGCTCTTGCCCGCAAGATTTATGCTGGTGCAGATATATTCCTTATGCCTTCAAAGAGCGAGCCCTGCGGACTTGCTCAGATGATAGCACTGCGTTACGGTACAATTCCGATTGTGCGCGAAACGGGCGGCCTAAACGACACTATTTCGGATTCGGGCGACGGAAAGGGTAACGGCTTTACCTTTACAAATTACAATGCTCACGATATGAAATACGCCGTTGAGCGTGCGCTTATGGGCTATAATGACAAAGATGGCTGGAATATTCTTAAAAAGCGTGCTATGGACTGCGACAACAGTTGGAACGCTTCTGCAGGACAGTATATCGCGCTTTATAAAGAACTTTGCAGTAAATAAAGAGGGGAATTTATGGTTGAAATTATAAAAGCGGTTATTCTCGGAATAATCGAGGGTATTACCGAATGGCTGCCGATAAGCAGCACGGGGCATCTAATATTAGCCGATGAATTTTTAAAGCTCAATATGACCGATGCTTTCAAGGAAATGTTCAACGTTGTTATTCAGCTTGGCGCAATTCTTGCGGTTGTGGTAATTTATTGGCAAAAGCTCTGGCCTTTCACCTCGAAAGAGCACGGATACATAAAGAAAAAGAGTGTTTCGCTCTGGCTAAAGGTTATCGTTGCATGTCTACCTGCGGCGGTTATAGGGCTTCTTTTCGAGGATAAGATTGACGAGTATTTCTTTAACTGGAAAACCGTTGCCATAACCCTTATTCTTTACGGTGTGCTCTTCATCGTGATTGAGCTGCTTAACAAAAACCGAGAGCCAAAAATCACCAATATGAAGAGCCTAACCTACACGAAAGCTCTGCTTATAGGCGGCTTTCAGGTGCTCGCACTCATCCCCGGTACTTCCCGTTCGGGTGCTACCATTCTTGGCGCAATGCTCCTCGGCGCATCCCGTACCGTTTCGGCAGAGTTCAGTTTCTATCTTGCAGTACCCGTTATGTTCGGCGCAAGCCTTTTAAAGCTTTTAAAATTCGGCTTTGAATATACCGGTCTTCAGGTAGTAATCCTCGCTGTTGGAATGATAACCGCGTTTGTTATTTCAATAGTTGCGATTAAATTCCTTATGGGCTATATCAAAAAGAAGGATTTCAAGTTCTTCGGTTGGTACAGAATAGCACTCGGCGCCCTCGTTCTCCTCTATTTCGGCGTATTGGCAAAATAATATGGTTTGTAAGGGACGATACCCACATCGTCCCTTATTTTTACGAAAATTTCTTAAAATAATTAATTAGAAAAAAGGTAAAATATTGTTTAACAGTGGTATTGTTTTCGTGAAAACATAACTGTAAAATATTGACATTTATTACCAACTGTGCTATAATCATGGTAACAAGAAATAACAAGAGATATCGGAGGTGTTGGCAGTGATTCGTGAACTTAAAGCCTACGGCTCGTCGCGCCAAAAACGAAACCGACCGAAGATATCCCGTAAATATCCTCTCCGTTTCATTCATTAAAGCGCACAAGCCGTCTTTTCTCGGTTTGTGCGCTTTTCCTTTACCGCAAAAATCACAACAGAAAGGAAATTAAACAATGAAGAAGCAATTTAAAAAATATTTTTTATCACTCGTTTTGTCAATATGTCTTATCCTTTTATCGATTTCGCCCGCTGCCGCAGAAACGAACATTGCTGCCATAGCAGATGAAACGACAATAGAATCAACCGAATCTGTAGGTGAAGCTATTTCATCAGAGCCATCTGCTTTGACCGAAAAATCACTTACTTTGAGCGAAATGCCAGATAATATAAAAAATTTATTATCTTCTGAAAGCGCAAACTCTAAAGTGTATCTTCATTCCGGTAGCTTTGCCGAAAACGGTGAAGCCGACCCTATGGAGTTATACACCATTCGTACCGAAGACCCTACAACAGGAACAGGCAAGCTTATAATCCATTCCACTCCCGTTAAATATATTGATGGGGACGGCAATCTGCAATATATTGATACCGGTATAAAGACTTTATCCGATACGAAGGAATCAAAATCGGAATATGCATACGAAAACGCGGCAAACGGCTTTACCGTTCGGTTTGCAAATACCGCAAATAAAGGTATAAATTTCAACAATGCATTTACCTTTGAAGCAAAATCAGCCTCGGCACTAAAAACAGCGGCTCGTATCGGAGCGGAAAAAGGAAACGGCAAAATAGTTTATCCCGGTGCATTCGGTGCAGATACCGTCATAGAATATATTAACACCGAAGGCGGTATAAAGGAAAATATCATTCTGAATAAATATACCGGTCAAAACCGTTTTGAGTTTATTTTCCGTTCCGAAACCCATATTCCCGTTCTTGAAAATAACGGCGCTAATATACTCATTGTTAAAAAAGATGACCCCAAGGCAGTCGAATACAGATTTTTAAGCCTATATGCTTACGATTCATATATCCCCGAAAACGATGCAGCGGCAGAAGCTGAAACCTTCCGCCATATGAACGAGGATTTGTATTATGAGCTCGCGAAAAACGCGGACGGTTCTTACACTATCACGGTAGTTGTTCCAAACGAATATCTTACACATCCAGACATAGTTTACCCCGTAACGATAGATCCGTCTATAACTTTAACCAGTAGCAATAGTAACGTTGAAGATACTTTTGTTAATGAGGCTACTCCCAGCACACAGAGCAACGGCTCTCTTGACTATATTCGATTTGGTAAAAAGAGTGGATATAAACATTATGGTTATTACAGAATTAAAAATTTACCAAGCTTACCAACAGACGCTAAACTTACTAATGCGTATATAACATTTACTTTCCGTAATGGACAGGATACACCTACGGCTTCTTCCGGTGTTCAAATGAGACGACGCGCAATCACATCAGCACAATGGTATGAATCGTCTATAACTTGGAATAATCAACCAAGCGGAGATAGCGGACTGTTTTCAAACATTATTTACAATGGCATTTATTTAGATTACTTTAATGTGGATGTGCTATGGGAAATTCGAGATTGGTATAGTGGAGATATGCCAAATTATGGTATCAACTTTACCTATGCAGATGCAGAATATAACGATTATAACAGCGTGGTATCCTCAGAGGGGGACGCTTCAAGAGCACCTATCTTAACAATAGAATACAACACCGTTCCTGCAACGGGGGTAACGATAATTCCCGAAAGCGCTACAATGACCGTTGGTCAACAGAGATCGTTCTACGGATATGTATGGCCCTATAACGCTTCCAACAGAGATGTAACTTGGTCTTCAAGCCACCCAGCAATTGCTAGCGTTAATAGCAGCACAGGTATTGTTACCGCAAATAAACCGGGAGAAACTATTATAACAGTAAAAACGGTAGACGGTAATTATACTGCAAATAGTACAGTAACTGTTGTTCCTCAAGACAGCGGTTATGTAGTATTAACGCACGGCTCTCAGGATTACCGTTATCTTAGTGCCGGCGAGCATAGATGGTTTAAATTTACACCAACAACTACAGGAAGTTATACATTTTTTACATATGGCTCAAAGGACACTTTTGGCGAACTGTATGAAGGTTCAACCCTATTAATTGCAGACGACGATCATGGTGAAGCCTTAAATTTCTCAATTGAAACAACATTGATTGCGGGCGTAGAGTATCGATTAAAGATTCGATATTTTAGCAATTCTACATCCGGATACTATAAATTCAGACTAATAAAAGACGAGCCAACCGAGTCCGGAAACAACGATTTTAACAATGCAACTAAGATTGAGATGGGCGAGCGTGTTATAAACCATAAGATAAGCTATGCGGAGGATGTGGATTGGTTTAAGGTTTCTGTTCCGGCAAACTCTGAGTATCGCTTAAGGATAATGCTGTACAAGCCCAATCTTGATTCAGGGAACGCAAAAGCTGAACTGAAATTCAGTGTTTATACCAGTTCGTCAGAAAGTAGCCTTGTGGGTGCTGCAATTTGCCATTATGACGATGAACCAACCGGCATTACGATTAGGACAGATAATTATGCCGGAAACAAATGGTTCTATATTAAAATACAGTCCAGCGAAGGTGATTATTCTATTAACAACCGTTACGAACTGTTATGTTCAACGACCGATGAGCCTTACGGTGGTGAGATTTACGGATGGGATTATCGAGGCAACAAAAAATCTCCTACCATAAAATACCGATTAGGTAGCGGTATGCAAGATGTTTGGAAGGTTATAGACGGCGTTTCAATAACTTATGCGGATTTGTTTGAGGAAGCTGTGGAACGATGGAATGATGTAGATGTCAAAGAAGATGGAACTCCAATGTTTGAAATCAGTAATAACATTTTTGCATCTACGGTTAAAGCAAAGCCGTTAACCGATAGTGTTTATGCTTGGAATTATAACCTAACGGCAAATATCGAGCTTAACACAAACACTTTTACAGGATTAACTAGAATTCAAGCTGTTGATTTGATTTGCCATGAGTTAGGACATTCACTCGGATTGGCTGACCTGTATATTAATTCATCTAGTGGATATACATATATTCCCCCAGGATCGACTACGGCTATACCTTTGGATAATAGCGATCATCTAATGTACGGATATGGAGGTGCCGCACAAGACTTGAATAACAACGGGCTTTATCGCTTTCATAGTAACGATTTGTTTGGTGTGAATAAAATCCAAGGCTGGCTACAGTTGAATAAATATACCGAAGAAGAACTTTATGATGAGGCCGATTATATAGTGAAAGGCAAGATACTGGAATCTAATCCGTACTCTTATAACGAAACAAATAACGATTTTTATACGCAGGTTAGTATAGAAGTTGAAGAATACTTATATTCAAAAAACGGTTCCTATGAGAAAAATATTACTTTTTTACAGTTAGGATTGTCGGGTATGGAGTTTTCTGTAGACCCTATTTTCATAGCGGGTGATGAATACGTCTTATTCCTAAAATATGATCTTTATGGGGAACTATTTGTTGTGGGCGGTCCGCAAGGACGATTTAAAATAATAGAAGACTGTGAGATAGCGATAATAACAAACCAAATTGATCTATATATTCAGCAATCCGCAGAAACACTAAATGCAAAAAAGAACACAAATCCTATTGGTGCAGATAAATTTATAGCAGAAGTTAAAATGTTGGTTTCTGATAAAATCAAATTAGCAACTAATTGATGAAAGGGATGGAATATGATAAAGAAAATTCTTCTTTTTGTTATAGCTTTTTCTGTAGTTTTGCTTTCTTCTTGTACTAAGGAACAGAAATTAGGGCAGATTCATGCGGTTTACTGTGCACGAATGGTTTACGATGCGGCAGTTAACGTGTATTCGGGGACGCTATTAGAAATAGACCTTTATGAAGATGGCGGAGAACTTATGAGCGATACTTATTATGTAAAAGTGCAAGTCAAAGAAGTTTTTAAAGGAAACTTCAAAGAGGGAGAGATTGTTAAAGATTTGTCGCCCGAAGGCTTTTCCGAAATTGGCTGCGATTATTTTTTTATGACTGGTGTAGATCCCCAATATGGTTATCATTCGCACGCATATTATGATGCTGATAATGTCTATTCTGGCGAAATACTGGAAATAGATCTTTTTGAGTTTAAGCGTGAATATGGTCCAACATATAAGGTTAAAGTAAAAGTAAAAGATGTTTATAGGGGAGATTACAATACCGGTGACATCGTAGAGGAGATTATTTTCGCACGACGCGAAGAAATTCGCGATGATATAATTTTTATGACTTCTAACGATGATCCTTATTCTCTACAACATAGGCTTGAAGCGACAAATATAGTCTACGGAACATCTAACAACCCCTATAGAATGGTTAAGTTATTAGATAACGGAGAGATTGAATATCCATATTTCAGTTTTCCGGGAGAATATGATAATCCATATAGTCGAGGTATTACACCCCCTAAAAACTATGATGAACTTATTGCACAGATAAACACACCTATAAGCTATGACGTTAAGCCCTTCGTTCCACCCTTTGAAGTGGAAAATAATTAAAGATCCTGCACAAAAAGCGACCCCGAAGGGTCGTTTTTGTAATATAGGTTCACTACAGATAAAAATTTTGCAAATAAATGAATTCAATTATTTTTACGAAAATTTCCAAAAATCATAAATCGGAAAAAACGAGGAAAAACGAGCAAATTAAAGAAAACAAGAGAATGCAAATGTTATTTTAAAAAATATTAAAATTTCTGTTGACAAACCTATTTGCGGTTGATATAATACTAAGGCATCTTAAAAGAAGAAATTTTAATTGGAGGAAAGAATTATGTCCACTTTTATGGCAAAACCCGCTGAAGTACAGCGCAAGTGGTACGTGATCGATGCTGCAGGAAAGCCCCTCGGACGCACCGCTGTCAGAGTTGCAGACCTTCTTCGCGGTAAGGGTAAGCCCGAGTTTACTCCCCACGTTGATTGCGGCGACCACGTAATCGTTATCAATGCAGACAAAGCAGTTCTCACCGGTAAGAAGCTTGAAAAGAAGTTCTACCGTCATCACACAGGCTACATCGGAAGCCTCAAAGAGGTTAAGTATGCAACCCTTATGGCTACAAAGCCTGAGTTTGCTATGACCCTCGCAGTTAAGAGTATGGTTCCCGATACCACTATCGGCCGCCAGGCACTTACCAGACTTCGCGTTTACAAGGGCGCTGAGCATCTTCACGCTGCACAGAAGCCCGAAGTTATCGACTAAGAAAGGAGCACAGAGTAATGATTGAAGGAAAGCCTTATTTTTACGGAACCGGCAGAAGAAAGAGCTCTGTTGCCCGCGTTCGTGTTTACAACGGTACAGGTAAGATTATAATCAACGACCGTGAGATCGACGATTATTTCGGACTTGAGACCTTAAAGCTCATCGTACGTCAGCCCCTCGCCCTCACCGACACCCTCGGCAAGTTCGATATCGTTTGCCGTGTTGCAGGCGGCGGTGTTACCGGCCAGGCAGGCGCTATCCGTCACGGCCTCTCCCGTGCACTTCTCCAGTACGACGAGGAACTCCGCGCTACACTCAAGAAGGCAGGATTCCTCACTCGCGACCCGAGAATGAAGGAAAGAAAGAAGTACGGACTCAAGGCTGCACGTCGTGCACCCCAGTTCTCAAAGCGTTAATTATATTATCGCAAAATTCAAGGCTCTGTGGGTTTCCACGGAGCCTTTTCTTATTAACGCTTTGAGAACAACTATGATTGCCTTGCGGCAAGTTATGAGTTATGAACGGCTTGCGCCGTGTTATGAGTTGCCTTACGGCACCACTGATTTGGTCGGGCAATCATATCATAACTTTTGTCAACGACAAAATCATAACTGCGCAATAGCGCATCATAACTAAACACATAAAACCCCGAAACATCAAGACAAGGGACGGCTCTCTGTTTTCTTTTATCTTTACATACATTTGTATGTAAAGGCGCGAATTTGCCAGATCGTCTCTACAGCATTTCCCTACAATGCGCCGCAGGAGATTCCCCCGTTGGGGGAAATGTCCGCAGGACAAAAGGGGTGCCGTCTCTGGCTGAGGAACCTTCCCTCGGCCCTTTGCCCTTGGCGCTTGGCCCTCATATTTTTAGTTTCGCGGGCTATTCTCAAAATCACTCCGAATTATTAATCAACCTTTCATTTTCCTATTGATAATAGAAATAAAAAGTGGTAAAATCTATCTGTAATAAATTTTTGTGCATAATATAAATATCGGTTAAAGCTATAATTTTGTTAGGGACGGTACCACGCCTTAATTCGATGCTTGGGCTAGATTAAAATTGTATGCATTACGTTTGCAATACTCGGACATTCAAGTCATAAGATAAAATCAAAAAGGATGATATAAGATGAAAATCAGAATAGGAATTATGGGATACGGTAACCTTGGCCGAGGAATTGAAGCCGCTGTCCGTCAGAATCCCGATACCGAGCTTGTTGCCGTCTTTTCAAGACGCGACCCCTCATCTGTAGTGACAAAAACGGGTGTGCCCGTATATTCTGCAGATGATATTTTAGAATTTAAGGATGAAATAGACGTTCTTGTGCTTTGCGGCGGCTCGGCAACCGACCTGCCGGTACAGACACCCCTTTATGCCGAGAATTTCACAGTTGTTGACAGTTTTGATACCCATGCTAAAATCCCCGAGCATTTTGAAAATGTTGATGCGGCGGCAAAGAAAAACGGAAATATTGCGGTTATTTCCTGCGGTTGGGATCCCGGTATGTTCTCACTGAACAGACTTTATGCATCGGCAGTGCTTCCTGACGGAAAGGATTACACCTTCTGGGGCAAGGGAGTGAGCCAGGGTCATTCGGATGCCATTAGAAGAATTGACGGAGTTGTTGATGCGAAGCAGTACACCATTCCGATAGAAGAGGCACTCGAGGCCGTCAGAAGCGGTAAAAACCCCGAGCTGTCTGTTCGTGAAAAGCATCTTCGCGAGTGCTTTGTTGTAGCCGAGGAGGGTGCGGACAAGGCAAGAATTGAAGAGGAAATCAAGACTATGCCGAACTATTTTGCCGACTATGATACCATAGTTCATTTTATCTCGGCAGAGGAATTACGCCGCAACCATTCGGGAATCCCACACGGCGGTTTCGTTATCAGAAGCGGCAAAACAGGTTTAAATTGCGAGAATAATCACATAATCGAGTATAGCCTGAAGCTTGATTCAAACCCCGAGTTCACCTCAAGCGTAATAGTGGCTTACGCCCGTGCCGCTTATCGTATGAAGATAGAGGGAATGAGCGGCTGTAAAACCGTTTTTGACATTCCTCCTGCATATCTCAGCGCAAAATCAGGCGAAGAACTCAGAAAAACAATGTTGTAGCATTAAATATTATAATATAAAAAGAGAGTCAACCGCATTTCTGCGGTTGACTTTAATTACTTATACATTGGAGTAAATTCCTTTTATAAAATGTTTTGAATTATAGGACTTAATAGAACTTTGGACTCACCACTTTCTTTTAAATTCTAACTCTTAAGTTCGGTTCGATTTCCCAAGTCATGGGTATCAGTCCTTTCAGTAGATTTTTCTTATAGTCTCTTTTTCTGTGTCTTTAATATACCACATTATGCACACTTTGTCAAGTAAAAGTTAATAAAAATTGTGAAAAATATTCAAAAAAGTTAATTCTTTACAAGAATTGCTAGTTGTGGTATAATTAAATTTAGAGGTGTTAAAATGAAAAAGATTGCAAGCTTCGAAGTCAACCACGATACACTCGAAAAGGGAATGTACATTTCCCGAATTGACGGCGATGTTGTGACATACGATATAAGAATGAAAAAACCCAACGGCGGAGATTATCTCGGCACTGCCGAGGCACACACAATGGAGCATCTTTTTGCAACCTATGCCAGAAACATAACCGAGGGTGAACAGATAGTTTATGTCGGTCCTATGGGCTGCCGCACCGGATTTTATTTTTTAACCCGTGACACCATATCAAACGTGCGCGCTATAGAAATTGTGCGTGAAACTATGGAATTTATAGTGAGTTTTGAGGGAGATATCCCCGGAAATACAAGTGTGGAATGCGGAAACTATCTCGAGCACGATTTAGAGGGCGCGAAGGCGGTAGCTTCAGATATGTGTGATATCTTGTCTTCGTGGAAAACACAAGATTTAGAATACTGAAAAAACAGTCGAAAACCGACTGTTTTTTGCTTTTATGCAACCGAAAAAATCGGCATTTTGATTTACATAACATTATTATCGGTAAATGGATTATTCACAAGTTTTAAAGTTTTTAACTGAGTTGTTAACATTTTTTTAGCGGAAATTGGCTTAAAATCAGCTTATACACCTTAAAAATGTTAATTAATATGTGGATAAAGTTAATAACTTATGCGGTTGGCTATGTTTACATAATCATTAAAAATTGTTGAAAAAGATAAAAAATTGCAACAATTTTCCATATGTCAATGGAAGGTGCTTGTGCATTAAAGCAATATGTACGCTAGGGCGAGAATGAGTGTTTCGTCGGCAGACTCGTTTGAGAGTAAGAGTATCAGCCCGAGTAGGAGAAGAGAGTCCCCATTTTTAAGCATTTCGGGCAGATTAAGATACTTCAAAAGTGAAGAAACCTGGTTGTTTCTTCCTGTCTCCAACGGTCTTGCAGCAGGCGTAGGGGAAGCCTTAATTTTCGGTGTTTCTTCCTCATTTTGCTTCGGTATGCTCACAAAATCAGGGAAGGGGAGTCGACTTTTGTGGGTTTTGATTGCAGATTCAAAAGCGTTTTGCTTCATTCTTTCAAATTCCTCGCGGCTCATACCGTCCACACTCTTCACCTCACAGTTCAAAAAGGCCTAGTTTTGACAGCATAGGCGCCATATCGAGAAGCCGAAGCATTTTCACTGCCTTGTCAACCCTCGTTTGCCGTTCGGGTTGCAGATGGGGCTTTAAAGCAAGTAAAAGCCGTACCCGAGAATCGTCCTGATGCGGCTTTATCATTTCGGCAATTTTTGCAATGCTGCTGATATCGGGTATAGACGGTTCGGGCTCGGCAGTTGTGGGTGCAGGCTGCGGTAGGGAAGCGGCGCTGCCTCCAAAAATACTTTCTGCCATAGCCTTAATTTTTTCCATACCTTGAGGATCAGAAAGCAGCGCACCAAGTTGCTCTGTCATATCTGGCATTTTATCACCTTCCGCCCATCATTTTAATGATTTTTTGAGCTTCCGCGCTCGATAAAAATTGCTTTCGAGCCGTAGGGTCGCGCATAAGAGAATCAAGCAATTGCCTTTCTTCGGGTGAGAGCTTTGAAATGAGAGCCTCTGGATTGGTATTTTTCAGTATGTTATCAGAATTATTCACTATAATCACCTTGCAAAATGTAGTTTAATATACTATATGAAGCATAAATTTAAGTATGAATGGAGAAAATGATGTATATACTTGTAATTTCGGATACTCACGGCAGGGTGAGTGAGATTGAAAAGGCAATCGAAGCCCATCCCGAAATAAAGCATATCTTTTTTCTTGGCGACTGTGTCAGAGACATGGAAGACATTCCTCTTGTATATACCGATAAGATCTATCACATAGTCGAGGGAAACTGCGATGGCTACACTGAATATAAATCTTCAGACGTGGTAGAGCTTTACGGTAAAAGAATTTTCTTTACCCACGGGCATAACTTCGGCGTGAAATCAGGGCCCGAAAAGCTTTATGCCGAAGCCGAAAGGCAGAATGCCGACCTTGTACTCTACGGCCATACCCACGCGGCTATTACAGAGTATGCTGATGGGCGACATTTTGTGAATCCCGGCTCACTTTATTCGGGAGCCTCCGGTTTTCGGTCCTATGCTATAGTGGATATTACAGAAAGAGGCATTATGCCTAGCATTATAAAAACCTCTTAAATACAGTAAATATATATCTTGCAAAAATAGGCTATTTGTGGTAAAATAGCAACAAAGTGAGTTAGTGTCACTTTTTGTTAGAAAATGCATAAAAAACTGTGCCTCTTGTGGGGGTTGCCGGCAGAGGACTGTGTGGGTTGAATATATGAAAAAATATACTAATAAACTTGATATAGACAGCATTCGCAAGATAATTATAATGATAGTACTTGATGTTATCGGAATCGTTGGTTCCTTCTTTTTGGCTATCTGGGTCAGACACGATTTCAGCATCAACGATATTCCCGCAGAAAAGCTTACTATGTTCAGCGAAACGGTATTCGGATGGGCAATAATTGCAGTTATTGTTTTTGCGATATTTAAGCTTTATAACCGTATATGGAGCTACGTCAGCGTTGACGAGCTTTTCAGGATTTTGTCCGCCTACGCAGTGCTTATCGTAATAGGCTCACTGTATTTCAACCTTTCAGGAATGAGAGAGGTAATGTGGCTGTCCTATTTTGTGCTTGGTGTAGTATTCAGCTTCATTTGCACCGTGCTTATTCGCTTCTCGTATAGGGTCGTTATAACAACCGTACACGATTTTGAAGGTAGACTCGACAGCACCGGCAAGGATAACGTTTTGATTATTGGCGCAGGTCAGGCAGGAAGAAGTCTTGTTAACGAGTTTAAAACAAGCGCTTATCTCGGCAAAAATCGCGTTTGCTGTATGATAGACGATGACCACAGTAAAATCGGCAAAACCCTACTTGGAATTCCCGTTGCCGGAGATAGACATTATATTGCCGAGGCGGTAAAAAAATACAATATCAATAAGATAATTTTTGCCATTCCGAGTATCAGTCCCAAGGAGAAGAAAGAGATTCTTGATATTTGCAGTCAGACCGCCTGCAAGGTACAGGTTGTTCCCGGTATGTATCAGTTTCTTAACGAAGAGGTAACCGTTTCCAAACTCCGTAAGGTAGACGTTGTAGACCTTCTCGGACGCGATCCCATAAAGGTTAATACAGAAGAGATTCTCGGCTATGTGTCAAACAAGGTAATTATGGTAACGGGCGGCGGTGGCTCAATCGGGAGCGAGCTTTGCCGTCAGATTGCAAAGAGCAATCCTAAAACCCTGATTGTTTTTGATATTTATGAAAATAATGCTTATGCAATCCAGCAGGAGCTGCAGAGAACCTACCCAAACCTTAATCTCATAACCCTTATCGGTTCGGTAAGAAACACAGCAAGACTTGACAAGGTGCTTGGCAAGTACAAACCCGATATTGTCTTCCACGCCGCTGCTCACAAGCATGTACCGTTAATGGAGGAAAGTCCCAACGAAGCGGTTAAAAACAATGTTTTCGGAACATATAAAATGGCAAAAGCTGCCGTAAAATACGGCGTAAATAAATTTGTGTTAATCTCTACCGACAAGGCGGTTAATCCCACAAATATTATGGGTGCGTCAAAGCGACTTTGTGAAATGGTAGTTCAGATGATGAACCGCGAGAGTGACACCGAGTTTGTTGCCGTTCGTTTCGGAAATGTGCTCGGCAGTAACGGAAGCGTCATACCGCTATTCAAACAGCAGATAGAAGAGGGTGGACCCGTAACCGTAACTCATCCTGAAATTATCCGCTACTTTATGACTATACCCGAAGCAGTATCACTTGTACTTCAGGCTGGTTATTATGCAAAGGGCGGGGAAATTTTTGTTCTTGATATGGGTGATCCTGTCAAGATTGACACAATGGCAAGAAATCTTATAAAGCTTTCGGGATATGAGCCCGATGTTGATATAAAGATTGTCTACACGGGGCTAAGACCGGGCGAAAAGCTTTATGAAGAGCTCCTTATGGATGAAGAGGGCTTGCAGGAGACTGCAAACCGTCTAATTCATATAGGAAAGCCTATCGAAATGGACGACGAAAAATTCAAGGAGCAGCTACTGCGGCTTGAAGAGGCTTATAAGGTTGAAGCCGAAGACATGAAGCAGATTGTTGCTGAAATCGTTCCTACCTATCAACTCCAAAAATAACAGCAACTTACAAAAGGGGGATTTTTTAAGTGAACATTCCGTTTTCGCCTCCGGACATGTCCGAAAACGAGGCAAGAGAAGTTTACGAAACCATACTTTCGGGTTGGATTACAACCGGTCCGAAAACTATTGAATTTGAGCGTCAGATATCCGAATATTGCGGTACGAACCGTGCAGTTTGTCTCAACTCTGCAACCGCCGCACTCGAGCTTACCCTTCGTATGCTCGGTATCGGTGAGGGTGACGAGGTAATCATTCCCGCATACACCTATACCGCGAGCTGCAGCGTAATTTGTCACGTTGGCGCAACACCCGTTATGCTAGATGTTGCAAAGGATAGCTTTGAGATGGATTATTCCCGTCTTGCCGACGCAATAACCGACAAAACAAAGGCAATTATACCCGTTGATATTGCAGGAATTGTTTGTGATTTTGATAAAATTTATGCCGCAATAAATGAAAAGAAGAGCCTTTTCAAAGCATCTAACGAAATTCAGAAAAAAATCGGCAGAGTAGCCGTTATTTCCGACTGTGCACACGGCTTCGGCGCAGAGCAAAAAGGCAAGAAAGCAGGTCTTATTGCAGACTTTACCTGTTTCAGTTTCCATGCTGTAAAAAATCTTACAACCGCAGAGGGCGGAGCGGTTACCTGGAATCCCCCGCTTGGGCTTAACGATGATGAATTCTATAGAGGAATTCAGATTTACTCTCTACACGGACAGACAAAATCTGCCCTCAGTAAGAATCAGCCCGGTGCTTGGGAGTATGATATCATCGGACCTTATTATAAATGTAATATGACCGACATTATGGCGGCAATCGGACTTGCACAGATTAAGCGTTACGATGCTATGCTTGCACGCCGTCATGAGATTATAAAGAAATACAACGCGGCTTTTTGTAATATCGGCGTAAAGCTTCTTACCCACACGGGAGAGGATTTCCGTTCCAGCGGTCACCTTTATCTTGTTCGCGTAGACGGGGCAGACGCAGCCACCCGTAACGAGATTATAGTTAAAATGGCAGAAGCCGGAATCGCCTGCAATGTCCACTATAAGCCTCTTCCTATGCTGACCGCCTACAAGAATCTAGGCTTTGATATAAAAGATTATCCGAATGCATACGCTCAGTATGAAAACGAGATAACCCTGCCACTTTATTCTCGCCTTACTGATGAGCAGTTAGATTATATTATTGAAAACTTTGTTAGAATTGTCGGAGAATATAAATGATAAAGTGGGAAAATTTACCAGATGAAATGAAAAACGTCAAGGTAAAGGAATACTATGATGCCCTTCGTAAAAGGGCATTTTCCTTAGTTTTAAAAAGAGCATTCGATATATTTGCTTCAGCTCTTCTCATTATTCTTCTCTCTCCCGTAATGCTGGTGCTTGCCATTTGGATAAAATGCGATTCCAAGGGTCCCGTTTTTTACAGAAGTGAGAGGGTAACGAGATATAATAAGCCATTTAAAATTTTCAAATTCCGCACAATGGTAACGAATGCCGACAAAATGGGCTCGCTTATCACCGTTTCGGGCGATAGCCGAATTACAAAGGTCGGCGCGAAAATCCGCCATTCAAGGCTTGACGAAATTCCTCAGCTTTTCAATGTCTTTATCGGCGAGATGAGCTTCGTGGGCACCCGCCCCGAGGTTAGACGCTATGTTGACGCCTATACCGACGAAATGATGGCAACCCTGCTTCTTCCCGCGGGTATTACCTCAACCGCATCCATTAATTATAAGGATGAGGATACCGTTATGAAGGAGCTTACCGACAAGGGAATGAGTGTTGACGAGGCTTATATCGACCACGTTCTCCCTGATAAGATGAAATATAACCTTGAATATACCAAAACCGCAGGTCTGTTTAAAGACATTGCAATCTGCGTAAAGACCGTTATATAACAAAAAGAGTTGTCTTAAGGGTACAACCCGTAAGACAACTCTTTTTGTTACCCAAGCGCAACATCGAGCGCCATCATAAGAAGAAAGCCAAGGCAAAAGGAGAGAATGGCTTTTTTGTCGGTTTCGTCCTGTGCTTCGGGCACAAGCTCTTCTATAACTACATAAAACATAGCACCAGCTGCAAAGGCGAGGAGAAACGGCAGTATGGAGATATACCTGTAAAGCAAAAGGGCAAGAGCGGCGCCGATAGGCTCTACTATACCCGAAAGCGCCCCAATAAGAAATGCTCTTTTTCGGCTTTTGCCGGAGGAATAAAGCGGCATTGAAATTATAGCCCCCTCGGGCAGATTCTGAAGCCCTATTCCTGTCGCAAGGGCCAAAGCAGAGGCGGCAGTTATATCGGTACTGCCTGAAAGAAGCCCCGCATATACAGCTCCTACTGCAACCCCCTCGGGCAGATTGTGCAGGGTTACGGCAAGGACGAGCATAGCAGTGTGTTTAGAGGTGCCGCCCCTTTCGCATATATTGCCGAGAGGAATAAATTTGTCGGTCAAAAGAAGCGCCAATATACCAAAGAAAAATCCTGCAGCCGCAGGAATAAAAGCCAACGTGCCGAGTGCCGAGGCTGCATCAATCGCGGGAATGAGCAGACTCCATACAGATGCAGCTACCATAACTCCTGCCGCAAAGCCCGACAAAAACCGCGTCAGAGATAATCTCACTCCGCCGCGCATAAAGATAACTGAAGCGGCACCGATTACGGTACCAAACAGCGGAATAAAGATTCCGATTAGTGTATCTAAAAGCAATAAATCACCACATTAGGAGTAAAAATATAATATATCCCGATATATTATATTAAATGTATCAAAAAAGGTTAAAAAATACTGTTTTTGGGGGTTGAATTATTGTTTGGTTGGGTTTATAATGCAGGGGAGGATAATTCTAGTATAGTTCGGGGGTGTCTATATGTTTAAACGAAAACAGATAGATATGGTAAATGGTCCGGTATTAAAAAATATGATAATATTTGCGATTCCTGTTATGCTTGCAAGCCTTATCTCAATTGCCTTCAATGCGCTTGACCTTGTTTTTGCAGGTCAGTTTTGCGGAACAGAGGGCTTAACTGCGGTAGGCTCAACAACGGCACTCACTTCGCTTATAACAAGCCTGTTTTTGGGGCTTGGAGTCGGAGTAAATGTTGCTATGGCGCATGCAATCGGCTCAAAAAATGAAGAGGCGGTATCGAGGGTCGTACATACTGCGATTTCGCTGGCTTTGGTCGGCGGCTTTTTGCTCTTCGCTTTTGGCTTCTTCTTTTCAAAACCAATACTTGTTGCTATGGACACTGCTCCTGATGTATTGGAAACGGCAGCACTTTATATGAAGATTTATTTCATCGGTTGTATCCCGATGCTTGTTTATAGCTTTGCTGCAGGTATATTCCGAGCAAGCGGAGACTCTGAAACGCCGATGAAATTTATAATCCTCGCAGGGCTTATAAATCTTTGTCTTAAACCCTTTTTCATTAGAGTTTTAAATATGGATGTTATGGGTATTGCAACCTCAACTGCTATTACCCACCTTGTTTCAGCGACACTTTCTGTCAGACTTTTAATAAAGAAGAAAGATGCTTGCCGATTAGATCCAAAAAAGATGAGATTCCACAAAAAAGAGCTTTTGCGCCTTCTTGTGCTCGGCATCCCTGCAGGACTTCAAAGCTCAATGTTCTCGATTTCAAATGTTCTCATTCAGTCTGCCGTGAACGGTATCGGAAACGAGCTTGGCAAGGCATTTATTGCAGGAAATGCTGCTGCTAACAATGTAGAAAATGCGCTGAATGCTATAGTTCACTCGGTATATCAGGTTTCAATTAACTTTACAGGACAGAATGTTGGTAAGGGCGATATAAATAGAGTAAAGAAAGTATTTAAAACAGCTCTCGCATTTGTAACGGTTACGGGCGTCACCTTGTGCGCTATTGTATATATATTCCGTTACCCCATTTTGTCAATATATACATCTGATGCGGCCTCAATCGATTTCGGTGTAAAATATCGCATAATGTTCGTCTGCGTTCCTTATTTCCTTTGGGCAATTCAAGACACTATGGCTGGCTCGATTCGTGGTATGGGCTCTTCTGTGCCGCCTACCGTTATTGCGATACTTGGCATTTGCGTTTTCCGCGTTACCTGGCAGTACACCGTTTATCCTCTTGTCGGTACGGTAGACAGCCTTTTTATCGCATATCCTGTTTCTTGGATTTTAACCGGTATTGCAAATCTCATTTGCTATCTGGTTGTTTTCAACAGCTTCAAAAAGCGAATGCTCGCAAAGGGACTTGCAGAATAAACACCCAGGGGGGATGCCTTTATGAAAAAATCAATTGATATGACCGAGGGTCCGATTGTTAAAAACATATTGGCATACACCTTTCCTATAATTCTTACAAGTCTGCTTCAAATGCTCTTCAACACCGCAGACCTAATAGTTGTCGGTCAGTTTTGCGGAAGCGAATCGGTTGGTGCTGTAGGTGCAACGGGTGCACTCACCAACCTGATTATGAATTTCTTTATCGGTTTTTCTGTTGGAGCCGGTGCGTCAACTGCTCACGCTGTTGGTGCAAGGAATGAACAAACTACCAAAAAAACCGTACATACTGCCTTTTCTATAGCCATTGTTTGTGGCGTTTTAATGACTATTGTCGGTGTTACGGCTTCGGAAAAAATACTTTGTCTTATGGGAACACCGAGCGAGATAATTGACCTTTCGGTACTCTATATGAAGATATATTTTTCGGGTGCAATAGCCGTCTTGGTGTATAATTTCGGAGCATCAATACTTAGAGCCGTTGGTGAGACCAAAAAGCCGCTAATTTATCTTACGGCGGCAGGTATTACCAATGTAATTCTCAATATCTTTTTCGTAACGGTATTTCATATGGACGTAGCAGGCGTTGCTCTTGCAACAATTCTGTCTCAGGTTTTATCTGCTATCCTTGTTGTTATCGAGCTCGTACGCAGAAAGGATGCCTGTAGGCTTAGCGTTAGTAAGCTTCGTTTTTATAAATCAGAGTGTCACAAGATTCTCAGAATGGGCATTCCCACGGGAATTCAAAGCTCAATTTTTGCTGTTTCAAATGTGCTAATACAATCGGGAGTAAACTCCTTCAATATTGCTGTGGTATCAGGCAATTCTGCCGCTAACAGTGTCGAAACTCTTACATATGTTTCTATGAATGCTTTTCAGCAGAGCTCGATGAATTTCGTAGGGCAGAACGTCGGTGCGAATAATTATGGTCGCGTACGAAAGATTTTCAAAAGCTGTATGCTGCTTGTTACTTGTAGTGGACTTCTGCTAGGCGTTCTCATAACAGTATTCGGCATACCTATACTGTCACTCTACGTTGGAAATGACCTTGCCGCAATAGAAGCCGGCATGCAGAAACTGCTTTTTGTGAATTTACCCTATTTCCTTTGTGGAATGATGGAAGTAACGTCTGGTACCTTGCGTGGAATGGGCTATTCTATGGCACCTATGATAACAGGTATCAGCTGCGCTTGTGCTTTCAGAATAATCTGGCAGCTAACCGTTTTTGAACTACCTGCATTCCATTCTCTTGGCGGTCTTTTTATAAGCTATCCAATCTCCTGGGTACTGGCATGTGTAGCAAATACAATTTGTATTGCCGTAATATTGATAAAATACCCAAAGAAAAGTCGTGTCGCTTGACACGGCTTTTTTTCGGTGGTAAAATATTTGTCGGAATGAGGGGAATCGGGTGAAAATCCCGAACGAGCCCGTCGCCGTGAGATTCTAAAAAAGCCGCTTCTTATACCCTTTACCGCAAAAGGGCGAAATAGCCATTGGGACCACCCGAGAAGGCAGAAACGGCCGAATCGCAGTCGAAATACCCGAATTCCAAAGCGGATAGATTTCTGTTTTAAAACAGCGTTGCGAGCGCCAACGGTATGAAATATCTGCAAAAAATTTAAAGGAGAAATTTTATGGAAAAGACAAAAATCATTAGACGTATTTTGTCAGGTCTTCTCGTATTAATGCTTATTGCGGCACTAAGCGTTTCGATGATGGCTTGCAAGGCAAAAGACACCGATGCTACCTCAAGTGTAGCGAGTGTCAATGAGGAAACCTCTTCTAAGGTTGGCGAGGGCAAAACCGAATTTGCATTCCGAGTTACCGACAAGGATGGCAATTCTACCGATTTTATCGTCTGTACCGATAAGACAACTGTAGGCGAAGCACTGCTTGACGCCGGACTTATTGAGGGCGAAGAGGGACAGTTTGGAATTTTCGTTAAAAAGGTAAACGGAATCGTTGCCGATTACGATATTGATAAAACCTATTGGGCTTTCTATATCGACGGTGAATATCAAATGACGGGTGTTGATTCCGCAGAGATAGAATCGGGCAAAATATACGAGCTTCGGGTATCAAAATAATGAAGAGAAAATTAGCCGAGCTGATAATGCTTTCTTTGTTCGGCGGTGTAATGTTTCTTTCAAAGCTTATTATGGAGTTTTTGCCAAACATACACCTGCTCGCAATGTTTATAACCCTCTTTACGGTTATATTCAGGTCTAAGGCACTCATATCAATATACACTTATGTATTTCTTCTTGGTGTGTACGGAGGCTTTTCGCTTTGGTGGCTGCCGAATCTTTACACCTGGACGGTACTTTGGGCGATAGTTATGTGCCTGCCAACCAATATGCCAAAGGGTGTTGCGGTGGTAGTTTATGCCATAGTTTGCGGTATTCATGGACTTTTATACGGAACACTAGGCGCACCAATCGATGTTTTAGCAACAGGAATAGGACTACACAGAATATGGGAATATATAGCTTTTGGAATACCCTTTGATATAATGCATTGTGTAGGCAATGTTTTTGCATCTTTTCTTGTAGTTCCGCTTATGATACCCCTTAAAAAAATAATATCAAGACAATAAAAAATTGCCGCTACATTATGATAGCGGCTTTTTTGGATATAATTATATTATAAAACAACAAGGTGGAGGAAACCTTATGAAAATAGCCTTTTTTGATGCAAAACCCTATGACAAGCCGTCCTTTGAAAAATACGGCAAGGAAAAGGGAATAGCATTCAAATATTTTGAAACCAAGTTAAACGAAGACACAGCAGACCTTGCAAGAGGATGTGATGGAGTTTGCGTCTTTGTAAACGATACCGTTAATGCAGCCATTATTGACCGACTGTATGAGCTAGGAGTCAGGATAATTGCCCTTAGGTGTGCAGGATTCAATAACGTCGATGTAAAGTATGCCTATGGCAAAATTCACATTGTCAGGGTACCTGCATATTCCCCTTATGCAGTTGCCGAGCACGCGATGGCTCTGCTTCTCACCTCTATCAGAAGAATTCATAAGGCGTATATCCGCTCGCGCGACTTTAACTTTTCACTTGCCGGAATGACCGGCTTTGACCTGCACGGCAAAACGGTCGGGGTTATCGGCACGGGTAAGATAGGCAAGGTCTTTGTTGATATTTGTAAGGGATTTGGAATGAATGTGCTGGCTTATGACAAATTCCCCGCAAGGGAGATAGAGGACGGCGAGCGAGTAAAGTATGTTTCGCTTGATGAAATATTTGAAAGCAGCGATATTATCTCTCTCCATTGTCCCCTTACCGACGAAACACGGCATATTATAAACGAAGAGGCTCTCGACAAGTGCAAAAAGGGAGTTGTAATTCTCAACACCTCTCGCGGCGCCCTCGTTGATGCAGAGGCTTTGCTTGAGGGAATAAAATCGCGCAAGGTCGGTGCCGCCTGCCTAGATGTTTACGAGGAGGAATCCGACCTCTTCTTTGAGGATAATTCGGGTCACATTATGGAGGACGATACGCTTGCCCGACTCATTTCTATGCCCAATGTAATAGTTACCTCCCACCAAGCCTTTTTAACCGAAGAAGCCCTGCAAAATATTGCTGAAACCACCGTTTCAAATATAAAAATGCTGATGGAGGGCGGTCAGTGCCCGAACGAACTTTGCTACAAAAACGGAGAAGCTGCCGATTGCAAAAGCGGAAAATGCTTCTAAAAAAATTTGGTTGAATATACGGCAAATATGCATTATAATATGTAATGCATTACATATTAAGGAGAAAGTTTTGTGATAACAAAGGACATTAAATATATTGGCGTAAACGACCGAAAAATAGATCTTTTTGAGGGGCAATATATCGTTCCCGAGGGAATGGCGTATAATTCTTACCTAATAACCGATGAAAAAATCGCTGTTTTCGATTCTGTCGATGTTGCATTCGGTGATGAGTGGCTAAAGAATATTGAAAATGCACTCGGCGACAAAACTCCCGATTATCTCATCGTTTCTCACATGGAGCCCGACCATTCAGCGAATATTTTAAAATTTGGAGAAAAATACAGGGGTGCAAAAATAGTTGCAACCGCAAAAGCGTTTCAGATGTGCAAAAACTTTTTCGGCACCGATTTTTCTGACCGCAGAATAATCGTCAGCGAGGGGGACACACTTTCTCTCGGAGAGCATAATCTCACCTTTATAACCGCACCTATGGTTCATTGGCCCGAGGTTATGATGACCTATGATTCTACCGACAAGGTGCTCTTCTCGGCAGATGCCTTTGGTAAATTCGGCGTGCTTGATGAGGAGGAAGATTGGGCTTGTGAAGCAAGACGCTACTATTTCGGCATCGTCGGAAAATACGGTGCACAGGTGCAGTCGGTGCTTAAAAATGCGGCAGCCCTTGAAATCAAGAAGATTTGCCCCCTTCACGGTCCTGTGTTAGATGACAACCTTGGCTATTATCTCGATCTTTATAATAAGTGGTCAAGCTACACACCCGAGGAAGAGGGGATTATGATAGCCTACACTTCGGTTTACGGTAACACCAAAAAGGCGGTGGAGCTGCTCGCTAAAACACTCGGGGAAAAGGGCGCAGTAAAGGTTGTGGTAAACGACCTTGCCCGGTCCGATATGGCAGAGGCGGTTGAGGACGCATTCCGCTATTCGAAATTAGTCCTTGCCACAACCACCTATAATAACGATATTTTTCCGTTTATGAAGGAATTTATAAATCATCTCACCGAGCGCAACTTCCAAAACAGAACTGTTGCCTTTATCGAAAACGGAAGCTGGGCTCCAACCGCTGCAAAAACTATGAAAGCGATGCTCGAAAAGAGCAAAAACCTCATATTCTGCGAAAACGAGGTTAAAATACTGTCGGCAGTAAGTGAGGAAAATAAATCAGAAATCGCGGCACTTGCCGACGAGCTTATAAATTAATTACGGAGGTAAATAATATGAAAAAATATGTTTGCGACGTTTGCGGATGGGTTTATGACGAGGCAGAGGGCCTCCCCGAGCAGGGAATTGCTCCGGGTACCAAGTTCGAGGACCTTCCCGAAGATTTTGAATGCCCTCTCTGCGGAGTAGATAAAACAAATTTCAGCGAAGAATAATAAATCGCCCCCTGCTCTGTAAAAGAGTAGGGGGCTTTTTTTGAGTAAAATGAGCTTTCATATTAAATATCTGCAAATATTGACGGACAATTCTATGAGATAACTTTGTCAATAGGAAAGAATGGAACGGTTGCGACAGTTTATAATGTGGGCAAAAGAATTTATGAAGCGGATATATCTGCGGCAAAAACGAAAGAAAAGTCAGTAGTGTATAATATTGGTTATATTGAGGATGTGGGAAAGTTTGAGCCAAATAACAAGAGTTCCCATTCTTTCACCGGCTTACCGAATAATTCGGTTACCATCCTCCAAAAGGAGGCTACGAACGGGAACTCTAGCAACAGTATACCCGAAAAAGGGCAACCTGTCAATAGTAATTCTATGCAGACGGGGAAGAAATATTCATTCCCTGGTCCAAAAGCTTTAACAGCGAACCTTGAAAATCTTGAAAAAGCGAAGGAACGAGAGAAGAGTTCCGATAAAGAGGAAAGTGATAGCGAGAACATCCGCCGTGAGCTTGGTTGGTTCCGCGGATTAGACCGAATGTGGCGGTATGAGATTAGTGATAAGGACGCGAAAATTAATATTCTTACTCCCGAGTATAAGAAACTTGTCGATGAGCTCAATGCTATAAAAATGGATAACAACTCAAGTTTTAGCGTTGAGGCGCTCAACAGAATTGATGAAATAATTAATTCTATGACAAAGGTTAACAAATATCGTGCTGTGAAAACTCTTGGTGATATACTTGAACACGATAGGCTTTACGAGGCTTACCCTGAGCTTGCAGATTATAAGGTTGAGATAGTAGAACTTAAAAACGGAGAGGCTGAATTTGACCCTAAAACTCAAACGATAAAAATAAATAAAAATTCGATAAGTACTATCGACACTGCGACAATAATGCACGAGGTTCAGCACGCAATTCAGGATATTGAAGGATTCGCAAGCGGTTCGAGTGAGGCGTATTGGGAGAGCATTGAGCAAGAGCATACGGAACATTTAAAAGAGTTGTCGAGACTTTTAAGCGAAATCAGAACTAAAGGTAATAAGGAGCTTGCGGATCTTGCCTGCCGATATGTGGAGCTGAAACAGGAGATTTACAAATATGATATGCAATCGGCTGAGGTGGATGCTGAACTACAGCAGATAGAGAAAAAAGCAAAGAGTAAAGGGTGCTATAAGCTTTTAGGCAGTTTCAGTTTGGAATACCTTATATGCAAGAGTTACGAAGAAAAGCTCGGCGCATTTTCATCTAATTTTGAGAGATATCAAAATACTGCTGGAGAGATTGAGGCGGAAGATGTCAAAAAAAGGTTTAATTTGCTTTCTAATAAACGAATAGAGAGCAATGGCGCAATCAAATACATAAATGAGCGTGTAGAAACAAGACCTGATATAGACCGTAAAAATGTATTGTTTGTTGAAGGAAAGTTACGTAAGCATATATATGATATAGCTGCAAAAACAAATGAGACAATTTCTCATAAAAACGATAACATTTTCGAGAACAAAGAACTTATTGGTAAGCAGTTTGAGCATCGGAAAAAGAAAAGTGATATAACAAATGCTGATTTGGTTAATAATTCTATGCCAAAGCATGTATCCAGTATTGAAATTGACGGAAAAGATAGTATAATTAAAAGGAGTAATAGGGAAGTCAGACGGTGGTATATTGACAATGTGTCCAAGATAGTTGAAGATATCGACCAGAATCTTTCAATAGAGGAAAAAGCAAAACAAGCTTTTTACGCTAGAAATAATATCCGTTCAATAGCAAGAAATTTAATGTCGGATGAAAAAACAAGGGCTTTACTTGATGCCGAAAAACCAAATAAAACTTTTGAAGAACTTGTTGAATCGAAAATGAAACGCAAAGGTATGACAAGGGAAGAAGCGATTGAAGATATTTATAAAACTGCGACAAAAACCAATGAAGGTATAAACAAAGAATTAGGGTTGGATGGTGATTAAATGTTTACTTATAATATTTCTAAAAATGCAGATATAAAAGTATTTGCTGGCATCTGTTCTTTTATTGAATCTAATATAAATATTGAAAAGAGAGAAAATTGCCTAATTGATGTTGATGGTTCACAGGTTCAAATATATAAAACAGCTGAAGGTAATATTAAAGTTTTTAATGATTATGAAGTTGATGCAGTATATATAGATTCAGAAGTGGATTTATATGACATTCTGGTTGGTTTTGGGTGCGGCTCGGTATCTTGAAAACAGAACGGTTGGAGTAATGTCCAGCCGTTTTCCTTTTGGGTTGAAACAAGGGCAAAAGAAGCTTTGTCTTGAATTTTGTTCCAACAATAGTATAATGAAAATATATATGTTGGTTTTCGGGGGCTGCTAGAATGAAATATATGAGATACAAATATGAATTATACGATTGCGATGTAACGGAGTTATATGATGTTATAGAAAATGAATTAAAAATACTTTACGGCAATAATTTCAAGTGCGATGTTTTATATAAGTCTTTTTTTCGGCTACTTCGCGAAGAGGCTTATGATTATGAGATTTCTAAGCTTTTTGAAAAAGCTCGAACTAATGAACGTTTAGAGGTTGAAATAGGCAGAGTATATGACGTTTCTGGTAAAAAGATTGAGGTTATAGATTTTAAAAATACAGAAATTACAATAATATCCGATATCAAACTTGAAAAATGTTTGCCTAAGGCAATAGAATATATTGATATTCAAAAAAATAGAGATTTTCATAGAGAATATGTAGATAAATTAAAGAAAAAAGCAAGTAGTGACATTGAAAATTCATTTTATAATGTTTATGAGTTGGATGGTGACAATAAACGTGCACCGGATTTTTTAATGACTAGTTTTGTTATCAATCCTTTTGAAGAGGATTTAGTTATGTATATTTATAGAAATGCAAGATCCGCTTCGGATTCTTTTTATACTCTATTTTTGGTTAAAAAGGAAACAGAATTTTTTATAAAATGTGTTAACATGAAAGGTTTGGAGGATAAAGCAAGAGAGTTTTGCTCAATTAGCAATTGTTTTTGGTGTGAGGATATTACGTTTGGTAAGCTAACATCTGAATATAAAAAATTTGTATTGGAAGAGGCCATGAAAGAATTTGGACCTTTAAATTCAGAGGAAATAAAATCTTGGTTATCGGTTTTAGGAAAAATTGATTTTGATAAATTTAAGTATGATATGCTTGTTCTTAAATATCCGAAGCTTAGTTTATATGTATTAGATTATCATAATGGTAAACACTTCTATGCTGATGATTATTGCTTGAAAAAGTATTCGGATATCATAGATTTCGTTAATTATCTTTATAAGGCATGCGATATAGGCGATTCGGAGAATGATATATTAGGAGTTGACAATCTCATTGATGCTCAAGAAAGAGTGTTGCACGAGTATATAGAAAGACAAAATCGCATACTATAATAGGCACTTATAATAAAAACCGTCTTCTTTAAACAGAGGACGGAATTTTTATGTAAATAAAAAACGATCTTCACAAGGAAGACCGTTTTAGTAAGGTTAAAAGGATGGGCGGTGTATCCATCATCTCAGGTACCTTTTCAGGTGCGTCGGGAACCATTTCCGACCTCAATTAACCTTACATGATAAGTGTATCCACTTTCCAAGTACAATATACCACACAATTGTGTAGCTGTCAAGGACAAATTTTTAGCTATTTACTATTGTGCGGAACTAAACGACCACTATGTAATCGGCGTTGTAGTTTTGTTTCTTGTAGGTCAAACATAGTTGAAACGTAAAGTGTGTTTGATGAAGTATCAACTTTAAGTCCGATAAGGACATTATCTTTATAACGTTTAACAAGTTCAATAGATTCTCCTGTTTCATTTGGGTTCACACCTACAAAATCAGGGTTAGAAATTATATCCGGAATAAAATCAATATATTTTAAACACTTTGCGTGCCCGTGTTTTAGCAAATGAGATGGCAATCCCTTGGAACGAATGACGGTTGTTTGTTTAATGTTAATGTTTAAGAGATTATTAAATGTTTGATTGTACTCGCCAACAGCTATATTTTTATCTTCCAAAATTAAAATCCTACTTCATATTTATTACTAGTAATATAGCATTTTTAGATGGGTATGTCAATGTTATTTTATTCGAAGGTAGAGATAATGCACGAGGTTCAGCACGCAATTCAAGACATTGAGGGCTTTGCAAGCGGTTCGAGTGAGGCGTATTGGGAGAGCATTGATAAACAGCACACGGAAAAACTTGCAGAATTTTCGGAAACATTAAAAGAAATTGAAGCAAGAGGCGGCAAAAAACTTGTAGATCTCGCGCAGAAGTATTTGGATAATTTTGAAAAGATATCAAATAACGATCCAAACAGTGAACAACTGCAACGCGAAAGAGAAGAAATTGAGGAGCAGGCAAGACGCAAGGGCTGTTACCGTTTGCTTAAAAGCCTATCGGTGCAGCGGATTGAAGCGAGAGCGTTGGAAAAGAAGCTCGCACTCTTTGATTCCGACTATGAGCGTTATTACAATACCGCAGGTGAGATTGAGGCAAGGAATGTTGAAAAGCGTCTTGATATGACTGATGATGAGCGGGAGGCGGAACGACCCGATATCGACAGAAAGAAGGTTGCTTTTGTCGAGAGCAAGTTTAGGGCGGCAAAGGTCGAGAGTTTAGATGAACTTGCTGAATCTAAAGGCTATTCTCAAAAGCTTTATCATCAGACTGGGGATAATTTTACGGTGTTTGACACCGACCATCAGAAGGCGGGCAAATATGACCCCGAAATGCCTACGGGTACCTTCCTGAAGCCTGACGATAGCGATATTGGACTTTCGGGCAAGAAGCAGATGGAGCTCTTCACGAAAATTAAAAATCCGCTCGAGTTTAAGGACAGAGCGGATGCGCAGAGATTCTGGAAGAAGAATGTGCCGGGATACTCGGAGGCGCTCAGAGCGATTGACAGAATCAACGAGCGGTATTCGAGAGAGGTCGCACGCGCAGGTATGGAGGTCTCGGAATACAAGAAGGAATGGCGCAGAAACAATCCGGATGCTGATAGTCGAGATATCTATAATGATGCAGAGTTCCAGAGACTCGATGAAGCTCAGGACCAAATTGCCCGGGAGTGGGATGATAGGTCTAACGAGGCGAGCCTTGAGGCGAAGAAGCTGATTGACGGCTATATGATGCAGAGCGGATACGACGGTGTTGTTATGGAAAACGACGTTGGTAGTAACGGCAGAGCCACCAAGACATACGTTGTATTCGATTCGAGTCAGATGAAGTCGACCGATACTGTTACTTATGATGATAACGGTAATGAGATACCGCTCTCTGCAAGATTTGACAGCTCGAAAAAAGATATTAGGTATTCGCTGCCGGAAAGAAATGTTGAAACCTACAGCGAAGAGCAGTATAATAACTTTGGATGGGTAAGAGCAAATGATGTTCTTACTTCTGCGGAGTATAGCGCTTTAATGTCTAACTACACGGGACATAAGCATAAAAACGATAATTTCCCTGTTACGCGGTTTGGTGAAACGGTGGTACATACAAATCAATACCCCGATGTATTGATGTATGTAAAGGGAAATATAAGAAGTCCGCAGATTACAAAAATCTTAAAAATAGAATCATCACTTTCTAATGACGCGAAAAGTGAAATTAAGGAGGCAATTTTATACAGTGAAAGAAGACATTTACCGCAACCGTACAAGTCTGTTGAAGTCTTTTACGAAGAAGAAGTATTCACAATCAGCAAAGCAAGAGACTATGCTTCTTTTTGGGAATATCGAGCCGAACAAGAAAGAAGAAGTAGCGAAGAAAGCGATACCTTTGGTAGAACAGAGCAAGACCGAAGAGGAAGCTCTGCAGAAGATACGCGAACTGATAGGGTAAGCTATTCCCTCCCCGAACACCCGACACCGTTGCAGATTGGAGATGCGTACAAGAACGGCGAGATAACCCGTGAGGAATATGTTGACAGGATGAACGAACTCTGGGAAGAGACGGGGAAAGCGGAAGGTACCATCAAACCTGGTGAGATAGTCGAGCCGCCGAACAAGAGGGTGCCGACACCGAAGAGTGTATCTGACGGAACAAAGGTGCGACAGTTTGCACGGACAATCCTAGAAAGCGGATACGCTACTCCCGAAATGGAAGCCTACCTAAAAGAGCTTATTCTTAACGGAGATTTCTCATATACCCCCACAAGTAACGAGAAAACACTCGAAAAGGCAAGAAAGAATATTGAGAGCCAAGGCTACGGCAACGCAAAGGATAACTGGCAGAAGGCGATTGCGCGAAGCGACACCGGTGCGGATGCGGTTGCAACGGGAGAAGCGCTTCTCAGACTTGCACTCGAACATAATGACGCGGTTGAGGCTGTGAACATTGCGGCAGACCTTGCGGAGTTCGGAACGAGAACGGCGCAGTCGTTACAGGCGTTCAGCCTTCTTAAGCGAATGGGCGGTCTCGGTCAGCTCGTATACATTCAGAGAACGGTCAATAAACTGAATGAAGACCTTAAGAAGAGATTTAAGAGAAATGCGCCTGTTGTGAAGCTCGATCCGAAACTTGCGGACCTCTTGGCAAAGGCTGAAACCAACGGCGAATATGATGTGTTCTATGCGAAGATAATGCAGGATATTGCGGTACAGGTACCGCCGACGTTCCTGGATAAATGGAACGCTTGGCGATATATGTCGATGCTATTTAATCCGACAACACATATCAGAAACCTTACCGGTAACGGGATATTCCTGCCTGCGGTCAGAATGAAGGATCTCGTTGCTTTGGGAATGGAGCAGTTTGTTGCGGAAGACCAGCGCACTAAGGTTCTGAAGGTCGATAAAGAATATCAGCAGTTTGCCGAAAATGATTTTGAAGAGGTCAAGGATATTATAACGGGCTCGGGCAAATATAACCCGTCTGATGCCGTGAGTGAATACCGAAGGATATTTAAAAACAAGGTGCTTGAAAATGCCCGAAAACTTAACTTTGATTTGCTTGAAAAAGAAGATATCATATTCCTTAAGGCACATTACAGACACGCTCTCGGTTCGTTTTTGCAAGCGCGGAAGATAGATATCAACAACATATCTACTGCACAGCTTGTAAAGGCGAGAGAGTACGCGATAAATGAGGCTCTGAAGGCGACATATCGTGACGCTTCAAAGGTAGCAAATATGATGTCGCAGCTTTCCAAGACGAATCGTGGTGCCAACATAATACTTGAAGGTGTGTTACCGTTCAAAAAGACCCCAATCAACATTATGAAGCGCGGACTTGAGTACAGTCCTATCGGACTTGAGTACAGTCCTATCGGACTTGTTAAGACACTTTCAAAGGGGATTTATGACCTGAAAACCGAAAAAATTACGGTTTCACAGTTCATTGACGGACTTGCTGCCGGAACCATGGGTACGGGAGTATTCCTAATAGGTGCGTTGCTTTCTTCGCTCGGCGTTGCGAAGGGCGGATTTGACGATGATGAAGAATGGTTCAGAAAGCTTAACGGTGAGCAGGAGTATTCTATCGAGATAGGCGGAAAGTCTTATACAGTAGATTGGGCGGCACCTTCGTCGATACCTTTCTTTATGGGTGTTGCTATTTCGGAATATAATTCCGATGAGGATGCGGACATTCTTTCGATGCTTTATGACTTCGGAATGGCGGGCTTTGAGCCGATAATGAGTCTTTCTATGTTGAGCGGTATTGAGGATGTGATTTCATCGGTATCATACGCGGAGGACGGACAGAAGCTCACGACCCTGGTTGGCTCTTCGGTTAAATCGTATTTTTCTCAAGCATTACCCACCATTTTCGGAAAGATAGCAAACGTGCTTGATGATACAAGACGGACAAGCTATATCGATAAGACTTCAAACGTGCCTGAGATAGTACAACAAGCATTGGACAAGATTGCTTCAAAGACACCTTTTGCAAGCAAAACGAGAGCTGAGTATATCGACGCTTGGGGAGAAACAAAATACACGGGCAATTTCATTCAGAGATTTTTCCAGCAGTTTGTTTCGCCCGGATATGCTTCTACGGTTAACGTAACCGACGTATCGGAAGAGATTTCGAGGCTTTATAAGGTTACGGGAGAGGCCGGAGTTTATCCGTCAACACCGAAGAAATATGTCAAGTTCAGAGAGGTAAGAAAAGATTTGTCTCAGGAAGAGTATTATGATTATGCCACCTTCAAGGGACAGAGACAGGCCGACCTGGTTGACGAGGCGATACATAGCAAAGAGTATAAGAGTTTGACTGATGAGCAGAAGGCGGAGGTTATAAAGGACCTTTATAATTATGCTTCGGTTTTGGCAAAGTGTCAGCTCGATTATATATACGATGAAATCGCCGCTATGGTAGGCGAAGACAAGGAAGGCAATCCGATACTTACGGAGGAAAAGTATGACCGTCTTGATGACAAGGCTCGAAGGCTGCTTGTTATTGAATATTTTACCGAGAGCGGAAGCGTTGTTAAGGCCTATAAGGCTGAGAAGAACGGCGGGTCTGTTGTGGAGTACTTCATAAAGAAAATCCAAAAGGAAAATAAGTAAAGTTGAGAGCAGGGTAAAACCTGCTCTTTTCTTTTTTTACATAGTTACATTATGAGAGCGGAGTAATTTAAAATAGAGCATAACGGTTCAAGGGTAGAGAATTTCACGGAGATTCATATACAATAGACCGAGAACGGAGGCGTTTAAGTTGATAAGAGAAATAAGATATAAGATTTCAGAAGATACGAAATCTATTGAGCCAAAAACAAGACAATGGGCGGGTATGCAGTATGAGGATAACGCGACAGAGGTTGTGTTCGATATATCGGCTCTTGGAATTACAAATGCGCTTTGTAGGATAGACTTTAACTCTGTAACCGCAGGCTATTTCCCAAGCGAAAACCTCACGCCCGACAGTATGCCTTCTGTCAGAAGAGGCATACCGAAATATCTCACGCAGTATGGTGGCGAGCTTGAGGCCGTTGCGGTGAAAAGCGCATCTAAAAAAGAAGTCGGTTTTCCATCGGCTGAACTTATGGGAAGCGAAAGCAACACTGCACCAATTAATATTGCAATTAAAAAGCTCAACAATATAATATGTGTTGTGGATACCCGAAGCCGTTGTTTTTTCATATTATCCTAACGCTACCATGCTGAAAACGAGTGCGAACAACGCAACGGTTTCGCAAAGACCGACAACAGTGATGTACTGTGAAAAGCCTTTTCCTGTTTCGGCTAAAGCATCTGCACCTGCCGCACCGGCTTTACCCTGAAAAACAGCCGAGAAAGCCATGGCGACACCGGATGCGATTCCAAGACTGAGCAAAAAGGCAGGATCGGCAGAGGAACCCTTCATCTGTTGCATCAAAAGGAAGCCGTAAATAGTCTGTGTAAGAGGCGCACCTGCGAAAACAGTAAGAATAAAGGGTGCTGCTTTATTGCTCATATAACACTTTTTCCAAGCACCAATTGAAGCCTGACCCGCAATACCGATACCGATTGCCGAGCCGATTGCGGCAATACCCATTGCCAATGCTGTTCCTAATAATCCTAAATTCATAATGATTCTCCTTTAATCAATTTGTTCTTTAAATGGTTTGAATTTATGCCCACTCCACGACATGTCTAAATGTGAGGAGAACTCTAAGGTGTTAAGTCTGATTCCGTGAACGATAACCGAAAGAATGTTTAGAATCATATTCAGTCCGTGTCCAAACACCAATAGAACGATGGCAAGTATCATAAACATAAAATTGCCAAGTAACGGCCCTGCGAGTTCATTAACGGTAGCAGAGATTGCGGCACCTGCAAGGCCGACCGCCCAAAGTCGTATATACGAAACGATATCCGAAAACACATTTACCACACCAAGCAAAACCGACACAATGTTGGTAAGACTTGAAAGTATGGATTTAATAATGCTTCCTTCATAGTTTGAAAATACGAAGCTCAGTACAAATCCTATACCAATTAATGCGATAGCAACCGTTCCTACGGAAATTCCGCCGATGACCAGTCCAAAGCTGAACACCTCGGCATTTACAACCAGACTCAGCACCAAATAGTAAATGCCTAAAAGCTGTAATATCGAACCGATATCACCCAGCATTTTGATGGAGCCTTTATTTCTCAAAGCACCTTTTATATGTGCAACTGTAAGCTGTATCAGCGCCAATGAGAAACAGAATATCTGCAGATTTTGAGCCGTAGTCAGCCCTGCTGCGCCATTAGTCCAGAACGGATACCATATCTTATCGGCATACACATTTGAAATTACCGGTATGGATAAGCTCTTAAGCCACGCAGGTAACTGCTCCGGAGAGAGTCCGAACCAAGTGCAAGTAAGCGTTCCCCACAAAACAGTTGAGAGTCCGAACAGTCCCACAAGTAAAAACATGGGCGAAATCTGCTTTTTGGCAATGAGCGATTTTATAATCGGGATTGCCGCAACAGCACAGATGAATAATCCGTATCCTCCGTCGCCGAAAATAATTCCGAAGAATATGAGTATAAACGCCAAAAACCAACCCGAAATGTCATACTCAAAATATCCGGGAACGGTGCCCAAAAAGTCGGTCAGAGGATAAATAAGACTTACAAACTTGTTGTTTTTAAGTTTGGTGGGAACGTTATCCTCAATCGAAGGTTCTTCCACGAGAAGTCCCCACGAATTGCTTTGGGCGGTTTGCTTGAGCCTATCAAGGTTTTCTGCTTCGATATATCCTGTGAAATAGGAAACGGAAAGTGGCGACTCGCTTTCGGGTGATAAATTTTCATCTGCTATGCCTGTAGCGTAGGTTTCAAATTCAATTTCCTTTTCGGTAGCCCCAACGGCTCTCTTAATGCTCTCAACATAACAAGCATTGGAGGCGATCGTTTCGTCGATTTCGTCTATACGAGTGCTAAGTTTCGAAAGCCGTTTCTTCATCTCGCCTGTAGAAAGCTGTGGTAATGCCAAACGGTATGTGTTCAGTGCTGTAACAGCTTCATCAAGTTCTTCCTTATTGGATTTGAGCAGCATAAATCTCACAGTTGATTTTGTTACATCAATTCGAACGGTTTTAATGCTTTCGTCAAGCAGTTCATATTCAGCTTTAGGCATCTCGTAAAAGGATATCTCATAACCTTTTGCTTCCAAATCGCTTAAACTACTCGGATCAATATCGCCCCAGCTTTTTAAGCGGTCAAGCTCGGAACTGAGTGCAATTCGTTCTGCCCCGCACTGTTTTTTCTCCGCATCGAGAGCTTGAATTCTCGTTGCAACGGACAAGGATTCTGCTGCGTCCACATCTTTTGGCTCTACATTTTTCTTCTTGCCAATCGTAAAGATCGCACTTTCAAGCAAAGCAATTTGTTCTTGGAGTGAGGCGAGTCGTTCACCGGATCCTTCGGTTATCTCAATGTGGACAATTCCTAATTTGCGGAGTTTTTTTAGGGTTTCATCCTTTTTGTTTTCTCTGATAATAAGAGTTACTTTTTTCATAGGCACTATCATAATGAATAAACCTCCCTTTCGGAAGCCACAGCATTACGAAGGGCTATCTTGCGTTTTGATATTTTTGAACGCACTACGGCACTAACCTGTTGGTCTGCCATATAAATTGATATTTTTTTGATATTTTCCTCGGTTTCGGGGATTTTAACCTTTTCAAACAGGTTGACTCTTTGAGAGGTTGCAAGCAATTCAATCTCTAATAATCTGACCTGTTCATCTAACACTTCCGCCTCTAAATCGAGAGACATTGCCTTTTCCATATGGTTTGCGGCAATATCCACCCAAAGAGGTGTTTCATAAAAGTCATAATCTCCTCGTGAGAAATCCGCGCCCTCAAACGTAGGAATATCAACGCCCGCAATGTTTCCTTTTCCTTTACGAATATTGCTGACGGTTATAATTCCCTTTGGGAAGGCATCCATTTCACTAAAAACTGCAATCCATTCACGAAAGCTAAATTCAAGGTCTTCTCTTTCTTTTCTTACAGCCTTCGCCTTGGCTTCAATTGTACGGATCTCCGATTGGAGTTGTTGCTTTTTCAGTGTCAGAGTAGGCAAATATCTGCGGTACATTTTAAGTGCGTCCTTTTGTACCTTCAACTCATTTTTAGTCAGTTTGATTTTTGCCAAAACTACAGACCTCCTTAACCTTTAGGCCAAAATTCATCAGTAAGGTCTGATTTGATTCCGGTTTCGTCCTTTTCGAAGCAATCCGCTAAAATTTCCCATCCTAAATCAAGTGCATCCTCAAGCGGAAGATTAACGGATAGTGACATTAGCTTGCTTTCAAAAAGCTCACCGTATTTCAGCAATTTTTCATCCCAACGGCTCATAGAAAAGCCCATATTTTTCTTTTCAAGCGTTTCCTTGTAAGAAGAATAAAGGCGAATCATCGCATCCATAAGAGCCCGATGGTCTTTTCGTGTTTTACCGTTTACGTTTTGTTTTAGTCGGGAAAGAGAACCGAACGGCTCTATGCGACCGCCTTTAAGGTAATACTGACCTTCGGTAATGTATCCTGTATTGTCGGGGACGGGATGAGTAACGTCATCGCCGGGCATTGTAGTAACCGCCAAGACGGTAACTGACCCTGAATCAGCAAAGTCAACCGCCTTTTCGTAACGGGATGCAAGCTGAGAATACAGGTCACCGGGATATCCACGGTTGGAAGGAACCTGTTCCTGCGTAATGGCAATTTCCTTCATGGCATCAGCAAAGTTGGTCATATCGGTAAGGAGCACCAATACGTCTTTATTCTGAAGTGCAAATTGCTCTGCTCCCGCCAACACCATATCGGGAATCATCATACACTCAACAGTAGGATCGGAAGCAGTATGAATAAACATAACGGTTTTACTGAGTGCTCCGCCCTTTGAAAGCGCATGCTTAAAATATAGGAAATCATCATATTTAAGACCCATACCGCCAAGAACGATTACATCGGCTTCTGCCTGCATCGCAATTCGGGCAAGAAGTTGATTGTACGGCTCACCCGAAATAGAGAAAATAGGCAACTTTTGAGAAACAACCAAGGTGTTGAACATATCAATCATAGGAATGTTGGTTCTCATCATTCGGTTGGCAAGAATACGTTTAGTGGGATTAACGGAAGGACCGCCTATGGATTTCATATTTTCTGTAAGTGCAGGGCCCTTATCTCTCGGCTCACCAGAGCCGTTAAATATACGACCCAATAAATCTTCACTGAAAGATACTCGCATTTCGTGACCGAGGAAACGCACCTCATCTCCTGTAGAGACACCCTGACCTCCGGCAAAGACCTGCAGAGAAACAATATCTCCCTCAATTTTATTAACCTGAGCCAAGGATTTGCCGAAGCGTGTGTTGATCTGTGCCAATTCCTTATACTTAACATCATTTGCTCGGACAGTGATAACGTTACCGGTAATGGATTCTATTCGATTATATACTTTGTTCACTCTCATTCACCGTCCTTTAATAGTTTTTCGGCAGGTACGGCTAATTTACCGTCACCCTTGCGATACAATTCATCAATCTCAGCTTCTGCTTTTTTAAACGATTCACTCTCAAACTTGGTGTAATTCCAGTCGATGAACTTTTGACGCATACGGTTAAAGAAGCCTCGCGCATCATCTTTATTTTGAAGAGCATAATTACTACCTAAAATATGCACGAGTTTATCGGTAACATAGCGCTGACGCTGTTTTCCACAGTTTGCTTCAACCAAATCAAAGGAGTTCTGCTGCAGATAAACAGCATCAAGCATTTCAGATTTTAAATAGGTAATGTAATCTAAAAGAGTAGTACCTTCTTCACCGACAACCTTCATCATTGAGCCGATCTCGTCACCGTGATGAAGAATGTCTTTACAAAACTCCAATTTTTCGCCGTCAATAACGCTGTTATATTTTGACCAAGAGATAAGCGGATCAATGGCGGGATACTTTCTTGCATCCGAACGTTCACGGGAAAGACCGTGGAATGCACCTACAACCTTTAAAGTCGCCTGTGTTACGGGTTCCTCAAAGTTGCCGCCTGCAGGGGATACAGTGCCGCCAATGGTAACGGAACCGGTACTGCCATCGGGGAGACGAACACAACCTGCTCTTTCGTAAAATGCCGCAATATAGGATTCCAAGTATGCAGGGAAAGCCTCTTCACCGGGGATTTCTTCAAGTCTGCCCGACATTTCACGCATCGCCTGTGCCCAGCGAGATGTTGAGTCTGCCAACATAAGAACATCAAGTCCCATTTGGCGATAGTACTCAGCAAGTGTTACCGCAGTATAAACCGAAGCTTCACGGGAGGCAACGGGCATAGAGGAAGTATTACATATGATAATGGTTCGTTCCATAAGTGAACGACCGGTTTTGGGATCGGTCAATTCGGGAAACTCTGTAAGTGTTTCAACAACTTCACCCGCACGTTCTGCGCAGGCGGCGATAATAACGATATCTACATCCGCATATTTTGATGTGGTATGCTGTAGTACCGTTTTACCTGCGCCGAACGGTCCGGGAGTGCAATAGGTTCCACCTTTTGCTACAGGGAAAAAGGAGTCGATAAGTCGCACCTTTGTTTCCATTGTTTCGGCAGGTGCCAATCTCTCACTATAACATTTTACCGCACGTTTAACAGGCCACTTAAACGACATAGATACGGGTATTTCACGACCACGCTCATCGGTTAAAACTGCAATCGTTTCCTTAACCTTATATTCTCCCTTTTCGGCAATGGATTTTACCGTATAATTTCCAAGAAGATAAAAGGGAACAAAAATTTTATGTGTAAACGGGCCTTCGGGCACGGTTCCGATGTATTCGCCCGCACGAACAATGTTGCCGACTTGTGCAGTCGGTGTAAACTCCCATTTCTTTTCAGTGTTAAGTCCGTCTGCGTAAATCCCTCTTTCCAAAAACCAGCCTGCTTGTTCTGCTAAAACAGGAAGCGGATTTTGCAGTCCGTCATATATCTGACCGAGTAATCCGGGTCCGAGATCTGCTGAGAGCATATCTCCCGTAAATTCAACCGTATCCCCACACTGAATACCATCGGTCATTTCATAAACCTGCACTTGTGCCACGTTGCCTTTTATACGGATAACCTCGCTTTTAAGGGCGGTATCACCCACAAAAACATAGCATATTTCGTTCATAGAAACGTTGCCGTCAAACTCTACCGACACCAAGTTTCCGTTTATGCTTACTACCTTTCCTTTATTTTCGGTCATTGTTTTGCCTCCAACCTATCTCCATTTAAAATGGAGTCGTATATATTTTTGTATGCTTTTTCTCCGCTCTTTGTATCAAACTGCCTTATGCGAAGAAGCAATTTTAATTTTAGTCCGTAATAGAAAATATAATCCTCAGAAAAACTATCCATGGGTCTTAGCGTTTCTAAGATTTCCAAGCGGTAAATGTTTAGATATTTTTCTGCTTCCATTGGATTTTCGATTTCTATTGCTGCACTCGCTGCCTTGATATATTCCACAGGAAAAACTCTGTTCTCCGTATCGAATGGCTTCTTCATTTTCTCTGCCCGAACTTTGCCAAGAGCGAACCGAAGGTTTCGCTCGCTTTCGTTCCAGGCATCAATCAATGCAGAACCCGAACTCTCACTGTTTTTGGGAGGTGCTAAAGTAAGCTTATTCATCGCTTCCTGCCACCTTTTTCCTAAAAATCGGTCGCAAAGCTCTGCAAATCGTTCTTCGGTAATCGGAAGGGGAGTATCACTTATCCCATCCAAAGACGGCAACTGCGATATTAAATAATATTCAGCCATAGTTATTACTTCGCCTCTTTCAAAAGCTCGGTAACCTTAGGGCTAAGATAATTTGAAAGCATATCCACAACTGCCTCTGCCGAATAATCGTAATATGCGCTGCCGTCATTGACAGCGATGCGGAATCCACCGTCAAAATTATCATTCGCCTTCAAAGTGATACCCTTTAACATTTTTTCTTTAAGTGCTGCCAGTAAGGTTTCTTCCAACTTATTAAGGTCTTGAGTATTTAAAATCACTGCGATATCTTCTGCATCCGGCTTGTTTGCCCAATTTTCAACAATGCTGATAATCAGCCCTTTGAATGCATCCGATGAATATACAGCAGTAACATTTTCGCTAACGATAGCATTAAGCTCTCTCGTTACACTTTCTCTGAAAGAAATAAGCAGATTGCGACCCGCCTGACGAATAGCATCCTCGCTTGATTTCGTCATTCGCTCGGTTTCAGTTCTTGCAAGGCTCAAGATTTTATCTGCCTGTATCTTCGCATCGGCAATAATCTTTTCGGCATCTGACTTTGCCGCTTCAACGATAGCCTTAGCTTCTGCTTCAGCGGTTTCAACACCATCCTTCTTAATCTGCTCAATAAGCTCCTGAAGTTGAACTTCCATAATTCTATCTCCTTTTATATTTAGTCAATTTTGCTGCAAAAAAACAAAATGGATCCAGCTTCCTCTGCAGACAGCTGGATCCATTAATGCTAAAATAATTATTCAATTTTAATTATTTTAACATATTTATCGTTTTTCGTCAATAGTTTTAATGACAATATTTTAGAACAGTGTAAAGTGTATTTTCTTTGAGTTGTAATTCTTGAATTATATTGTATAATATAATCAGAAGCATTGGAGGTGTAGCAATTGAGAATACAATTTATTGGAGCGACTCACGAAGTTACAGGAAGCTGTACTCTCTTGGAAATAAATAACAGATACTTTTTGGTTGACTGCGGAATGGAGCAAGGTAAGGATGTTTTCCAAAACATCAGTCTTCCGATTGCCGCAAATCAAATTGATTCCGTTTTCTTGACACATGCACATATTGACCATTCCGGCATGTTGCCAAAGTTATATAAGGATGGCTTTAAAGGAAAAATCTATGCAACCGATGTAACCTGCGATTTATGTGACATTATGTTACGTGATTCCGCACACATTCAGGAAACCGAAGCAAAATGGCGTTCCAGAAAAGCAGAACGAGCAGGCCTTGAAACCTATGAGCCTGTATATGATATGCAGGATGCAGTTGGAGCCATTTCACTATTTCGCAGATGCAACTACGGCGAGATTATATATCCGGCCGAGGGAATTGAGTTACGCTTTACAGATATTGGTCATCTTCTTGGCTCAGCCTGTATAGAGCTTTGGCTGACCGAAGGTACTGTGAGTAAAAAGATTGTTTTCAGCGGCGATGTCGGTAATACCAATCAACGTATTATCAGAGATCCTCAGCAGGTAGCTGAAACGGATTATCTTGTGATTGAATCCACCTACGGTAATCGTCTGCATAGTGCTGACCGAAGCAATGTAATTTTTGAACTTGCAGGATATATTCAAAAAGCGTTAGATCGTGGTGGCAACGTTGTTATACCTTCGTTTGCTGTCGGTCGTACACAAGAAATGCTGTATGCTATTCGTGAAATTAAGCAAAATGGACTTGTAAAAGGACATGAACATTTTCCTGTTTATGTAGACAGTCCCCTTCCTGCAGAAGCGACTGCAATCTTTATGCAATGCAATCCCATTTGTTTTGATGAAGAAACTCTTGCTCTAATTAAGCAAGGCATTAACCCTATCTGGTTTGACGATATCCGTATGTCTATGACATCTGAGGAATCAAAACAAATCAACTTTAACAATGAGCCCAAAGTCATTATTTCTGCAAGTGGAATGTGTGAAGCCGGTCGTATACGTCATCATTTAAAGCACAACTTATGGAAAGAAAACAACATTATTCTCTTTGTCGGTTATCAGGCAGAAGGTTCTCTCGGTCGAATACTGTTAAACGGCGAAAAAAGTGTAACCCTTTTCGGTGAAGAAATTTCGGTGAATGCGGAAATCTGCTCACTCCACGGAACAAGTGGTCACGCTGACCAAGCCGGTCTAATTTCTTGGATAGAGGGATACGAAACAAAACCCGAGCTTATCTTTGTGAATCACGGTAATGAAGATTCCTGCGAGGATTTCAAAGATTTGCTTGTAGAGAAAGGTTATCGTGCAGAAGCACCATTCAGCGGAACTGAATACGATTTGGCCACGGGGAGAATGACAATTTATACCGAAGGTAAACCCATTGACCGAGTGATAACCTACAAGGGCAATACTCGTGCTGATATAATTTTCAATGAGCTTGTCGCAACAGCCGAAAAACTATTGACTATTGCTAAAGGGCGCCGTGGCATGACAAATAAAGAAAACGCAAGACTGACTTCTCAAATTCGAGAACTTTGCGAAAAATATAAAGATTAGAAAAGAGGTAATCAAATGAGGATATGTGTATATGGAGCAGCATCCCCAACAATCGATAAGGAATATATTGATTTGGTTGAAAAAATGGGACAAGAAATGGCAAACCGTGGACATTCACTTGTGTTTGGCGGCGGCGGTAACGGTCTGATGGGTGCCGCAGCAAGAGGTGTTAAATCCGGCGGAGGTTATATTTTAGGTGTTATTGCTAAATTTTTCGATGAAGAAAAAGTTGAGGCTATATGTGATTTCTGTGACGAACTTATACAGCCAGACACAATGCGTCAGCGTAAACAGTTAATGGAGGATAATGCAGATGCATTTATTATAGTTCCGGGTGGCATTGGAACATATGAGGAGTTCTTTGAAATCCTAACGATGAAACAATTATGCCGACACAATAAACCGATTGCTCTTTATAATATAATGGGAT
>JAZUAU010000005.1:0-156879 GCA_045638145.1 Acutalibacteraceae bacterium
CAAGAACAACAGGTGACGGTTATAAGGGTATGCTTCATCAACCCGACCCCAAGAAAAAGGCTGATATGCTCCAAGGACTTATTGCGATAAGAAACGCACACTTAGATGTTATCACAGAAACAGGATTTTTCTGTGCTGACGAGATGCTTTATCCTGAAAACTGGCTCTATCTTTCTGACCTTTTATCCTACGTTGCAGTAGGCGCACGTTCAGTAGAAAATCAGCAGCACAGATTAGTAGCCAGCGGCATGGATGTCCCCGTGGGTATGAAAAACCCCACCAGTGGCGACTACTCAGTAATGCTAAATTCTATTACTGCAGCTCAGCATCAACACACATTTATATATCGTGCATGGGAAGTTGAATCACAAGGTAACTCCTACTCTCATGCAATTCTTCGTGGTTACGTTAACAAGCACAGTCAGAGCCTTCCCAACTATCATTACGAAGACTTAATAAGACTCTACCACGAATATAATGAAAAGGATCTTCAGAATATGGCAGTTATTATTGATGCCAACCACGCAAATTCAAACAAACAGTATCTCCAGCAGATAAGAATTTGTAAAGAAGTTCTTCACAGTATGCGCCACTCTGACGAAATCAAGAGCATGGTAAAAGGTTTTATGATAGAAAGCTATATTGAAGACGGTAACCAGACAATAGAAGAAGGAACTTACGGAAAATCTATTACCGACCCTTGTCTCGGTTGGGAAAAGACCGAAAAACTCATTTTTAATATCGCGGATAAACTTTAATTAAAGGATGAAATAGATGTCTAACAAATTGGATGAAGCAAGAAAGATTATAAATGAAGCTGACTCACAGATGGCAGAGCTTTTTGTGAAGAGAATGAGAGCCGTTGAAGAGGTTTATGAGTATAAAAGGGAGCTAGGACTACCCATCCTCGACCAAAAGAGAGAGAATTCTGTAATCGAGAAAAACGCAGCACTGGTTGAGGACGAGATTCTTAAAGGATATTATATCGATTTTTTAAAGAAAGTTATGTCGGTCTCCCGTTCCTATCAGTACCGTATGCAAAATGGCCTAAAGGTTGCGTATAGCGGTGTTGAGGGCGCTTTTGCACACATTGCGGCCGGCAGAATCTTTCCGCAAGGCATCATCGTTTCTTACAGTAATTTCAAGTCGGCTTACGACGCCGTTGTAAAGGGTGAGTGCGAAGTTGCGGTGCTTCCGATCGAAAATAGCTACGCAGGTGAGGTGGGGCAGACCATCGACCTTATATTCTCGGGCGGACTTTTTATAAACGGTATCTATGAGCTTGAGATACATCAGAACCTTCTTGGACTTCCCGATGCCTGCATTGAGGATATAAAAAAGGTTACCAGCCATCAGCAGGCACTAAGCCAATGCCACGATTATATCGAAATGCGCGGCCTTCTGACCGAGGAGGCAAACAACACCGCCCTTGCGGCCAAAACTGTTGCCGAAGCGGGGGATAAATCGTTTGGTGCTATTGCAAGTCGCGAAACTGCTGAAATTTACGGACTTAAGGTAATTGAAGCCAACATAAATAAAAGTGGAGAGAACACCACCCGTTTTGCCGTTGTTTCGAAGGTGTGTGCGAATACACCCGCACTTAATAGTACGGTGTTAATGTTTACGGTAAAACACGAGGCAGGCTCTCTTGCAAATGCTATCGGAATTATCGGAAAATACGGATATAATATGACGGCACTTAGAAGCAGACCTATGAAAAAGCACTCTTGGCAGTATTATTTTTATGTTGAAATTGATGGTACTACCGACTCAGAAAACGGTAAAAAAATGCTTTTGGAATTAGATGAAGTGTGTGAAAAACTAAAGGTTGCGGGTACCTTTGCACCCCATACCGAAATTTAACAGACAATATTTATTCAAAGGAAACGAAAATGAAAAGATACGGTTGTATAGGCAAAAAATTGACCCACAGCTTTTCGAAGGAGATTCACGCAAAGCTCGCCGATTATAAATACGAACTGATTGAGCTTGAAGAGACAGAGATAGCGACGTTTTTTCATAAAAAGGATTTCGAGGCCATCAATGTCACGATTCCCTATAAGCAGACCGTGATTTCTTATCTTGACACGGTTAGCGAAATTGCAAAGCGTATTGGAGCTGTAAATACTGTTATTAACCATGACGGAAAGCTTTATGGCTATAATACCGATTATTACGGTATGAGAGCGCTTATCGAGCGGGTTGGATTACAACTTAGCGGCAAAAAAGTGCTTGTTTTGGGGACGGGTGGCACAAGTAAAACTGCACGGGTTGTTGCCGAAGATTTTGGCGCGGCAGAAATACTTATTGTAAGTCGAAAAAACACAAACGGATATATTGCCTATGATGAGGCTGTTCGTAATCACTCGGATTCACAGATTATAATAAATACCACGCCGTCGGGAATGTATCCGGATTGTGGAGGGAAACCTATCGATATTTCATCTTTCAACTCGCTTGAAGGCGTGATAGATGCCGTTTATAACCCTCTTCGAACAAATCTTGTGCTGGACGCAATAGATAGAGGGATAAAAGCTGAGGGCGGACTTTATATGCTTGTTATGCAGGCGGTGGTTGCGGTAGAAAAATTTCTAGATACCAAAATAGAGCGATCTGTTGCAGACAAGGTTTTCAACGAAGTCTTTTTTGCAAAGGAAAATGTTGTGCTGACAGGTATGCCTGGAAGCGGCAAAAGCACAGTAGGAAAACTTCTCGAAATCGAGGGCTACACCTTTTATGATACCGATGAGGAGATTGAAAAAAGATGCGGCTGCAGTATAAAAGAACTAATTGAGGAAAAAGGGGAAGCATATTTCCGCGATTTAGAATCGGAGGTTGCAAGCCACCTTTCATCACAAAACCGTCTTATTATAGCAACCGGTGGCGGTGCAGTTTTGCGAAAGGAAAATGTGAGGGCGCTCAAGAGAAACGGAAAAATTTTCTTTATTAATGCAGAGCTTTCAAGACTTCGTGCTACCGAATCGAGACCGCTTTCGAATAGCGAGGAAAAGCTTAGAAAACTTTATGCTGAGCGAATGGAAATTTACAAATCGACCGCAGATGTGGTAGTGTCCGATATGGAAACACCGGAGGTGGAGGCGAAATTTATTTTAAAAAACCGAAATAAGAATGATTTCGATACCGCTATATTTCAGCCCTCTCGGCTCGACGGTGTGATAAGCGCACCACCCTCTAAAAGCATGGCGCACAGATATCTTATCGGTGCAGCTTTATCCGGAGAAAAATGCACCCTTGCAGGTATTGATTACAGTGAGGATATTCTTGCAACTATTGACTGTCTGAAGTCGCTAGGCGCAAAGGTTACAATAGATAACGATACCGTGACTATTGACCCTTATGGCTTTATGCAGGTGAAAAATCCTTTTTTGAATTGTAGAGAAAGCGGAAGCACACTGCGTTTCTTTATCCCGCTGGCACTTTGCCTCGGAAAAACTGTTACCCTTTGCGGCAGTGAGCGTCTTTTTGAAAGACCGCTCGGTGTTTACGAAGAGCTTTGCATTGAAAACGGATTCCTATTTGAAAAGGATAAAAATTCTGTCACTCTTTGCGGAAATCTTAAAAGCGGAAACTATAAGATTCGCGGTGATATCAGCAGTCAGTTTATTACGGGGTTGATATTTGCGCTCACATATTTGAATGAGCATTCAAATATTGAAATAATTCCGCCCTTTGAGAGCAGGTCTTATATCGATTTGACAATTTCTGCTCTAAAATCCTTTGGCGCAGACATAGCCTTTACCGATGAGTTAAAAATTGCAATCAAGGGCAAAAAGCTCAATGCCTTTTCGGGCAAAATCGAGGGAGATTATTCCAACGCCGCATTTTTGGATGCATTTAATCAGATTGGCTCAAATGTAAAAATTGAAAATCTGAAATCGGATAGCCTGCAGGGAGATAAGGTCTATAGAGAGTATTTTGATAAAATATCAAACGGTATTCCTACCCTTGATATTTCCGATTATCCTGACCTCGGTCCCATTTTATTCGCCCTTGCCGCTCTTAAAAACGGTGCAGTATTTACGGGAACAGACCGCCTCAAAATCAAGGAAAGCGACCGCGGTACAGCAATGCACGAGGAGCTTAAAAAGCTCGGCGGTGGGCTTATTTTCGGAGATAATAAAATCACCGTACCAAAGCAGGAATTACACTACAAGGGACAAATTCTTGACGGACATAATGACCACCGTATAGTAATGGCACTGTCGATTATACTTTCTCAAATCGGGGGCAAAATTGAAGGTGTCGAAGCCGTTAAAAAAAGTTATCCCAAATTCTTTGAGGATATAAAGAAGCTTGGAGCAAAGGTTGAATTATTATGATAGTTGACGTTAGTCGGAAAATATTAATCGTAGGACTTGGACTTCTGGGTGGTAGCTATGCAAGGGTGCTGAGGCGGTTCGGCTTCCATATTTCCGCCATAACTAAGGAACAAAGAGATATTGATTATGCAATCAGGGAAAATATAATCGATGAGGGCTCGGTAGAGCTTGACGAGAGAATCATAGGTGAAGCCGACCTTGTAATTTTTGCACTTTACCCTCATGTCTTTGTGGAATGGATTGAGCAAAACCAAGGTCTTCTTAAAAGCGGTGCGCTTATTACAGACGTGACCGGTGTAAAGACGGGTATAGTTTTTAAAATTCAAAGTATTTTGCGCCCCGACGTGGAATTTATTGCTGCGCACCCTATGGCAGGACGCGAGGTTTCGGGTGTTGAGAACAGCAGTGATAAGCTTTTCGCAGGTGCAAACTATATTGTAACACCTACCGACAAGAACACACCCGAGGCGGTTGCTACCTGTCTTGAGCTTGGCAGATTGCTGGGGTTTTCTAACGTGGTTACCCTTTCACCCGAGGAGCATGATGAGATGATAGGTTTTCTCTCACAGCTTACCCACTGCATAGCCGTTACCCTTATGACTTGCAATGATAAGGAGAATATGGAAAAATTCACGGGAGATTCCTTCCGCGACCTTACCCGTATTGCACGAATAAATGATCTTATGTGGAGCGAGCTTTTCGTTGCGAACAAGACAGCACTTTTGGAACAAATGAATCTGTTTATAGATAAGTTCAATGAGCTTAAAGTTATGCTCGAAACTGAGGATATAGACGGTATGAGAAAGATGATGCGCTATTCCACCGAGCGAAGAATGTTGTTTGATAAAAGATAAAGCAAGATGACCGGCTAACTTCCGTTAGTCGGTCATCTTAAATTTCTTCCGTTATTATTTCTTTTGCGAGGGCAAAGTTTCGGTATCTGGGGTCTTCCGATACCTCTTTTATAATTTCGATATAATTTGGTATAGAAAAAGCCTCATCCTCTGCAATAAGCTCAATTTCCAAAAATGCTCGGTCGGTCCAAAAGGGAAAGAGGTCAATCTCAAGTATTTTGTCGCCAAAGGGAATGCTGTACCGTGTTTTCCTAAGGGTGTTTCTTTCGGGATCACGCTCTGTTAAGAGATTGTTATATTCATCTTCGGAAAGTTCTCTTTCATGCTCGATTCGTGTAATCTCGGTAACCTTTTCTTTTTTTGTAAGGATATAGGTTACCCTTCCGTCTTCGCTCCATTTTCGGATACGGCTTCGGTTAACAAGATAGATTTGCTCAATTTCCGCTTTTCGTGAATATTCAAAGTTAGAAATATCGGGATATTTTATAAGAAACTTTCTCTCAATCTCAAGCCCGTTATTCATTATAGAATCCCCTCAAAAACAAAGCCTGCGAGTGAGCCGAAGATAAGACCCGAAGCAAATAACAGAGCGGTGATGAACAGGGTGTTTTTGCGGTCCTTGTTCTGACGAAAGAGAACGAGAAGTCCAACTCCTCCGTTTGTGAGAAGTCCGCAGAGAAGGGGGGCAAGTCCAAGTGCGCCCTCGACGTAAAGATTGGTTAGAGTAACCGATACCGCACAGCTCGGAATAAGTCCTATAAGCGAGGCGGCAATCTGACTTAAAACGGGAAAATTCAGCACCGTTTTAAGTGTTTCTTCGGGGATAAGCCCAACCGCGAAATGAAGCAGTACCGATACTATGTAGATTATAAGCAGAATTTTAAGTGTGTGCTTAAGGGCAGAGAGGAAAATTCCGTCCTTGCAGGAGCAATGCTCTCGCTCGCAGAAGCCGTGAATGTCCTCTTCGCGCTCGGCATTCTGGCGGCGGATTATAAAGTCTGCCGCAAAGCCGCAGATAATACCAATAACAAATTTAAGGGCTAAAACTACTCCTATAAGGGTTACCGAAACCTGTGCCGAAATAAGCACGGGAAGCATTTCGTCACTTGTCGAAAGCATAACGGCAAGGAGCGTACCTGCAGTTACTGTGCCTGCGGCATACATACCTGCAATCGCGCCCGAAAAACCGCACTGCGGAATAAGACCCATAACTGCTCCAAAGAGAGGGCCTGTCCGTTTTGCCTTTTTAAAGGCGTTCGATATTTTGCTACCCTCTGCTGCCTCAAGCCACTCCATTAAAAGATAGGCGAGGAAGAGAATAGGTGCCATTTTAAGTGTTTCTATAGCCGGATGCCATAAAATATGACCAAGCTCGTGGAAAAATTCGGGCATTATTAATCTCCATAAATGAATTTGCAAATCATTATATCATACATTTTGACGAATTGCATCAATTATTTTTAAATTTTCTGAGCATTGCTGAAACCTCCGCCCTAAAGGCTCGGTTGTCCTGTCTTTCGAGTCTCGGGTCGGCATTTATAAGCTCTGCCGCCTGTTTTCCTGCACTGCGAAGTGTGTCGAGGTCGGCAATAAGGTCGGCAATGTGAAGCTCGGGAAGACCGTGTTGACGGTTGCCGATAAAATCTCCCGGTCCTCGAAGCTTCAAATCCTCATCGGCAATCTTAAAGCCGTCCATTGTGCGGCACATAATATCAAGCCGCTCTTTGGTTTTTTGTCCGCCATCGGAAATAAATATGCAGGTGGATTTATACTGCCCTCTGCCTATTCTACCCCTGAGCTGATGAAGCTGGGACAGTCCGAAGCGCTCAGCATTTTCAATTACCATAATTGCGGAATTGGGAACGTCTATTCCAACCTCAATTACGGTCGTTGCTATCAGTAAATCGATTTCGCCTGCCGAGAAAGAACGCATAACCTTCTCCTTATCGGCAGCCTTCATCTTGCCGTGAAGAAGTCCGAGTCTGTAATTTTTAAACTCGCCCTGTGAGAGGGTATCGTAATACTCTTCGGCCGATAGAAGTCCCGTATTTTCCTCAGTTTCTTCAACAAGGGGGCAAACGATATAACCCTGACGACCCTCGTCAAGATGCTTTTTAATATAGTTATATACTCTCTGGTGCAGGTCGCCCGTCACGGCATATGTTTCGATCTGCTGTCTGCCCTTAGGGTATTCATCAATTATCGAAATATCAAGGTCACCGTACATTATCATAGCAAGGGTACGGGGGATAGGGGTTGCCGACATAACAAGCACGTGGGGGCTTTTGCCCTTTTCGGATAAAGCCGCGCGCTGTGCCACACCAAAGCGGTGCTGCTCATCGGTTATTACAAGTCCTAAAGCATCAAAATGAACGCTTTCTGAAATAAGTGAGTGGGTGCCGATAATAATATCTATTTGACCCTTTTCGAGTGCCTCGCGAACCCTCTCTTTGCGTTTTTTGGAAAGTGAGCCGGTAAGTAGCTCACAGGTAATTCCTGTGCCCTCAAAAAAGCTTGAAAAGGTCTTGAAATGCTGTTCGGCAAGAATTTCGGTTGGTGCCATTAAGGCTGCCTGATAGCCGTTTTTAACCGAATTGTATGCACAAGCGGCGGCAACGGCGGTCTTGCCGCTTCCGACATCGCCCTGAATGAGGCGATTCATCGGGCGGTCGGTAGCCATATCAGCGGCGCATTCCTTAGTTACCCGCACCTGTGCCGAGGTCATAGTAAAGGGAAGAGACGATATAAACTCATCGCTTAAATCTCTTTTCATAATCGAAGCAGTTTTGCCGCGGTTTACATTCTTTATAAGCAGAAGCCCCGTCTGAAGCATAAAGAGTTCCTCAAATACAAGTCTGCGGCGCGCCTCTTCGAGTGCTTTTTTGTTTTCGGGGAAATGAATATTTATAATTGCATCGCGAAAACTGCAAAGCCGATTTTTTTCTATAATCTTTCGGGGTAAAAATTCATCGAGAGAGACTGAGGAAATAGCCGTTTTAACAAGTTTTCCAATGGCTGCACCCGAAATTCCCGCAGTTAGTGGATAAACAGGAATAAGTCCCGAATCTGCTACGTTTCTGATTTTTGGGGCGGACAAATCGTAATAAAACGAATCGGTGCCGAGCTTTCCATAGAAAAGATACTCACAGCCTACGATTATTTTTGCCACTTCGTATTTACTGTTAAAAATGGTAACCTGCATACTGCCGCTATTATCGGCAGCGGTAAATTTATAAAGCACCATGTTTTTGCGTATGCGGTGTTCCTTAACGGGTACAGTGACCCTTGCCCTTATGCAAACGAACCCTGCGCCTCTTGCTTGGGCAATAGGTGTAACAGTGCCCCAATCCTCATAAGAACGGGGATAAAAACGCAAAAGGGCGCCGACCGTGTCGATGCCCAGTTTACGAAGCAGTAGGGCGCGTTTTTCACCAACACCCTTCATATATTGAATATTGTCCGTCATTGTTGCCATAGCGGCACCTCCGAACAAGTTGTATTATTCTACCGAAATAATAAAGTAATAAACAGGCTGACCACCGTTTACAAGGGTAATTTCAAGTCTGTCACCGTATTTTTCTTTAATAAGATTCATAACACGGTTTGCCTGCTTTTCTGTAATGTCTTCGCCATAGAAAAGCGTCATAAAGGCAGAATCTTTATTAATAAGTTGCTTTGTAAGCTTCATCATACACTGCTCAAGCGCAGTTTCGGTAAAGACAATCTTTCCGTTTGCAAGAGCGAGAAGGTCGCCCTTTTTAATCGGCTTTCCGTCAAATTCGGAATCGCGTGCGGCAAAGGTTACCTGACCGGTCTGAACGGTGTCAATAGATGCCTGCATTGTGATAGCGTTATCATTGTCCGAAGCGTCAGGGTCGAAGTTTAGCATAGCGGTAATTCCCTGAGGAATTGTACGGGTATGAAGAACGATAACATTGCGGGTAGCAAGAGGAATAGCCTGTTCGGCAGCCATAATGATGTTCTTATTGTTAGGAAGAACGAAAACAGTTTCTGCAGGGGTAGCCTCGATAGCACGGAGAATGTCATCAGTAGAGGGGTTCATAGTCTGACCGCCCGAAACTACAATATCTGCACCGAGGTCACGGAAAAGCTCTGCAAGACCGTCACCCGCCGAAACCGAAACAAAGCCGTAATGCTTTTCTGGTGCAACGGGTTTGATTGTTTCGGTGCGCTCTGCATTTTTAGCTGGCTTTTTAGAAGCATTTGCAGATTCGTGCTTTGCGCGCTCGTGCTGGTCGCACATATTCTCAATCTTGAGCTTTACAAGAGGTCCAAAGGTAAGCGCCTTTTCAATGGCATTACCGGGATGGTCGGTGTGAACATGAACCTTGATTATTTCATCGTCGTCAACTACAACAACGCAATCTCCGATAGATTCAAGATAGGAGCGAAGCTCTGCGGGGTCTTTTCCCTCTGCATCCTCTGCACGGTTGACTATAAACTCTGTGCAGTAGGGGAAGGTAATATCGCCTTCAAATTCTGCGGCGGCACTTCTTGATTCTTCCTTTTCAGCAGGCTCATAGTTGTCAGCGCCACAGTTGGCTTCAATTATAACGCCTTCCTTTAATACCGAGTACATACCGTCGAGTATTACAACGAAGCCCTTACCGCCTGCATCTACAACCCCTGCCTTTTTAAGAACGGGGAGAAGCTCGGGTGTTTCGGCAAGTGCCTTGTTAGCACCCTCCATAGCAGCCTCAAAAACTGCAAGGGTATCGGAACCCTTGTCAGCGGCCTTTTCTGCATATTCCGAGGCTACGCGTGCAACCGTGAGGATAGTTCCCTCGGTAGGCTTCATAACTGCCTTGTAAGCGGCTTCAACTCCAAGTTTTAAAGCGAGGGCAAGATTTTGAGGAGTAACCTCATCTGCATCCTTAAAACCCTTTGAAAATCCGCGGAAGAGAAGAGAGGTAATAACGCCTGAATTTCCTCTTGCGCCACGAAGCAGGGCAGAAGCGGCAACAGCAGAAACCTTGCTCACCGACTCGTCATTCAGTCTTTCAAGCTCTCTTGCGGCGTTTCCGATACTCATAGACATATTTGTTCCCGTATCTCCGTCGGGCACAGGGAAAACGTTCAGGTCGTCGACCTGTTTTTTCTGGTTTGAAAGATTATTCGCCGCCGATATAATAGCATCGCGCAGCACATTTCCGTTAATCATCAGAACACTCCTAATTACTCTTTAATGCCGTCGACCTTAACAACAACCTTGGTTACCTTAATGCCGGTGAGCTCTTCGACGGTATACTGAACCTTGTGTACGATACTCTTTGCGATAGCGTTGATATTCATACCGTATACAACTATAATGTGAAGTTCAACAATAATAGAATCGGCGTTACCCTTGATTATAATACCCTTGTTGAGGGCATCTTTCTTGGTGAAAACATCAGCAATGCGTTGTTTTCCGCCACTGGCAACCATACCTGCAACACCGTAGCAGGAAGTTACGGCTTCACCGATGATCTTCTGAAAATACTCTTCGGAAATGTTAACCTTTCCAATGCGGGTTTCGTAAGCGATCATACCTGAATCCTCCTTAGAATTATGAGTTTTTGATAAATTTGTCTATTGATAGGAATATGTCGTAGCTGCTTGCATCACCGATATCAGATACATTTTCCGAATAAAACACAAGCGAGCTTCTGTAAAGAAGCGGAATTACGGGCATATCGGTTACAAGTGCAGTTGCCAGTGAAGAAGGCGCGTCCTTACCCTCTTTTATTCCCTTTAATACAGCAGTGTAATCGATAGCGGCTTCCTCGCCGGTGGGCTTTTTGGGGTTGACTATGCCAAAAGCACAGGAGCCACCCTCCAAAACAAGCTCTGACATATCCATATTCTGCGAAACCTTAACCTCGCCTAAATAAAGGTCAAAGTTTTCGTTTTCCAGTGAGGCAAAATAAATTTCTTTTGCTACAGCGTTCACCGTAATTTTAATTCCGGAGGCTGCAGCCTGACGACTTATCATCTCGGCAGCGGCAACACGCGTAGCGTTTTCACGATTCACAAGAAGCTCTAATTCTATTATAGAGCCCTTATCGTTTGCATAAAAACCGCCATTATCTAAGTTATTATAGCCTATTTTATCCAAATTTTCAACACAAATTTTTGTTTCGGCGGTTAACTGTATGCTTTGATAGCCTTTTGTGGGCGCAAAATCGGGATGAAAAACACCCGAAGCAGGCTCGGCATTTCCGTAATATGGGGTCTTGCAAAGGACGGTTCTGTCGATTGCGGCAGAAATGGCTTGACGGAGCGCAGGGTCGGAAAGACGGCCTCTTTTATGATTAATCCCAATATATACCAGGTTATTCATGTTAACTGAAGTTTTGTGACCGCTCATTCGGACTAAATTTCCGTCTGCAGGGTCGGCAGAATAAATATCGGTTGCGCCAACCTCAACGTGGTGGGCTACCGCCTCGGCATCGGGAGCATCAACAAGCCTTATAATATCGATATTGCATTTCCCATGATACTGGGTGTTTTTTACCAGTGCTTTTTCCGAAGTGGCATCAGATTTAGAAAATACGAATTTTCCGCTGCCGATAGGGGGCAATTCAACCTTGTCACTGTCGGCAAGCTTATCGGAATCCTTTTTAATTATGGGAAAGGTAAGAAGATTTGTGAAAAACGGGTCGCGCTCCTTTACGGTAAACCTAACCGCGCCGTCTTCGGCTGATGCAGAGGCTATATTATCGAAAAGATGTGAATAAAGGGCACTCTCTTTTGCCAAAGCATAGGAAACCATAACATCCTCCTCGGTAACGGGAGTACCGTCGGAAAATTTAGCCGAAATAAGCTTTACAGTATATGTCTTTTCCTCTAAGCTAACGCTTTCGGCAAGTACTGGAATAGCCTCAAACTCATTAGAAAGTGCAAAAAGTGGCTCGTAAATCAGTCGACCAAGCTGAAGATTAAGACTGTTTTTTGTGTTGAAGGGGTTAAGCGTATCCGATGAACAGTATAGAAGCTGAAGGGATACGATTTCTTCCTCGGTGCTGTCATTACCGCTGTTTTCCAAACCGCCGTCTTCCTTATTTTTAGAACAGGAGGTCAAAAAAAGCAGTATAAAAGCCAGCAACAAGGCGATAATACCCTTTGCCTTTTTCATATTGACCTCACTCCTTTTTGTCATTTTATATTTATAATTTTTATGTCGGTCGCAAGACCGCTTTTTTCGTCAGCCATGATGAGTACACCCTCGAGCGAGCATTCGTTTTCGGAAAGCATAAACCGTCCCGTAGCGTGGTTGCGAAGTCGGTCGATTATTATTTTTGCCTCAACCCCAAGCACGCTGTCCTGGGGACCTGTCATTCCAAGGTCGGTTATGTATGCCGTGCCATTCGGCAGAATTTCGGCATCGTTGGTCTGCACATGGGTATGTGTGCCGAACACCGCCGTTACCTTACCGTCAAGATAAAAGCCCATCGCTCGTTTTTCGCTTGTGGCTTCGGCGTGAAAATCAAGAAGGATTATCCGTGCACCGTCATTTTTTGCCCTCTCAATCAGAGTATCAACCTCTATAAAAGGGTTTTTCGCCTCGTAGCGCTCAAGATATACGTTGCCGATAAGGTTTATTACGGCAACCGAGCAAAAGCCCATATCAACAATAGTATATCCCTTGCCATACTCCGTAGGTAGATTATCGGGGCGAAGAAGCCTTTCATTTTCATCAAGCAGAGAGTGAATGTCGCGACGACGGAGGGTGTGGTTGCCTCCCGTTATAACGTCGGCGCCCGCAGCAAATATAGTATCTGCAGAAGCGGGGGAAATACCGTTTCCGTCGGCAGAATTTTCTCCGTTTACAAGGGTAAATGAAACAGAATATTCTCGTTTCAGTTTTGGTAAAAGGCTTTTCAGTTTTGCGGCTCCTGCACTACCGCAAACGTCACCTATACAAAGTATATTAATATCCTCACCACCATTTTTATACAAACATATTTATAATATCATAAAACTTGTATTTTTTCAACAATTAGATTACGATTGACAGAGCAGTAAAAGACAGTTATAATGTTAAGTACTAAAGTTACGGAGTTGAAATATTTTGTTCGGATTTAAAAAGGGCGGGGATAAGTGTCCCTACGACCTTTTGCTTGTGGGACTTGGAAATCCCGGTATCGAATATGAAATGACACGCCACAACGTCGGCTTCAGGGCTATGGAAGCCTTTTGTAAAAAGCACGATGCGGTTTGCGACAAGATGAAGTTTAAAGCCTACATCGGCGAGTGTAAAATCGGTGGCAAGCGTGTTTTCCTCGCAAAGCCCCAGACCTATATGAACAACTCGGGTGAGTCGGTTGCCGAGATAGCAAAGTTCTATAAAATCCCTGCCGACCGTATCCTTGTAATGTTTGATGATATCTCTCTTGAACCGGGTGTTATCCGTATTAGAAGAAAGGGAAGTGCAGGCGGACATAACGGGCTAAAGGACATTATTGCACATCTCGGCAGTGATGAATTTATGAGGGTAAAAATCGGTGTCGGCGCAAAGCCACATCCCGATTACGACCTTAAAGATTGGGTGCTCGGAAAATTCCCTGCTGAGCAAAAAGAAAACATTGAAACAGCGCTTAAAAATACCGTAAAGGCAGTAGATGAGGTGCTTGCAAACGGTGTTGACAGCGCTATGAATAAATACTCGAAATAGACGGTGGTTTTTTGGAATTTCTCTGTTCCGTCATCAAAAAAACCGCAGGCTATAAAGAGCTTTTGGCGGCGGCGAGGAAGGGCGAGCTTCCTACCGAGGCTAACGGCCTTTCAAACATCCACAAGACCCTTATAGCTGCGGCTTTGGCTGATGTAACCAACAAAAAAATCATACTCATAACCCCTGACGAAGCAACGGCTATGACCATGTGTGAGGACCTTTTGGTGCTCGGAAGAAAGGCAGTTACTCTGCCACAGCGAGATTTCTCGATTGCGGGCTACAGTGGAAGTTCAAAGGAGTATGAGCATAAGAGAATAGATACCCTATCCAAGCTCTTGGATGGGGCTTTTGAAGTGCTTTGTTTATCGGTTGAGGCGGCATCTCAGCTTACAATACCGCCCTCTGTTTTAGGGGAAAACACCTTTCTGTTAAAAGAGGGCGAAAGCGTTTCCTTTAAGGAACTTACCGATAGATTAGTGGTGGCAGGATATAGCCGAACTGAGCAGGTTGACGGTACAGGTCAGTTTGCCCTTCGCGGCGGAATTCTCGACATTTTTGCAATCAATACCGAAGCCCCCGCAAGAATTGAATTCTGGGGCGATGAAATAGACACTATCGCCACATTTGATATAGAATCTCAAAGAAGAAATGAGAGGATGGTCGCTCTCTCGGTTGCCCCCGCATCCGAGGTGCTTTGCGATAGCACGCTTTTATCCGACATGCTCGGCGTGGCGGCAAAAAAACATGGCATTACCGACAAGCAAAGACAGAATATTAACCGCGATATTGAGTTGTTAAAGGGTGGTGCGCCCCTGAATCTCGATCGCTATATTAATCTTATTTATAAAAACAGCACCGTTTTTGATTATTTCACCGACCCAATTATAATTACAAGCGATATTTCGTCAGTAAAGGAAAGACAGTCATCCCTTCTTTTACAGCATGCCGAGGATATAAAGCTCTTCTTAGAGGAGGGCACAGTCAGTGCAGTTTCGGATAAATTCTATCTTGATGAAACCGAGATGAATGACTATTTTGAAAAGGGTCTTATATTTGATAGCTTTATGCCGTCGTCATTACCCTTCGGGCTAAAAAACACCGTAACCTTTGATTTTAAGCGAAATTCCCCCTGGAGCGGAGATATAAATATTCTTCGCGAGGACATTGGCTATATGCTCTCAAAAGGAGGTACTGCCGTTATTGCCGCAGGAAATGAAAAGGCGGCAAAGCTGCTTGCAGAGGACCTTAATGATTCGGGTATCGGCACCCTCTATCTTGAAAAGGTAAAGGGGCTTCCAGCAAAGGGTGTAGTAGTAACCGTGGGCGGTCTGTCCTCGGGCTTTGAGATACCCGAGCTTAATTTTATATTTATTTCACATAGGATAATTTATTCTGATCGAAAGGCTAAAAAATACAAGAAAAATAAGAACGGAATAAATTCTCTCGAAGAACTGAAATCGGGGGATTACGTTGTCCACGCATCCCACGGAATAGGCGTTTTTGAGGGGATAAACCGTATTACAAGCGGCGGAATTACCAAGGATTATATAAAGATTAAGTATGCAAAGGGCGATATTCTTTACGTTCCCGTAACACAGCTTGACCTTGTTTCAAAGTATATCGGTACGGCAGAAGAGGGCAATATTAAGCTTAACCGTCTCGGTGGCCAGGAATGGCAGAAGACGAGAAAGAGAGTCCGCGCCGCTGTCCGCGATATGGCAAAGCAACTTACGGCACTCTATGCAAAGCGAATGGCGATTAAAGGTCACGCTTTTTCGGAGGATACCGATCTTCAAAACGATTTTGAGCGCCGCTTTGAATACGACGAAACCGAGGACCAGCTGCGCTCTATAAACGAGATAAAGAACGATATGGAGCGCCCTGTTCCGATGGACCGACTTCTCTGCGGAGACGTAGGCTTCGGCAAGACCGAGGTTGCCCTTCGTGCTGCCTTCAAGTGCATCAGCGAGGGTAAGCAATGTGCGATTTTGGTGCCGACCACAATCCTCGCGTGGCAGCATTACAACACCATACTTAAAAGATTTGGCGACCTACCCGTAGAAGTGCGAATGCTCTCGCGTTTTGTAACACCAAAGCAACAGGAAAAGACTATTTTGGGGCTTAAACGCGGCAACGTAGACCTTGTTGTAGGCACACACCGACTTATATCAAAGGATGTTGTCTTCAAGGACCTTGGACTTGTGATAATCGATGAGGAGCAGCGCTTCGGGGTAGCTCAAAAGGAAAAATTAAAAGAGGCATATCCATCGGTTGATGTGCTTACCCTCTCGGCAACACCCATTCCCCGAACGCTCAATATGGCAATGTCGGGACTTCGCGATTTATCTTCAATAGATGAAGCGCCGAACGACCGACACCCCGTTCAGACATATGTTTTGGAGCAAAACAATGGCATACTTTTAGAAGCTATCAGAAAAGAGCTTCGTCGCGGCGGTCAGGTCTATTATCTGCACAACCGAGTTGATACGATAGACCGCGTTGCATATAGACTTGCCGAGCAACTACCCGAATGTAGGGTTGCTACCGCCCACGGAAAGATGAGCGAGGAACAGCTGTCCGATGTCTGGAAGCGGCTTATTGAGCACGAAATAGACCTGCTTGTTTGCACAACCATTATTGAAACGGGCGTAGACGTGCCAAATGCCAATACCCTTATAATCGAGGATGCCGACCGCTTTGGACTATCACAGCTTCATCAGCTTCGCGGTCGAGTCGGAAGAAGCCCTCGAAGAGCCTATGCGTATTTCTGCTTCAGACAGGGCAGAGGACTTTCCGAAATTGCAACAAAGCGTCTCGAAGCAATCCGCGAATATACCGAGTTTGGCTCGGGCTTCAAAATTGCTATGCGAGACCTTGAAATAAGAGGTGCAGGCTCTATTCTCGGGGGTGAACAGCACGGAAATATGGAAGCGGTGGGATATGATATGTATCTGAAACTGCTTGCCGATGCAATGAATGAGGAAAAGGGAATAAAGACCGAGCCCGAGGCTGAATGTACTGTAGACCTTGCAATTTCTGCGCATATCCCCGAAAGCTATATCGAAAGTCTGCCCCAAAGACTTGGCATCTATCGCAGAATTGCCGAGGTTAAAACTCGCGAGGATGCAGAGGATGTTATCGACGAGCTTTGCGATCGCTTCGGCGAGCCACCAAAGGTTGTCCTCGGTCTTATCGATATTGCACTTTTTAGAAGCCGCGCTTCGCAGAACGGAATTTATGAGATAACCCAAACGGGCAACACCCTAAATCTCAAAATCACCGAGATAAAGGAAGAGCAGGTTAAAAAGCTTTGTGACGGACTCGGCGATCGAATTAGACTTAACGTTTCGGATAAGCCCTATTACACGGTAAGGCTACAAAACGGACAAAATGCCGCCTCGGCACTTAAAGAAATTGCAGGATTATTGTAAGTTAGAAAATTTTTATAGACTTTTTCGAAACTATATATTATAATAAGTAATAAGCAAAAATCCGTCATTTGGAGGACGAAACAATGAAAACTATCAAAAGAATCATTGCGGTAATTTTGGTGCTGGCACTAGGACTTTGTCTTGTTGCTTGCCATCCGAAGGATGAAACCGCAGTATCACTCGATGATATCAGGATTACATCTGCTATGTATTCATATTATCTTATTATGGCTGATATGGAAGCACAGAACCGCGTTTCCGAAAGCGGTGTCGATATGACTGCAAAGAATTTTGATATTTACAAGCAGGAAATCGATGGAAAGAACTATGTTGATTTTGTTGAAGAGCTTGCGCTCAATAACTGTAAAAGGGCAATCGCTTATATGAAGCTTTGCAAGGACGCAGGGCTTACCCTTGACGAAGCCAGCATTTCTAACGCTTCGCAGACCGCTATGTACTATTGGTACTACTCGGGATATTCAAGCGTTCTTCCCCTCAACGGCATCAACTATGAAACCTTTGAAGAGGTAAATAAGATTAACTATTACGGTGATATTTACTTTAAGCACCTTTACGATAAGGGCGGCGATAAGGAGATTCCCGAGGCTGACATCGTTTCAACAATGGATGAAAACTTCGTTGGCGCATATCTCATTCAAAAGACCTATACAGATGCTACTCTTGAAGAGATTAAAGAGCAGTTTGGAGGCTATAAGGAGCGTCTCGAAAAGGGCGAAGACTTTAAGACCATAAAGGAAGAATTTGAGAAGTCTGAACAACCCGAGGATACCACCTCTTCAGAGACAACCCCTTCTGACGATGCTTCTTCCAACACTTCATCAGACACATCTTCGACCGCTACTTCTTCCGAAGATACATCTTCCGGAACTGCTTCAGATACCTCTTCCGAAGCCACATCTTCCGAGTCGGATTCTCCCAAGCCAAAGGATGAGCTTATTACCGTTAAGGGTAGCAAGGAAACCGAGGATGCGGGTTATTACTTTGAAAAGTTTGACGACCTTAAGGCTATGGCTATGGACGAAGTAAAGCTTATTGAAGATACAGAAAACAAGGTTCTCTACCTTGCAGTTAAAAAGGATATTAAGGCTGACTCTTACTACAGAGAAGAACTTCTTGAGTCAACTCTCCTTTACCTTATAAAGGGCGACGAATTTGACGAAATGATCAAGACCTATACAGCGGAGCTTGATGTAGACGTTAATAAGTTTGCTATAGGACAGTTCAAGGTAAAGAAGATTAACTACGGAACCGCACAGTAATTTTTCGAAGACGGAGTCGGACAGTCGGCTCCGTCTTGTTCGTTTCATTTGTAAAATTTTGGCAAATATTAAAAAGGGTGGAACAAAGTGAAAAAGGACGGAAAAATAATCATCTTAATACTGGCACTAGGTCTGTTCTTTATAGCAGCTGTAATCTGCCTTGTATTTATTTTTGGGGGTATTGCAAAGCCCTCTTCTGCTGATGTTTCTTTATTAAATACGGTAAGCAGGAGCGAGCCTACCTCTTCCAAAGGGTCGAGCAGCGAGGAGGCGGGCAGTGAAACCGTGTCAAGCGAGCCTGAGGTTAAAAGGTTGGATGTTACCTCACCGCGAGAGGACGTTACGGTATATAAGGACAACATCGTAATAAAAGGTACAGCAGACCCGAACATACCTCTTTATGTTAATGATAAAGAGGTTACGGTCGGTAGCGATGGAATTTTTGCTGAAACTGTAAGCCTTGCGGTTGGTAACAACTGGTTCACCGTAAAGCAGGGTGAAAATAGCTTCAAGTGTGTTGTAAGGTACCGCAAGACGGTTATTTTAGAGGCAACACCGAAGGACAATCTTACCCTTGACGGTGGCAGTATTCTTACGGTACGTGTCCGCGCCCTTGCGGGTAGCACGGTAACCGCCACATGGAACGGGAAGACCATAACCCTTTCGGAAAAGCAGCTTGAACAGCAGGATGACGAATATTCCGATTATTTCGGCAGATTTGAGATGCCGATAAATTATGAAAAGAGTGTTACCTATTCTGCCGTAACCTTCAAGGCACAGTCCTCCGCAGGAACGGGAACCGCAACCGGCTCTAAAGTAACCGTCCGCAAGGCTGAAAGACCGCCCGAGGAAGACTACTACGTGCCTACGGGTAAAAATTATATCGACGTTGGACATACCTATATTGCCGAGGTAATCTGCCGTAGCGCAGAGGTTATGAACGTTGGCGACATTGCCGATTATTCGCGACCGACCAATAATTATCTGCCCAAAGGCACGGTAGATTATTGCTCTTCTATCGAAAATGTAATGGAGGTAGATGGACAAAGAATTAAATTCCACACACTCCGCTATGGTAAACAACTTTATCTAAAAACAAGAGTAGGGGACAACATTAAGATTTATAAAGGAAGCCTGCCAGACCGTAACCGCCTTAACATCGCGGGTTTTTCATCAGACGGAAGACACACAACGCTGACTCTTGACGTTGATTGGAAAGCTCCCTTCTATTTCGACCTTTATCCTCAAAAATACACAAATGAAAATTCAAATAACGGCAAATGGGAGCTTGATTATACCATCAGCTCATCAACCTTTACTTATATAGATATAACCTTCTGTTATGCCGAGGAGGTACTCGGTACCATCGACCTTACGGGTAATAAAATTTTTGAGAGATATGAGATTATAGAGAACGAGTCCGATTACACTCTGAGATTACACCTTAAGAAAAAAGGCGTATTCTACGGCTGGTCTGCCGAATATAACGCAGAGGGTCAGCTTGTCTTCAGCTTCTTAAATCCTGTAACTCTGCAGACAGCAGAAAATGACTACGGCTATTCACTAGAGGGTGTCACAATCCTCGTTGATGCGGGACATGGCGGCAATCAGACGGGTTGCGTGGGCTTTGACAGCAAAAATCCCGAAAAGGATTTAACCCTTATGCTTGCCAAAAAGCTTGAAGAAAGGCTTAAAGCTTACGGGGCTACCGTTATTATGACCCGCACCGACGACAGCACGGTTGAAGCCGAGGAAAGAATAGATATGGTCCGCGATACAAAGCCTGATTTTGCAATCTCACTCCACAGAAACGCATCTTCATCGGCAAACCCCAGTGGCTTTAATTCCTACCATTTTACTGCTTTTTCGGCAGAAGCGGCAAAGAATATTTATAATGCGACCGAAAAGGCTGGGCTGTACGACCGAACGAAATGGAGCGGTGTAGAGTGGCATTATTTCTTCCTTGCCCGCTGTACCGAATGCCCCTCGGTGCTTACCGAAAACGGATATATGTCTAACAGAAAAGAGTATAATAAGATAATCGACCCCGAATTTAACGATGAATGTGCGGACGCCCTTGTAGACGGAATTTTCGATTATTTTATCGGAATTCAGTAAAAATTTTCGTTTGAAATTTTTGAAAAAATATGTTAAAATACTTACAGATACAGATGTAAGTCCGGCAATTTTTGCGTGTAGTCTTATCCATAGACTACACGCTTTTTTATTTTGGAGGAAGCTATGATTAAGATTAATTCCACTATTCTTTATGGTTCGGAGGTTTGTCGCGTAACCGACATAAAGAAAATGACCTTTGGTAAAACAACAAGGGAATATTTTGTTTTATCGCCAATTTATGATGAGAAAAACACCATATTTGCGCCGACCGACAGTCCCAAGGTTTTAGAAAAAATTAAGCAGATTTTATCTTCAGAGGAGATAATCTCACTTATTAAAAATATGCCCGATAAAGCCCCTCTCTGGGTAGATGACGATAAGGAACGCGCCCTGCTCTATCACAATACATTTGAAAAGGGAGAGCGAGCACAAATAATAAGAATGATAAAAACTCTATATGAGAGAAAAATAGAGCTTGCTGAAAAGGGTAAAAAATTGCGTTCTGCCGATGAGTCAGCTTTTGCACGCGCAGAGAAAATGATTTATGATGAATTCGCACTCGTTCTTGATATTAAAAGGGAAGAGGTTGTTCCCTTTATTTTAAAGCATATAGAAGAGATATAAACAATCACCCGTTCAAATGAACGGGTGATTGTTATCTTAGTAGTTATTCTTCTGTTCCTGCTTGTTGTCGTTCTTGTTTTGATTCTTGTTCTGATTCTTATTCTGGTTATTATTTTGGTTGTTTTGATTCTTATTCTGATTATTGTTCTGGTTTCTGTTCTGGTCCATTGTGAAATTCACCCCGCTTTCAAGGTTAGTATGCCTTTTAAAGCGGGGTGTTATTCAAACGGAAATTTTTTAAAATTTAAAAAGGTTTATTGCATTTTGGTGTGTAACAGATAATACATCTTCTACCGAAATACCGCGAATTTCGGAAAGGGCTTCGGCTACATATATAATGAGTGAAGAATTATTCGTCTTACCGCGCTTTGGTTCGGGTGAGAGATAAGGTGAATCGGTTTCGAGTAGAATATATTCGAGAGGAATATCCGCCGCAACCTCTTTAAGCTTCCTTGAATTTTTAAATGTAAGCACGCCGCCTATACCTATATATATACCCATTTTTATGAGTTCTCTGGCAGTTTCTACACTACCGGAAAAGCAGTGGAAAACACCCTTCGGCTTATACTCGCGGATAATCTCCATAGTGTCTGCGTGGGCATTGCGGTCGTGAATAATAACGGGCATATCGTGCTTTTTCGCAAGCTCCAACTGTAAACGAAATGCCGTCTTTTGTTCGGCAATATATGTCTTATCCCAATAATAGTCAAGGCCGATTTCACCGAGTGCCACTGTCCTTTTGTGGGGGAGCATTTTTTCGATTGCCTCGATATTTATATCTCCCGTGACCGAGCAGGGATGATAGCCCACGGCGGCATAAATATGAGGGTGTTTTTCGGCAAGCGCGATACAATCAAGGCTTGTAATATCCGAGCAACCGCAGTTTATTATTTTTTCTACGCCGAGAGAGGGAAGAGCAGTAAGCAGCTCATCCCTATACTCGTCAAATTTTGGGTCGTTAAAATGGGCGTGTGTGTCGATAATACTGCCGACGGGGGCAGCCTTTTCCGGTATAGGATACATTATCTTATCTTGCTTCCTGCGGGTACGCCGTCGAGGAATACTACCTTTACGTCGTCCTCGCCACAGTCTGCCGCAAGAATCATACCTGCAGACTCAACTCCGCAAAGCACGGCAGGCTTAAGGTTGGAAACGAGGATTACGGTCTTGCCGACAAGCTCATCGGGAGCATACCATTTAGCAATGCCCGACGCAACCGTTCTGTCCTTGCCGCTTCCGTCGTCAAGGGTGAGTTTTAAAAGCTTCTTTGCCTTTTTAACAGGCTCGCAAGCTTTGATTTTAGCGGCGGTAAGCTCAACCTTCATAAAGTCTTCAATAGAAATCTCTGCGATTTTTGCAACGTTTGCAGCTTCTTCCTCTGCCTTCTTTACGGCTTCTGCTTCAGCGGCAATTTCCTTAAGAACCTTTTCTGCGTCAAGACGCTGGAAGAGGGGAGTAGCCTCGCCTACAGAGAACTCTTTAATCTCTCCGAATGTGAGAGCCTTGCAGTCGCATCCAAGCTCTGCGGCAATCTTTTCTGCAGCTTCGGGAATGATGGGAGAAAGCATTACGCCAATCATACGGATGCACTCGAGAAGATTGTAAAGAACACATTCAAGATAATCCTTCTTTGTTTCGTCCTTTGCAAGTGCCCAGGGCATGGTCTCGTCGATATACTTATTGCAACGCTTTGCAAGGTTCATAACTACCTCGCAAGCATCAGCGTTGTGGTAAATATCCATAGTATCGAAATACTTTTTAACCGTCTCGTTTGCGTAAGCTAAAAGGTCCTTATCGCAGTCGTTATCATAAGTCTTTGCAGATACTTTACCGCCAAAATACTTATTAGTCATAGCAACCGAGCGGTTTACAAGGTTGCCGAGCGTATTTGCAAGGTCGGTATTGAACTTATTGATAAAGCTCTCGTAGGTAATCGAGCCGTCGTTTGTGAAGGAAATTTCCGAAAGGAGATAGTATCTTACAGCATCGGTGCCAAAGCGTGCGGCAAGCTCGTCTGCATAGATAGTATTGCCCTTGGATTTGCTCATCTTATCCTCACCGACAAGCACCCACGGATGACCGAGCACCTGCTTCGGGAGCGGCTCGCCGAGAGCCATAAGGATAATGGGCCAATAAATAGTGTGGAAACGAACGATGTCCTTGCCGATAACGTGAAGGTCGGCAGGCCAGTATTTGTTATAAAATTCAGATGAACCGTCGGGGTCGTAGCCGACACCGGTGATATAGTTGGAAAGGGCGTCAATCCAAACGTAGATAACGTGCTTCGGGTCAAATTCTACCGGAACACCCCACTTAAAGGAGCTTCTTGAAACGCAAAGGTCAGCAAGACCGGGCTTTAAGAAGTTGTTAATCATTTCATTTCTGCGGGAGTCAGGCTTTATGAAATCGGGATTTTCTTCGTAGTATTTAAGAAGTCTGTCTTGATATTTGCCAAGTTTAAGGAAGTATGCTTCTTCCTTTGCATCGGTAACCTCGCGACCACAGTCGGGGCACTTGCCGTCTACAAGCTGAGAGGGGGTAAAGAAGGATTCGCAAGGAACACAGTATTTGCCCTCGTACTCGCTCTTATAAATATCTCCCTGATCGTAAAGCTTTTTAAAGATTTTTGCAACAACCTTTTCGTGATAATCATCGGTGGTGCGGATGAATTTATCATATGTGGTGTTCATACTGTTCCAAACAGCCTTAATCTGGTCGGAAACGCCGTCAACGTAAGACTTGGGGGTAATTCCTGCGGCGTTGGCATATTCCTCAATCTTCTGGCCATGCTCGTCCGAGCCTGTCATAAAGTAAACATCAAAGCCCATCATTCTCTTGTAGCGGGCAATCATATCGGCAAGCACGATATCATAAGCATTTCCGATATGGGGCTTACGTGAGGTATAAGCGATAGCGGTTGTAATGTAGAATTTTTTATTGTTATTCATTATTTGTATCCTCCTTGGGAGTCAAGTTTTCTGTTTCAGTTTTTTTATTCAGACAAGCTTTTATTCTTCGGTTCAGTGCCTTTTCGTCAACACCGATGCATCCAATTATAAGCGCGAAGAGAAGACCTGTCTGTATCCATAAAACGGTAAGGTCTACCGTACAGTGAATTATGATTGCCGCAGAAAGCGCAAGTATAAGATTTGCGGCTTTGCTTTTGCGAAGGAGTGATTTGCATTCGGATATTTTTTCGTAATAGGTCCAAAGGAAGGCAACGAACATTGCCGTTCCGATAATACCAAAGCAGAGAAGCGGCTCAAAAACAAAGTTGTGGGTATGCGCGGTGTCCCAAAGAGAACCGTGAATTTCTTGCAGGTGGTAATAGGACATAAATCCGTGACCGAAGAAGGGGCTTATTTTTATAAATTCAATAGCCTGGTCCCAAACAAAAATTCGCTGGTCGGTAGAGGTAGAGGAATCTAGGATTCTTGGGAAAAGCCCTGGATTGATATAAAGCATAATTGTGGCAATTCCTACTACAGCAATAGAGGTAATAAGGATTGAACGCTTTTTGTAAAGGATGAGAAGTGTGAATATTCCAACGCCAACCTCGATTATGGCGAATATGCTTTCGCCGAGGTACATTGTAATCCCGCAAGCAAGAATTGTAAGAAGATAAAACGGCTTGCCCTTTGAGGTTATCAATAGCTTGTATGTGCATACAACAATCATTATTGCCATCATTGTACAAAGATAATTCGCATTGAAAAACCAACTCTGACATCTGTAATAATCAATGTGGGAGTGAGAGAGCTTTTCTGCAATAGTAGAAATACAAACGGGGAAGCACATGAGACATGAAATATCAAGCGATTTTTGGAAAACATCTCCTGTAACCTCGCTTCGCACATAATAACTTATCACGAAGACAAAGAAGAAACCAACCGAACAGCAGAAGCCGATAAGATTATCGCGGAGCAGCCCGATAACGGCTGTGTAAACCGTAAAAACGACAAAGAGGGTCTTTCCGTTGTAGACAAAAACACGGTCGCGTTTTGCAAGCAACAGATATATTCCAAGACCCACCAGAACAAGCCCCGTAATAATAAAGGGCAAAAAAGCAGAAGCAAAGGCTATGTATATTAAATTGTCAGAAGAAGTAAGTTTCTTTAAAATAATACTCACCTTTTTTCAGAAAAGTCGTGTTATTTACGTGCAAACAGATAGGTAATAAGTGCTGCCACAAGGGAAATAACTTCAATAAGCAGGCAGGCAGCAACCGAAAGTATAGAGCCTTCAAAGCTTGACGACGCGAGGACGAAGACAAGTGCGGCAAGTGTCGCAAGCACTATGTGAAGAGCATACATAACATTTGAAATGGTACGGAGTTTCAAAGCACCGCTGATGATTGCAAAATATCCTTGCGGTTTTCCAATAAAAGCCGCGTGAGCACTATAAAATTCCGAATAGTTAGCTGTAGATTTATAGTTGTGAGTGCCCTTAGAGTCCATAATTTTAATACAGTCGGGATATATTGCATAGTAGTCGCTGAGCATTGGTACGGTAATATTCGAATCACAGTTGTCGATAAGCAGTGTCATTCCTGCGTTGACAAGACGGACGAGGTCTCGTTTGACTCTGTGGTCGGGGTTGTATTTTACAATTAGAAGCGCGCAGGCTCGTTGGCCTACTGCAACATAAACTGGGAAATATCCTCTGTGAAGAATTTTTCTGTCAACCTCGAGGGAGGGTACTTTAATTCCGTGAGCTTCCATAAGTGTGCGGTTACCAATAAAGATATGGTCGTCACCGACCCAACCCGAAATACCGAGGTTGTCCTCGTATTTTACAGTGTCGGCGGTCTTACGCTTATCTGTGGGGTCAACATAGCTACGAAGTGCACTGAAAAGAGGACTCTTTATTGCGGCGGCTACCGAAGCGGCGGAATTAAGAGTGTTGTCAATATTATTTGCGCTGAGTGGTTTCATACTGTAAAGCTCAATGCTTCCTGCGGGGAAAAGCTCCTCCGAGGAGATAACAACGGCGTTGCATTGCTCAATTTTCGCAGCTGAATATTTTCCGCAAATCATAGCACCGAGCCTATAAAGCCTTGCCGATAGGTCGCTGTGGGGTAAAAACTCTGATAGAGCATAGGTCGGCATAGCAAAAAGGCAAAGCAGTAAAGAAAGAGCTTCAAATGCCTCGCGAAAGCTTTGATGAGAAATACCCACAATCACAGAAAACACCAGCGAAATAATACCAAATACAGCAAGAATGATTCCCAGATGACCGCCGAATGCGGTATCGCAGGAGGAAAAGCGGATATAGTCAGTGAGCACCGAGGTGCGCTTCACACCTGCAGCAAGCACTTCACCCTCAATAGCCGAGCGAGCCATAGAGCTTGTGGTTACTTGATCATCAATAAGTGTAATTGCGTTTTTCTGCTGCTTTGAGGCCACAATCTTAAAGCCGTCAAGCACGGATGAGGTACGTTTATATGAGAAGAAGTTGTATGAGGTCAGAGCAACAAGTGCAAGAAGTGCAGGGTCGCTCGGATAAAGACCGAAAATCAGTCCGTATAGCATATATACGAGCATCGCTGCCACACCAAGTGCAACAGGTGCGGCGGCGGTTGATTTTTTAGTGAATATACCTCGAAATGACGAGAAAATTCCAAAGCTCGTAAAGGCCGACACGACAAGGAGTGAAAACTGAATAAGGCAGGGGACAAAAGGTGTGTCGTAGAATAAACTATCGGGAATTATGAAGGCAAATACCGCTGACACAACCGTTAAAAGAGCAGAAAGACTAAGTCTTGAAAAGGCCGAGCGGCGATTTTTCTTTAGTTTCATTCCAATTCGCTTTGTATCGTCGGGAGAACGGTAATCGTCAGCTACTTCAGGAATCTCTTCGTCTGTGCTTATTGATATAGAAACAGGTTTAGTGGGCTTTATTGCGGGTGCATCCTTAATATTCACAGGACGGGTATGGCTGACAATATCCTCAATAGTGTCCATTTTGGCGGTGGGAGTAGTAGGAATAACGGTTGTACTGCCCGAAGATATATCCTGAATTCCGGCCTGAAGCGTAGTCAGATTAGAATAAGCGGTTGTAACGCTGTTGTTCTCGGTTACGACGGTTTTCTTACCACTGAAATCATCAAAAAGAATATCTGAAACGGTCGGAAGCGATAGGGGGACGGTGGGCTCATTCACCGCCTTTACAGTGGGGATAACTGCGGGGGTCGCTGCGGGCTTTGCAGAGGTTTCAACAGTTATATTTTTAATAGCGTTACCTTTAGAATCGGTAAATTTATATCTTTCTGCTATTTTTTCTTCTGCACGCTGCTCCGCCGAGCGGATAATGTCTTCAACACTTTCAAGCACATAATCGGGTTTTGTATCAACCTGACTTACACCCTCTTCATCGTAGATATAAGGCATACATCTTTTTAGAAGAGATGGCTTAGATTTTGTTATATGAAGATGAACTAGTGGGGATTCTGTAGCTTCGGTTAATGTTTCGGGCTTTATTTCAGCATTGATTTCTTCTGTTTCAGCAGGAAATTCGGGGCTTATTTCTTCAACATTCTTGCTAATTTGTTTTTTAAGAGTTTCAAGAGGAGAAATGATACCGGAGTGCATCTTTATGGTATCTGCCTCTGTGTTTTGATCCGATTTAAAGGCAAAATCAACCATAATTTTAACTTCTGTTTCTTCTGGGTTTTTCAGATCGGGCGGGAGAGTGTCCTTTCCGACAAAGGGAAGCTCTAAGGTATTAAAATCTTCAAAGTTTTCTTCTTTATCTGTTTTCTTATAAAAAAGATTCATTAGGGAGTCTTGTCCTTTCGTTATTTTGCTCGGCTTTTTACTACCGCATACATAAGAATTCCTGCGGCAACCGAGGCGTTAAGAGAATTAATCTTTCCAAACATAGGCAGACTGATAATGGCATCGCATTTTTTGAGGGCGAGAGGACCGATGCCTTTGCCTTCGTTTCCTATAACGATTGCCGTCGGGCTGTCAAAGTCGGTTTTTGAATAATCCTCGCCGTCCATATCGGCGCCGAAAACCCAAACACCCCTTTCTTTAAGCTCATCTATAGTGTTTGCAATATTAGTAACTCTGGCAACTTTCATATATTCAAGGGCGCCGCTTGCAGACTTTGCAACCGTAACGTTCAGCGATGCGCTTCTGCGCTTCGGAATAATTATTCCATGAACGCCTGCCGCCTCTGCCGTACGGATAATAGCACCAAGGTTGTGGGGGTCTTCGATTTCATCGCAGATGATTATAAATGGCTTTTCGCCGCGCTCTTCTGCGAGAGTGAGAATGTCGGATAACTCGCAATACTCCTGCTCTGCAATCACAACAGCAACGCCCTGATGATTAGCACCGCCCGTCATATAGTCGAGTTTCTGGGGAGAAATCTCTTTAATAAGGATTCCGCGCTCGGAGCATTTTGCAATTATAGCCTGCACCGATCCACCGTTTTGTCCGTGCGCAACTAGAAGACGGTCAATTTCACGACCAGAACGAATAGCCTCCATAACGGGATTTCTGCCCGCGATTATGTTATTTCCAAACTCTTTTTGGGCTGTTTTTTCCATAGCTGAAAACTCTCCTGAATATAAAAACATAAATATACAAAATAAATTATAGCACAACAAATAGAAAAAATAAAGCATTTTATATATAATAATATTATAATATTTTGGTAAAACTCTTATAAAGGAGTTGTTTTTATGTCAAAAATCAGAAGTATAAAAGCCGCAGAAGTTTTTGATTCTCGCGGAAATCCTACCGTTTTTGCTATAGTTACTACTGAAAACGGAGCTGTCGGCTCGGCGATTGTCCCTTCGGGAGCATCAACTGGAAGCTTTGAAGCCTCGGAGCTTCGTGATGGAGGAGAGCGTCTTTTCGGTCGCGGTGTAAAAAGAGCCGTAGAAAATGTAAACAGCGTTATTGCACCGGTCCTTATTGGATTGAATATTACTGACCAGACCGCAATTGACAAGGTGATGTGCGAACTTGACGGCAGTGAAAACAAGCAGAATCTGGGCGCAAATGCCATTCTTGCAGTGTCCGTTGCCGCAGCAAACGCCGCTGCAAAAAGCGAGGGAATGCCCCTTTATAAATATTTTGGAAAGGGGAGAGAAACGGTATTTCCGAGACCGATGATGAACATTATAAACGGTGGTGCTCATGCGGCAAACAATATTGATATCCAGGAATTTATGATTCAGCCTGTAAAACCCGAGAGCTTTTCGGAATCTATGGACATCTGTGTTTCGATTTATCACAATCTTAAAAAATTGCTCTCTGAAAAGGGACTTTCGACTGCTGTGGGTGATGAGGGCGGATTTGCACCCGACCTTAAAGATGACAGGGAAGCCCTCGAGTTTATCGTAAAGGCAATTGAAAAGTCAGGCTATACCACAAACGATGTAAAAATCTGTCTTGATGCCGCTGCGAGCGAGTGGTATCAGGAAAGCGGAATCTACAAAATGCCCAAAAGAGGCATAAAGCTTGACCGTATCGAAATGATTGATATGTGGGCCGATCTAGCAAATTCTTATCCCATTATTTCACTAGAGGACGGACTTGGTGAGAGTGATTTTGAGGGCTTTGCAGAATTGACCGAAAAACTCGGAAATAGGCTTCAGCTTGTGGGAGATGATCTCTTCGTTACAAACGAAAAAAGGCTTCGCCAGGGAATTGATATGAAGGCGGCAAATGCCATTCTCATAAAGCCAAATCAGATTGGTAGCGTGAGCGAAACCCTCTGCGTTATAAAGACAGCGCAGGAAAACGGATATGAAACCGTAATTTCTCACCGTTCAGGCGAAACCGAGGACACCTTTATCTGCGACCTCTGCATTGGCACAGGTTCAAAACAGATAAAAACAGGCGCACCTTGTCGAAGCGAGAGGGTTGCAAAATATAACCGACTTTTACTGATTGAAAAAGGATTGGTATAATACTTTAAAAGGCACACGAAAATCTTCTCGTGTGCCTTGATTTTATTTAGAAAATACTGTATAATGCTCCATAATTGAGGTGATTTATTTTGTCTGATAGAAACTATAAAACGGGGGAGCTTTTAAAGAGATTTTCCCCCTATTATAAAAAGTATATCCCTACTGTTATTTTCGACCTTTTTTGCGCTTCACTTACAACCATTTGTGAAATAGTTTTGCCCCTTATTATGAGAAATATCACAAACATTGCTATGAACGATACTGCTCTTTTAAGTATTGAATATGTCCTCAGAATAGGCGTTTTATATATTATTCTCCGCTTAATTGACTCGGCGGCATATTATTATATGGCATATGTCGGACACGTTATGGGCACCAAAATCGAGACCGATATGAGGCGTGACGCATACCGTCATTTACATCGCCTTTCCGACACCTATTTCAACAATACGAAGGTCGGTCAGATAATGGGTAGAATCACCAACGACCTCTTTGACGTTACCGAGTTTTCTCATCACTGCCCCGAGGAGTTTTTTATTGCCGGCATAAAGGGAATAGTTTCGTTTGTAATTCTGATGAATATTAATATTCCTCTGACACTCATAATTTTTATTATAATTCCGATAATGATAGTTATCTGTCGCGTTTTAAACCGTAGAATGAAGGAAACCTTTATAAAACAAAGGGTGCTTATCGGTGACCTCAATGCCCGAATTGAGGATTCACTTCTCGGTCAAAGGGTAGTAAAGGCCTTTGCAAACGAGGAGCTTGAGCAGGAAAAATTTGAGGAAGATAACGGCAATTTTTATAACATAAAGAAAAAGGGTTACCGTTATATGGGAGCCTTTTCTACCACCACCCGCCTTTTTGACGGAATTATGTATGCAACCGTTGTAATATCTGGAAGTATTTTCCTAATCCGCGGTGAAATTACAGCGGGCGACCTTGTGGCATATCTGCTCTACGTTACCACCTTTATTGCTACGGTTAGAAGAATAATCGAATTTACAGAGCAGTTCCAGCGCGGTCTTACGGGTATTGAACGCTTTTTGCAGATAATGGATGCCGATATTGAAATCTTCGATGAGGAGGGAGCAAAGCCTCTTTCAAGACCTAAGGGCGAGATTGAGTTTAAGAACGTCGGTTTTGAATATCCCGACGACCATAACAGGGTTTTCACAGGGCTCAATCTTAAAATTAAAAGCGGCGAAAAGCTTGCGATTGTCGGACCTTCGGGAAGCGGAAAAACCACACTTTGCAACCTTATTCCAAGATTCTATGATGTCGACTTGGGTCAGATTACGATTGACGGAGAAAACATTAAAAATTACACCCTTAAAAGCCTTCGCGAGAATATAGGTACAGTTCAGCAGGACGTTTATCTTTTCTCGGGAACGGCATACGAAAACATTCTTTACGGCCGACCTGATGCCACCCGTGAAGAGGTTATCGAGGCGGCAAAAAGGGCAGGTGCCGACGAGTTTATAAGGGAGCTTAAAGAAGGCTACGATACCTATATCGGTGAGCGCGGTGTAAAGCTTTCGGGAGGACAGAAGCAGAGAATCAGCATTGCCCGAGTTTTCCTTAAAAATCCCCCGATTATAATACTTGACGAGGCAACGAGCGCCCTTGATAACGAGAGTGAATATGCCATTGCAAAGAGCCTTGCGGAGCTATCGGTGGGCAGAACCACCATAACCATAGCTCACCGCTTAACCACTATTCAAAGGTCGGACAGAATTCTTGTCCTAACCGATGACGGAATTGCCGAAGAGGGCAGACACGAAGAGTTGCTTGCTAGGGGCGGCATCTACCGTAAATTCTACGACATGGCAAACGAAACAAGATAAATAAAGCATCCGTATCAACTGATACGGATGCTTTTACTTTTGAGAGTTCTTCTAATGAGTCCGGCAATGGGAATTCCAACAATTCCAAGCAGTGCCCAATAGAGTGAAAAAAGCAGACAAACCTGCCCGAGAAGATTAAAGGGTCTATCGCTATAGTCCCAGACCTGTTTTTTCAGCAGAATGTTGAAAACAAGCCCGAAAACAAACTCAATTGCTGTTACGGCTAGACTGCCGATAATACATTTTTTCCAAAGAGGACGCTTGCGGTTTTCCGCAATTTTAGAGAATGAGAGAAAGCAAAAACCGCCCGCTAGCATCATGCTCCAATGGGTATAGCCACGCCACAGAATTTCTATGATGGCATAGAAAAAGGCACCTAATCCGAAGGTTATAATACTACACAAAATAATCACCCGAATTAGTGTGCCCAAAAATTAGTTTTTAATCATTTTTTCTGCCGAAAATAAGAATCAAACGGAGAAGACTTGCAATAGAGGTAAGAAGTGCGGCAACATATGTCATTGCGGCGGCAGTAAGTACCTTTTTTGCGCCGTCAATCTCATCTCCGTAAAGTAGATTGTTTTCCCGTATCGTCTGTATAGCTCTTTTTGAAGCGTTAAGCTCAACGGGGAGTGTCAAGAGATGAAAAACGGTGGTAAGTCCGAAAAGAGCGATTCCAATCCAAATCATAATGTCATTAAACATAAATAGACCTGCCAAAATTACAAACCAAGAGATAGAACTACCAAAGTTGACGACAGGAACTATGCTGTTTCGTATCATAATGGGCTTGTAGTTCTGTGCATACTGGACGGCGTGACCTGCCTCATGTGCCGCTACGCCTACCGCAGCAACAGTTCTGTCATCGTAAACCGATTCTGAAAGGCGGATAATGTTACTGCGTGGGTCAAAATGGTCGGTAAGATTTCCGGCAACTTTCTCAACCTTTACGTCATAAACACCGTTGGCGTTAAGCACCCGGATAGCGGCTTCTGCCCCTGTCATTCCCGAGAAAATATTGGAATATTTTGAAAATGTTGTTTTAACCTTTATTCCCGCGTAAGCTGAGAGAATTACCATTGGTAAAACCAAAACGATATACCAATAATCCATAAAAAAGAACGGCATAATTAAACCTCACTAAACATTAAATCTAAATAATACTATGTCCCCATCCTGCATAATATATTCCTTGCCTTCGCTACGGACTAAGCCCTTTTCCTTTGCGGTTACCATAGAGGCTCCGCAATCTATAAAGTCGGTAAAGGCGATAACCTCTGCACGGATGAAGCCACGTTCAAAGTCTGTGTGAATTTTTCCTGCCGCCTGAGGTGCCTTTGTGCCACGCGTTATTGTCCAGGCGCGAACCTCGGGCTTTCCTGCGGTAAGATAGGAGATAAGTCCAAGAAGGGAATAGCACTTTTGAATCATTCGGTCAAGACCCGAGCGCTCGAGTCCAAGCTCCTCAAGGAATAGTGCCTTTTCATCATCGTCAAGGCCCGAAATTTCCGCTTCAAGTGCCGCACAGATGGGCAGAATTTCTGCCTTTTCTTTGTCGGCAATAGCTCTTACGGTGTTGAAGTGAGCGTTTTCGTCAATATTCGCAAAATCGTCCTCGCTCATATTGCAGGCATAGATTACAGGCTTTGCAGAAAGGAGCGATGTGGTATTTAAAATTTCAACCTCGGCATCATCAAGAATTTCAACGCTTCTTGCGGGCAGACCCTCTTCAAGATGAGCAATAAGGCGCTTTAAGAAATCAACCTCAACCTGAAATGCCTTGTCGCCTTTAAGTGCTTTGGTAGCTTTGTCGAGGCGGCGTGTTGCAATTTCAATATCCGAGAAAATAAGCTCAAGATTTATTGTTTCAATGTCACGCGCAGGGTCAACAGAGCCCTCAACGTGAATAATATCGGTTGATTCAAAGCAACGAACAACGTGAACAATGGCATCAACCTCTCGTATGTTGGATAAGAATTTGTTGCCAAGTCCTTCGCCTTTGGAAGCACCTTTTACAAGACCTGCTATATCAACGAATTCGATAACTGCGGGGGTAAACTTATCGGGGTTATAAATTTCAGCCAGCTTTTCAAGACGCTCATCGGGAACGCTAACCATACCAACATTCGGCTCAATGGTGCAGAAGGGGTAGTTTGCACTCTGTGCGCCTGCGTTTGTAATTGCATTAAAAAGGGTAGATTTTCCAACGTTTGGAAGTCCAACCATACCTAGTTTCATCGAGTATTCCACCTTAATATTTTTTGCGTTTTAATCCATTATAATTCTCTTTTTCACTTTTATCAAGGAAAATCGAAAAAATTGTTTGATTTTATGCGGATATAATATATAATAAAATAAATAACTATATATTTTAAAAGGCGGTGGCAATATGTCAGCTGAATATTCTGTTGACCTTGCGAGAATAATTAAAGAGTTTTCACTTGAAGCAATACATCTTCCGGCAGAGCCCGAGGAGATATTTATAAAAAATAATGATGTAAACCGTCCGGGACTTCAGCTCGGCGGATATTACGAGTTTTTCGACAACAACCGTATTCAGATTATCGGCAGAAGTGAAGAGAGCTATATCAAGCATTTCAAGGTTGAGGAGTATTTCGCCCTTGTTGACGAATTCTTTTCCAAAAAGCCCGTTGCGGTTATTATTTCGAGAAATATGACCATTGACGGCTTTTACGAGGCGGCTGAAAAATATGGAGTGCCCCTGCTTCGTACCGATGAAGCAACCTCTGCCTTCATGGCGGCGCTTATCGCATTTCTCAATTTGAACCTTGCCCCGAGAATAACCCGTCACGGTGTTCTTGTTGAGGTTTACGGTGAGGGTATTTTGCTTCTTGGCGAGAGCGGAGTAGGTAAGAGTGAAACCGCAATTGAGCTTGTAAAACGCGGACACAGACTTATCGCAGACGATGCGGTTGAAATCAGACGTGTTTCAAACAAATCCCTCGTTGGTGCCGCGCCCAGTAACATACGCCACTTTATCGAGCTTCGCGGTATCGGTATTGTAAACGTTTCCAGAATCTTCGGTGTGGGAGCTGTAAAGCTTACCGAAAAGATTGATTTTATTATTAATATCGAACCGTGGGATGCTGAAAAGACCTACGACAGAATGGGACTTGAGGAGCAGAAAACCGAAATTCTAGGACTCCAGATTCCCTCTGTTACAATCCCCGTTAAGCCGGGTAGAAACCTTGCGGTAATTATCGAGGTTGCTGCCATGAACAATCGCCAGAAAAAGCTTGGCTACAATGCCGCCGCAGACCTTCTGTCAAGACTTGGTATGTCGGGCGAGATAGCCGAGAAAAAGGATACCGAAATAGAACCGTTCTAATTTTTACAGTTTGGGAGATTTTATGACCGATAAGATACTTGAATCATTGGGTATAAAGTTTAAAAGAGGAGAACTTATGTCTTCCCACACCTCCTTTAAAATAGGGGGAGCGGCGGAGTATTTTGTCGAGCCTTCCTCTGCCGAGGAGCTTGGTTGCGTAATAATCGCGGCAAAGGAAAACGGTATTCCCGTAACGGTTATCGGAAACGGAAGCAATCTACTTGTATCGGACGATGGTATTCGCGGAATCGTTTTATCAACCCTAAAGATGAATGAGATACAGCTTCTTGACGAAACCCACATCTTTGCGGCAGCGGGTGCATCTCTTACGGCAGTTTGCCTGTTCGCAAAAAAATATTCCCTTACGGGACTTGAATTTGCCTACGGAATCCCCGGCAGTGTCGGAGGTGCGCTTTATATGAACGCGGGCGCATACGGCGGCGAAATGTCCCAGGTAGTAGCGTCTGCCGAGAGTCTTAAAAACGGAGAAATCATTAAAAGAAATAACGATGAATTAAAGCTTTCCTACCGCCACAGTGTTTATACGGGAAGCGACGAGATAATCACAGGTGTTACCTTTGCACTTGAGAGGGGCGACCTTGCCGAAATAACAGACAAAATGGAAACCCTTATGAGCAAGCGCAAAACCTCACAGCCCCTCGACTATCCGAGCGCAGGCTCAACCTTCAAGCGCCCAGACGGTTACTATGCCGCGGCGCTTATTGACGAGTGTGGGCTGAAAGGGCTTGCTGTGGGCGGTGCAGAGGTCAGCCGCAAGCACGCTGGCTTTGTGATAAACCGAGAAAACGCCACCTGCGAGGATGTACTCTCTCTTATCGAAAAGATTAAATCCGAGGTGGGTGCGCAAAAAGGAGTTACCCTCGAAACAGAGGTTATTTATATAGAAACGTAAGGAGTGTTACGGTGTCTTTCACAAGTGACGTAAAATCCGAGCTATGCAAAACGCGACCGTCAGACAGACACACCGAAGCCGAATGCTACGGTATGCTGATTCTTTGTCGGTCCTTTGATTTTAATAAAATACTTTTTCAAACGGGAAGCGAATCGGCGGCAGAGAGATTATCCTATCTGCTTAAAAACTGTTTTGGCATTGTTGCAGAATTTACCGCGGGTGGAAATGCGCGCAAAACCTATTCTGTCTCGGTCAGCGACAAGGACGACCTGAAACGAGTTCTTTACCGTCTCGGCTATAAAAAGGACGAGGCGATAACTTTTAATCCAGAAGTTTTAAAGACCGAGGGCAGTGTCGGCGCATTTGTGCGTGGTGCTTTTTTATCAGCAGGCTCAATGAGTGACCCCGAACGTGAGTACAGAATAGATTTTTCCTTTAAAAACGAAAATCTGGCCAAAGATTTTGCCAACCTTCTTGAAAAGCGCGGTATTATATCCAAAATTACTAAAAGAGCCGAAAAATATCTTGTTTATATAAAGGACAGCACAATGCTCGAGGACACCCTTACTCTGATGGGTGCGGGCAACGAAACGCTGAATCTTATAAACGTAAAAATTTATAAGAGTATGAAAAACAAAATTAATCGCAAAAACAACTGCGAAACAAGAAACATTTTAAAAAGTGCCGATGCCGCATTTTTGCAGATAAAGGCGATAAATAAACTAAAAGGATGGGGCAAACTCGAGCTTCTGCCCGAAGAGCTTATTGAGGCGGCGGCACTCCGCCTTGCTAACCCCGAAGCGTCCCTTTCGGAGTTAGTCCGAATATCGGGAAACAGGTTAACAAGGTCGGGTCTTAACCACAGATTAAAACGAATTTGCGAGCTTGCAGACGAGGTGAAATAAAATGGATTTCGTACATCTTCATCTTCATACCGAATACAGTCTCTTAGATGGTGCCTGCCGTATAAGAGATCTTTTCAGCGCTGTAAAAGAGATGGGACAAACCGCGGTTGCCATAACCGACCATGGCGTGATGTACGGAGCCGTTGATTTCTATAAGGCTGCAAAAAAAGCAGGCATAAAGCCCATAATCGGTTGCGAGGTTTACGTTGCACCGACAAGCCGATTTGATAAAGAGCGCACCTCGGGCGCAAAATATAACCACCTTATACTCCTTTGCAAAAACGAGGTGGGATATAAAAACCTTATAAAAATGGTGTCCCTATCCTTTACAGAAGGCTTTTATTCAAAGCCGAGAGTAGATAAAGAGCTTCTCGCAAAATATCACGAGGGGCTTATCTGTCTTTCTGCTTGCCTTGCGGGAGAAATACCCTCCGCTCTTATTGATAATAATTACGAAGCGGCAAAAAATGCCGCTGTTTGGTATCGTGATACCTTTGGAGAAGGTAATTTTTATCTTGAACTTCAAAACCACTCTATGCCTGAGCAGCTTGAGATTAATCCCTTTATAAAGCAGATAGCAAAGGAAACGGGCATACCCCTTGTTGCCACCAATGATGCACATTACGTCCGCCCTGAGGATGCAATGATGCAAAAGACCCTTATCGCAATTCAGACCGGCAAAACCGTAAACGAAGACAACCCGCTCACCTTTCCAAATGATGAGTTTTATCTTAAATCGGGCGAGGAAATGGCGACCCTTTTCCCAGATACTCCCGAGGCTATAGAAAACACCGTAAAAATTGCCGAGCAATGCAATTTTGATTTTGAATTCGGAAAGATTAAGCTTCCCGTTTTCGATATAGGCGACCGCGACCACTTTGAATTTTTTCGTGATAAATGCTTTGAGGGACTTTATAGAATTTTCGGAAATAACCCCTCGGTGGAATATATTGACCGTCTTAACTATGAGCTTGACACCATAAACCGAATGGGCTACGTTGACTATTATCTTATAGTCCAGGACTTTGTAAATTATGCAAAACGCGTCGGTATTCCCGTTGGTCCCGGCAGAGGCTCGGGTGCGGGCAGTCTTGCGGCATACTGCATTGGAATTACGGGTATCGACCCCATAAAGTACAGCCTCTTCTTCGAGCGATTTTTAAACCCCGAGCGTGTTTCCATGCCCGACTTTGATATAGATTTCTGCTATGTAAACCGTGGCAGAGTAATCGATTATGTTATCGAAAAATATGGCTCTGACAGAGTCAGCCAGATTGTAACCTTTGGTACAATGGCGGCTAGAAATTCCATTCGAGACGTTGGAAGGGCTCTTGATAAACCTTATGCACTTTGCGATAAGATTGCAAAGCTTGTGCCTCGCACACTCGGAATTACAATAGAAAAAGCCCTAGAGGTGTCACCCGAACTCAAAGGCGAATACGATACCGACCCGGAGGTAAAAGTGCTTGTTGATATGGCTAAAAAGGTTGAGGGAATGCCCCGCCACGCCTCTACCCATGCGGCGGGTGTCGTCATTTCCGACCGAGCAGTAAACGAGTATGTGCCACTCGCCGTAAACGATGAGTCGGTTGTAACCCAGTACACGATGACCGCACTTGATGAGCTTGGACTTCTCAAAATGGACTTTCTCGGTCTTAGAAATCTTACAATTATCCGAAATACAGAGGATTATATAAGAAAATCCAATCCCGATTTTGATATAAATAAGATTCCGCTTGACGATAATGCAACATACGAACTTATGTCGGGCGGCTTTACCGATGGTGTATTTCAGTTTGAATCGGACGGAATGAAGAATGTTCTTCGCCAATTTCACCCGGAAAAAATTGAAGACCTAACGGCTATTTTGTCTCTCTATCGTCCCGGTCCTATGGATTCTATTCCTAAATATATCCACAACCGCCACCATCCCGAGGATATAAAATATGATACACCCCTGCTAAAAGATATACTCGACGTAACCTATGGCTGTATAGTATATCAGGAACAGGTAATGCAGATTTTCCGCACTCTTGCAGGTTATTCACTCGGCAGAGCGGATATTGTACGCCGTGCAATGAGCAAAAAGAAGCATGATGTTATGCAGAGTGAACGCGAAGTATTTATTTTTGGACAAAGGGATGAAAATGGCAATACTATAGTTAAGGGTGCTGTAAATAACGGTGTCGGTCAGACGGCCGCTGAAAAGATATTTGATGAAATGTCGGCTTTCAGCTCCTATGCTTTCAATAAATCTCATGCGGCGGCATATTCCTTCGTTTCGTACCAGACGGCGTATCTTAAGTGCCATTACCCAAAGGAATATATGGCATCCCTTATGACAAGTATGCAGGAAGATACCGAGAAGATTGCGTTTTACACAAATGAAGCGGCAAGGCTCGGTATAAAGATTTTGCCGCCCCATGTGAATGAAAGCTTTGAGAATTTTACTCCCACCAAAGACGGCATACGCTTTGGCCTTCTTGCTATTAAAAACCTCGGTGAGGGACTTGTTACAATCCTTATTAAAAACCGTGTAGACGGCGATTATAAATCAATGTACGATTTCTGCGAGAGAAACGCAGGCAAGGACTTTAACCGCCGCGCCCTTGAGGGGCTTATAAAGAGCGGCGCTATGGACGGGCTTGAAATCAACCGCAGAACAATGCTTTACGGCGCAGATGCCGTGCTTGCCACCGTAAGCGAGCAAAGAAAATATTACGGCTCGGGTCAGCTTGACCTTTTCGGAGATAGTGGCGACGACATAGAATTTAAACTTGAAGCTATGGAAGAAATGCCCAACGATATCCGCCTTTCTATGGAAAAGGAAGCTACGGGCCTTTACCTTTCGGGTCATCCGCTTGAGGAATACAAGGGCTATGCCATAAGCCAGCGCGCCGCCAAAATTTCCGACATACTCATGGGAAAGCATGAGGACGGCGCAAAGGTGAGGATAGTTGTAACCCTCAATACTATAAAGGCACGCTCCACCAAAAATGATACTATGATGGCGAATATCACGGCAGAGGATATGACGGGTACTATTTCTATCACAGCGTTTTCTCGTGCATATCAGGAGAGTCGCCACATCTTAACAGCCGGTGCAAAACTGTTGGTTTCTGGCAGAGTGCAGGAAAGGGAAGACCGCCCCGCAGAGCTTTTGGCGGATGGGTTTACGGCGATACCTACTGCCGCGGCAAATATGCCAATACCCGAAAAACGTGTACGCGAGGGACTTTATATCAAAATCAAAAGGGCAGAGGGTGCAGAGCTTGAAGCTGTAAAGACTATTTTGAAAACCTCCTACGGCGATATCCCCGTTATAATAGTAGACGAGTCTGGTAAGCGCCTTATGGCGCCGCGTGGGCTGTTTGTAACACCTACGGGCGAGCTTATTTCAAAATTGGAAAAAAAATTCGGAAAAAATAATGTAAAACTTGTTGAATAATGGGAAATAATGTTATATAATAAATCTTAATTGGTGATTTTTCAACAACGGAGTGATTATAATGAAAACAATAGGAGTTTTAACAAGTGGAGGGGACGCACCGGGAATGAATGCGGCTGTTCGCGCAGCAGTTCGCGGGGCACTTTCAAGAGGACTTAATGTAAAGGCTATCTATAAGGGATATGCAGGGCTTATGAGCGGTGAAATCAAGGAAATGGACGCACGTGCCGTTTCCGACATCGTAAATAAGGGAGGCACAGAACTTTTCTCTGCTCGTTGTCTTGAATTCAAGGAAGAAGCAGGCGTACTCAAGGGCGTTGAGGCTTGTAAGGCTACAGGCATCGATGGTATCGTAGTTATCGGCGGCGATGGTTCTTTCCGCGGCGCTCGCGACCTGTCTCTCCACGGAATTCCTTGCATAGGCGTTCCTGCTACTATCGATAATGATATCGCATCTACTGAATATACAATCGGTTATGATACCGCTATGAACACCATTGCAGAGCTTATTGACAAGCTTCGTGATACTTGCCGTTCACACGCTCGTTGCTCTGTAGTAGAGGTTATGGGAAGACACGCAGGTTTTCTTGCTCTTGAGACAGGTCTCGGCTGTGGCGCAATTGCTGTTCTTGTTCCCGAGCTCAAGCAGAATTCCGACGATGTAATCGAAAAGATTAAGACCGTTCGTGCTACCGGTAAGGAGCATTTTATCGTTGTAGTTGCAGAGGGCGTTGGCGGCTCTGTTGAGCTTGCGAAGAGAATCGAAGAAGAAACCGGCATCGAGACCCGTGCAACCATCATTGGTCACACACAGCGCGGCGGCATTCCCACAATCCGCGACCGCGTTATGGCTACCAAGATGGCAGACTATGCGGTTGACCTCCTCGCCAACGGAATCGGTAATCGCGTTGTTACCTGCAACAATAACATTATCGGTGACAAGGATATCTTCGAGGCCCTTCAGATGACAAAGGGACTTGATATGGAACTCTTTGATATGGCTGAAAGGCTGGCTATCTAATTTCTCGATTGTCATAATAAGCGAAGAATAAAAGGCGACCTGTTTACAGGTCGCCTTTTTAAGCCTTTTTTCTCATTCGAGGTATACTCGATACATCTTCATTCGAAGAAAACGCTTTCTTCATCTTATTCTGAGTAATCGATGCCAAATCTTTAAAAACGGCTTCTGCACCAATTCTGCTCGACCGATGCCAAAATTTATTTATAAATAGCGTCGCAGATATCATTAATCCTTTTCCCATTTCCCTAAAGAAAAAGCACAGGACATTTGCAGCCCTGTGCTTTTTCATAAGAGAGGTAAATTCTATTGAATTTTGAAAGTTAGTTCTCGTCAAGATTAGCTTCGGCTTCTGCCTGAAGCTTCTCGTCGTAAGAGAGTACGGGCTTTACGTCCTTGCCTTTGACTTTGCGGTCAACGTAGTTCTTCGTTATCTTAATTACAAGCGGAATCATAAAGAGTACGCCGATAAGGTTGGGTATCATCATAAGACCGTTGAAGGTGTCGGAGATGTCCCAAGCAAGGGAAGAGGTGAGAACTGCGCCGAAGATGATTGTGCAAACATGGATAATTCTGAATACAACGGTAGTCTTTGAGCCAAAGAGGTACTCCCAAGCCTTGGAGCCGTAGTGCGACCAACCGAGAACAGTTGTGAATGCGAAGAGGAACATTGCAACAGCAACGAACTTCTGTCCGATATTGCCCCAGCTGAATACCTCATTAAATGCGCCGCCAACGAGTGTAGCATCCGAAAGACCTGCGGCAACCTCACCGGTAGTAGCGTTAAATACGCCGCCGTTAAGTCCACCCGAGGTGAGCACAACGAGAGCAGTCATTGTGCAGACAACCATTGTATCTGCAAATACCTCGAAGATACCCCACATACCCTGCTTAACAGGCTCGCGAACACTTGAGTTAGAGTGTACCATAACCGAGGAACCAAGACCTGCTTCGTTAGAGAATACGCCGCGCTTAAAACCGTTGGTCATGGCGATAATGACACCACCGATACCGCCACCGACAAAGGCTTCGGGAACGAATGCGTTAACAAAGATTGCCTTGAAAGCGGGGATAATTGCCTGATAGTTTATACCGATAACAACAAGGCTTCCTGCTACGAAAAGAACAACCATGAAGGGAACAATCTTTTCGGCAACACTTGCGATTCTCTTAACACCGCCAAGTGTGATAACTGCGGTAAGAATCATAATAAGTACGCCGAGGATGATATTGTAAAGAGAAACACCCTCAAAAACAGTTACAGAAGAGAGAGCCTGTACATCAAAGGCTGCTGCCACATTTGCAACAATCTTGTTTACCTGACCCATGCTTCCGATACCGAAGGAAGCGAGCATAGTGAAAGTGCAGAAAAGAACTGCGAGGAACTTACCGAGTCCCTTAAAGCTTGCCTTGCCGTGCTTGTCCTCATACTTGTAACCGCCAAGACCATCCTGTAGATAATACATAGCACCACCGGACCATTCGCCTTCAGAGTTCTTGCGTCTGAAATAAATACCAAGGACGTTTTCTGCATAGTTTGTCATCATACCGAAGAAGGCTGCAACCCACATCCAGAAAACTGCACCTGCACCACCGATACAGATAGCTGCGGCAACACCTGCGATATTACCGGTACCAACCGTTGCGGCAAGAGCGGTACAAAGCGCCTGGAAGGGAGAAATAGTACCCTTTTCCTTGCGATGCTTTAAAACGCTCTTTGTAAACATACTGCCTATTGTGTTTTTCCACCAGAGACCAATCCTTGAAATCTGGAAGAACTTGGTGCAGCAGGTAACTATAATGCCGGTGCCTATAAGAAGGGCAAGACCGAAAATTCCCCATACTACGCCATTGATACTGCCGTTTATTTCGGCAATTTTGTCGAGTATCATAACTCAAAACTCCTTTTATATAAATTTCAAAATAAAAACAAAAAAACCGCAGGGCAAAATAACCCAATGCGGCTTGTAGCATTAAAAGTTACTTTGTCCTTTTGCCTGAGAGATTCGCGACACAACGCTTTCACCTTCGGCACTCAATCTAATGAGATTCTCCAAAGCTCTGTCAGTTTGCAGTCCTCATTCTGAAAATCAGAAAACCTGAGAGCGTTATTCCTTCGGTAGTCCTTCGACTTTTCCTGCAAACGTCACACAGAAAATATTCAAGTTTTTGATATTATATAATTAATTCTCCCAAAATGCAAGAGAATTTTTTACAAAACAAAAGGCTCTGTGCCAGAGCCTTTATAAAATTATTGTTTTCTTTCCTTGTGCTTTGCAACAACGGCGTGAATTTTGTCCGCAGGGTCAAGAAGCTTTGAAATTGAGTTGTCGCAGTTAATGGTATCAACGAGGAGAGAAATATACTTGCTCATATTAACGTTGCAGTACCAATCGCGAGTTAGAAGCTCGGGGGTGTTATAAATAAGGTTTGTTGTGAATACCTTATCGATAAGGCCGTCGGAATAATACTTGTCGAAGGTTTCGAGGCCATTTACGAAAAGACCGAAGGTAGAGAAGATAAAGATCCTTCTTGCGCCCTTTGCTTTCATCTTTGCGGCGATATCAAGCATAGATTCGCCCGAAGAAATCATATCGTCAACAAGGATAAGGTCCATGCCTGTAACGTCCTTGCCGAGGAATTCATGAGCAACGATGGGATTCTTTCCGTCAACTATCGTAGAATAGTCGCGGCGCTTATAGAACATACCAAGGTCGAGTCCTAAAACAGAGGAGTAGTAGATACATCTGCCCATACCGCCCTCATCGGGAGAAACAATCATCGTGTGTTCAGCGTCAAGCTCAATATCGGGAACACTGCGAAGAAGTGCCTTAATCATCTGATAAGCAGCCTGAACATTGTCAAATCCGTCGAGCGGAATAGCATTCTGAACTCGGGGGTCGTGAGCATCGAAGGTGATAAAGTTCTTAACACCCATAGAGATAAGTTCCTGAAGCATTAAAGCGCAATCCATAGATTCACGGGAGGTTTTTCTGTGCTGTCTGCCTTCGTAAAGCATCGGCATAATTACGTTAACGCGTCTTGCCTTACCGCCGAGAGAAGCGATGACTCTCTTTAAATCGGCATAGTGGTCATCAGGGCTCATAGGAACCTCTTTGCCGTACATTTTATAAGTAACACCGTGATTGAAACAATCGCAGATGATATAAGCGTCAAGACCGCGGGCAGAGTGCTTGAAAACACCCTTTGCTTCACCTGTGCCGAAACGAGGGCAGTTTGCAGGGATAACAAATGTGCCTTCTTCGGGCTCACCGCGCCACTGTTTAAGATAGTAGTCTACCTGCTTGGCAATCTCTTCGGTGCCCTTCATACTGATAATCGCAAGGTCACCGTAGGGTGCATGCGTAAGGTCGATATTTGCCATAAATTCTTCTCCTCTGTGAAATATGTAAATCTTTGTATTTATATAATAACACATATTTTAAAAGTTACAAGCAAAAGTTGTCGAATTTGCGCTTTTTTTCATATTTTCTTTGGAGCCTGACTCGCTGTCATAATATAAACTTGATTTTTTTGACGGATTATGATAGAATAAGAATGCAGTAAATCAACCCGACGACAGCAAAATTACTGCAAAATTAATAAATTATATTAGAAAGCGCGCAGTCGTACGGGAATCCCCGTATTCTTGTGCGCTTTTTTGTATATAACGAGAACCTATTAGGAGGACGGATTATGAAAAAATTAACAAGCTTACTTTGCATTTTACTGTCGGTACTGCTTCTGCTGACCATCGTTTCCTGCAAAAATGACAGCGGAGAAGAGGAAGAATCCGGTGAGGAAAAATTTGTCCCCCAAACTGCCATAGAACTATGGGAAAAGATAGACGAAACTATGACCAATACCGACCGTTGGGAAGAAACCGACACAATGGCGGTTGACCTCAATATGAACGGCTACAGAATCCAGATGTCGATGGAAGGCTTCATAATAAATTACGATACCGAGGACGAGGTTTATTATTACAGATACGGCAAGACCGAAATGAAGTGCGCCGAGCTTTCATTGGAGGAAACGACCGAAGCTGTGGAAGCCTATTATAACGGCAAGGCATATATAAGCAATATCGGCGAAGATATCACTCAAAAGCTTTGCTCCGAAATGACTGCCGAAAAATTCTTCGAGACCTCCGATACTCTGGACGATATCGATATGACTGACTGTACAACGGCTGAATTTTCTGCAAAAGACGACGGCTCATACGAGCTTAACTTCTCAGGCTACACCAAAAAGACCGTTGCAAGCTTTCTTAAGGAGCTCGATTTGAGCAATATTGAACAATATAATGAGATTGTTGATATGGAAATATCCGTAACGGCAGACGAGAAGTTCAGAGCCCTCAAAATGGGCTTCAGTCTGGTATTTGAATCCGATGATGCGCTTCAGACACCCGTATTCAATGTAACTACCGAGTATTCAAAATTCGGAGAGGCAGAGCCGAATTATGAGGAAATAAAGATCGAGGAATATACCGAGGTCGACGATATAAGCGTATTAGAGGATGCGGAAGATTCTTTGTTTGAAATTCCAAATGCCACAAGCGGAAAATTCACGGTTCAAATAGACCAGAAATTTTCCGTTGACGGACAAAAGGAGACTTCTTCCGAAAAGGATACCGTTAGCTACGGAGTGCAAAATGGTGCATTCTATCTTGATTTAACCTCAAAGCAGGGCGGGGTAACCACCAAAATTGCTTATAAAAACGGCACCATGACAATTACACAGGGCGACCAAAGTGACAGCGGCCCGGTAAGTGATGAGGTTGCTAAAAGCTATGTAACACAGCTTTTGAATATGTCGAGATTTGACAGCAAGCTGGTCACCGATATCGAAAAGACGGGCGACGGAGTTTACAAGTTTAGCCTCAGTGACGGAAACATCTCCGTATATGAATCAGCATTAGAGGGCATTGATGCTCAAATTGACAGCATGAAGCAGGAAACGGTTATAACATTCTCGGACGAGAAAATTGTAAAAATTGAGGATATTGTTGAAATTGAGGGCAGCTGCAAGATAATGGGGGCGAAAAAACCGCTCACAATGACTGTAAAATCGGTTGTAGTAATTGAAGAAGCAGAAAAGTCGGGTATAATTCTTTAATTCAAAATTCTTAGGGGGGGTCTTTGTACCCTCCCGTTTTATGTTTGCATTTTTCATAATCTTCTTGCAACAGTCTTTACTATTTGGTATAATACCCATATATATTTAAAAGGAGATAATATAAAATGGCTAAAGTTACTCTTCTTGCACACACACCCTTCCCCGAGCATACAGTGGCATCTGCCGCAAAGCTTTGTTATTCTCCGTCTACCATTGACGGAATAAGAGAGGACCTAACCGATGAAAAGGCGGCAACCTTTGTTGAGATGCTTTCCGAAATCGGTCACGAAAGCCCAATTGAGCACGCAAGCTTTACATTTGGGATAGAGGGTGTTTCCCGCGCCCTTCTGGCACAAATTACCCGCCATAGAATCGCATCCTTCTCGGTGCAGAGTCAGAGATATGTTGCGGAAAACGACTTTGAGTTTGTAACTCCTCCCGAAATTGCAGCAGAGCCCGAGGCTATGGCTCTCTTTATGGAGGCAATGGAAAAGGATAAGGAATATTACGAAAAAATTACCGCTGTACTTAAAGCAAAGCACAAGGCGGCACTCCTCGCAGAAGGTAAGGACGAAAAGGCAGCTGACCGTGCCGCAGAGAAAAAGGCTATTGAAGACGCCCGATTTGTTCTTCCCAACGCCTGTGATACAAAAATGGTAGTCACAATGAATGCAAGAAGCCTACACAACTTCTTCCGCCACCGCTGCTGCAACCGTGCACAGTGGGAGATTCAGGAGGTTGCAAATCAGATGCTGACGCTCTGCAAAGATGTTGCACCCAATCTTTTTAAGAACGCAGGACCATCCTGTCTTACAGGCGGTTGCCCCGAGGGCAAAATGACCTGTGGCAAGATAAAAGAGGTGCGCGAGTATTACAAAAATATGAAGGAAAATTAACTGATATGGGTAAACTTATCGTAATAGAGGGACTTGACGGAAGCGGAAAATCTACCCAGCTTGACCTGCTTTTTGAGAACCTTGAAAAGAATGGAATTAAAACAAAATGGGTTTCGTTTCCGAATTATGATGATGATTCCTCCGCCCTTGTAAAGATGTATCTTGCGGGTCAGTTTGGTAAAAAACCTGGTGATGTCAATGCCTTTGCTGCCTCGGCTTTCTATGCAGTTGACCGCTATGCCTCTTATAAAAAGGATTGGGGCAAGAATTATGGGGGTGGTGAGGTTGTAGTCTCGGGCAGATACACGACATCAAATGCTATTCATCAATGCTCAAAGCTGCCCGAGAGTGAATGGGAGGAATTCCTTTACTGGCTTTATGATTTTGAGTATGAGAAGCTCGGAATCCCCGCACCCGACAAGGTAATATTCCTCGATATGCCTACCGAGATTTCACAGCGCCTTATGGATAAACGCTATGATGCAAACGGAGGTCATAAGGACATTCACGAGAGGGATATAAAATACCTCGAAAACTGCAGAAAAGCGGCAATTTTCACAGCAGAATTTTCGGGATGGGATATAATTACCTGTGGAGAGAACGGAGAACCCCGAACAGTCGAGGATATAGCCTCAGAGGTTCTTTCAAAGGCTTTAGAGGTTATTTAGGAGAAATTTATGATTTATGTGTTTTTAGCAGACGGCTTTGAAGAGATAGAGGCACTTGCAACTGTCGATATCCTTCGTCGTTCAAACATAGAGGTAGTTACCGTGGGTGTCGGTACAAAAATACCTACGGGCACCCACAATATAAAGGTGGAAGCCGATATTTCAGAGGCAGAGGCTACCGAAGAGGGGCTTGACGGAGTGGTATTACCCGGCGGTCTTCCCGGTGCTTGGAATTTGAAGGCTTCTAAAATGGTAGAAAAGCTTACAAAATACTGTTACGAAAACGGAAAAATTGTTTCGGCAATCTGTGCTGCACCTTCTGTCCTCGGCGAATGGGGAATGCTTATAGGCAAAAAGGCAATAAGCTATCCCGGTTTCGAAGACAGACTTATCGGCGCAGAGGTGGTGGACGCACCAGCGGTTACAGATGGCACAACCGTTACAGGTAAGGGAGCGGGCACCGCCATCGACTTTGCTCTCACCATAGTTGCTGTTTTAAGGGGCAAGGACGAGGCTGAGAAAGTAAAAGAGGCAATGCAATGCAACCGTTAGATATAAGAAAATATAAACAGTCGATTAGAGAAAACCAGAAGCGCCGCCGTGCCGAAATGGACAAAGACCTAAAAGCCGGACTTGACGCTGATATTGCCGCAAATGTTAGAAAGCTCCGTGAATACGGGCCTGCAAAAACCTTACTTATATATGTTTCAACACCAATCGAGGTAAACACAAGACCTATAATAGAAACCGGATGGGCAGACGGTAAAAAGATTGCCGTGCCGCGTTGCATACCCGGCACACGAGATATGGAATTTCACTATATCACCTCATTTGACGAGCTATCACCTGGTTGTTTTTCGGTGCTTGAGCCGTCGGAGAATTTACCCGTAGTGACCGATTTTACCGACTGTCTTATGATAGTTCCCGGTATGCAGTTTGATATGAACGGCTACCGTCTCGGCTACGGCAAGGGATATTACGACCGTTATATGGTAAGATTTACGGGAAAGAGTGCGGGAATTTGCTATTCAAACGAGCTGAAACCCTATATGCATCACGGAAGGTTTGATCGCACGGTTGATATGATTGTGACCGATAAAAAAATCAAAACCTGCAAGAAAGGATAGAGATATGGATAATTTTGGGAAAGAAATGAATAATAACCAATCCGAGATTCTTGTTGATGAATTCATAATAGGAGAGGGCTTTTCAATTGCCGATGAGGAGGCATCTGCCGGTCGGGAGAATAAATCTTTTGCTACCAATTTAAAGGTTTTAAAGCCCATTATTTGGATACTCGCAATTATTGTTATTTCAATAATTCTTGCCCTCAATGTTCTTTCAATGGGCTCTGATTATCTCGGTCTTGGTCCCGGCAGAGACGGACAGGAATATACCGTCGAAATCCCCGAAGGTAGTAAACTAAAGGACATTGCCAATATTCTAAAGGAAAGCGGCGTTGTGAAGTACAAATTCCTCTTCAAGATGTATTCAAGACTTAAGAATTATGATGAAAAATATCACGACGGTGCTGTATATACTGTTTGCAACGATGATGGATATTCGGGAATTGCAAATAAGCTTGTAGCGGCAGGAAACAAGATTTCCTCTGTAAAAATCCGAATCCCCGAGCGAGCAACGGTAGATGATATTATAAAATTGCTTGCCGAAAAGGGAGTAGGTAACGAAAGAGAACTCAAAAAGGCAATCAACGAAACCGCATTTAAATACGGCTTTTTAGAGGATATTCCCGAGGATAAGGTGTATTACCGTCTTGAAGGCTATCTTTTCCCCGACACATATGAGTTTTACAACTATGACGATAAGGAAGAGTGTGCACGTCTGGCTGTTGATAAGCTGCTTTCGGCTATGGACCAGCGCTTTAATCAAGAACTTCGTATTGCCGCAGAGCAAAGAGGCTACTCTGTGCATGAGGTTTTAACCGTAGCTTCAATCGTTGAACTTGAGGCCTGCGGCGGCTCACTAGAGGAGAAGAAAAAAATTGCCGAGGTTTTTTATAACAGACTTAGACGTGACGGAGATAATGCACTTCTTCAGTCCGACCCGACAAGTCTTTATCCTTATGGTAACGGAGCTTACGATACCTATAAATCAAAAGGTCTGCCACCGGGACCGCTTTGCTCACCGAGCTTAACCTCTATTGAGGCGGCTGCAAGCCCCTCTACAGAGCATTCGGGTAACTATTATTTTGTAAACGATAAAAACGGAAGATTTTATTTCTCGAGAACAAAGAGTGAGCACGATAGAACAATCGATCAGCTTAAAAGAGACGGACTCTGGCCCGAGAAAGACTAATATAAAGGAATTTTAAAATGGAATTACTTTGTCCTGCAGGGGATTTAACAAGGCTTAAAACTGCCGTCGATTTTGGTGCAGATGCTGTGTATATAGCAGGCGAGGAGTTTGGTATGCGCACCGCTGCCTCGAATTTCGGTGCAGAAGATATGCAAGAAGGAATTGCGTATGCTCATACACACGGTGTAAAGGTACATGTTGCTTGCAATACTCTTCCACACAACGATGAAGTTGTCCGTATACCTTCTTTTTTGGAGCAGGTACAGGACCTTGGTGCAGATGCTGTTATTGCGGCAGATTTCGGCACTATAGGAATGGTAAAAAAATATGCCCCGAAGTGCGAGCTTCACGTGTCTGTTCAGTCGGGAATTGTGAACTATGAAACGGCAAACGCCTATTACAATTTAGGTGCTGACCGAGTGGTCTTAGCACGCGAGATGTCTCTTCCCGAGATTGCTGAAATCAGAGCAAAAACTCCCAAAGAGCTCACTTTAGAGTGCTTTACCCATGGTGCAATGTGTGTATCCTTCTCTGCCCGCTGTCTGCTTTCAAGCTATATGACGGGAAGAGATGCAAACCGCGGCGACTGCGCACAACCTTGCCGTTGGTCCTATTCACTTATCGAAACTAACCGCGAGGGTCAACATTTTGACATTACGGAGACTGATAAGGGAACCTATATACTGAATGCAAACGATCTTTGTATGGCAGAGTATCTTGATAAAATGCAGGATGCCGGAATTGGAAGCCTGAAAATTGAGGGCAGAGCAAAATCACAATATTATGTTGCGGTAACCGCAAATGCCTACCGAGGCGCGCTCGATAGCCTTAAAAACTCCGCGACTAACTGGAAATGCCCCGATTGGGTTATGGAAGAGCTTAATAAAATTAGCCACCGAAATTATTCACAGGGCTTTTATTTCGGCCGACCCGACAATGCACAGACCTATAAAAGTGCAGGCTATGTGAGGGATTATTCGGTTGCCGCAGTTGTTAGTGGCTATGAAAACGGTCTTGTTAAGGCAACACTGAAAAATAAATTTCTAAAGGGTCAGGAGCTTGATTGTCTTGAAGCGGGCAGCGCTCCTTTTACGGTAGTTGCAAATGAACTTTACGATGGAGATGGGAATCCGATAGATTCTGCACCTCATCCTATGATGACAGTAAAGATTGCGTTTGACAGACCGATAAAAATCGGCTCAATGCTTCGTATGAAATCGGAATAATAAACAGCCCCTGTGTCAAAACTTGATACGGGAGCTGATTTTTTATGCATAAAAATATGGCACGCCGAATTATCGGCAGTTATTTTATAATACTTGTTGCAATGTTTCTCACGATGATGAGGCTTGTAAATGTCGCTTTTGACCCCAAGCTGCAAAACGCAGTAAGCAAAAATTCCTTTCGCTCAATCACGGTAGGTCTTCAAAGAGGAACAATCTACGACTGCAATATGAAGCCCCTTACAAATAATGTGAAAAAATATATTTCAGTTATAACCGATGAAAAGGTGGCTTTTGTAACACTTTCAAGACATATTGGAGAAGTAGAAGCAACAAGAAAACTGAAAGACGCAGGGGAAAGTGGCAACCCCGTTATTTATACCGATTGCGAAATAAAAGGTGCAGGGTTGGAGTGTTTTATGTATTACGATAATGATATTTCCGTTGCCAAACATCTTTTGGGCTATACTGATGATGGCGGTCACGGCATTTCTGGATTGCATCGTAGCCTTGATAGCCTGCTTTTTACAGGCAGTAAGTTTGAAATTGCCTTTAAAACCGATGGAATTGGGAGAATAGTTCAGGGCGAAGATATTGTTTTAAGCAAATTAAACGGCGTCGAGCAATCGGGCGTAATGCTGACAATAGATAGGGAAATTCAAAAAATAGCCGAGGATGCCGCTGTTGCCATCGAAACGGGTGCGGTGGTTATAACCGAGGTTGCAACAGGGGAAATAAAGGCGATGGTCAGCCGCCCCGATTTTGATATAAATAATATTGCGGCGGCGCTAAATAACGAAAACTCGCCACTCCTTAACCGTGCGCTTATGACCTATAACGTAGGCTCGGGCTTTAAGCCCTGTGTTGCAGCGGCGGCTATTGAGTCAGGCTACAGCGATTATCTTTGGTACTGCGAGGGTGCATGCGATATCGATGGGCAACGATTTGTCTGTCATAAAAGCTCGGGCCATAAGTGGCTCGATATGGCGGGAGCTCTCAAAAAGTCCTGTAATACCTTTTTCTATAATATTGCCGTTAAAGTTGGTGCCGAGAGGGTCTACCGAATGGCAGAAAATGCGGGTTTTGACAATTCTGTCAGCTTCGGTTACGGCTTTGAAACGGGGAGGTCAGACATCGGAAACAAGAAATGGCTTATGACCTCTGATAGAGCACTTGCAAATTTAAGCATAGGACAAGGTGAGCTTATGGTATCGCCCGTGGCAATATTAAATCTTTACTGTGCAATAGCGGGGGACGGAAGCTATTATCCGCCTTGTCTTATTAAAGGGCATGTAAAGAGGGGTGAGCTAGCGGACCTAACTGAACAAAACGCAAAAGTGCGGCTAATGAGTGAATCCACCGCTAAAGAACTTCGAAAACAACTGCTCGGAGTCCTAAGCGAAGGCGGTACGGGTACTGTTGCAAAGCCTAAACTCGTTACGGCGGCGGGCAAAACCTCCACCGCACAAACGGGAATAATAAAAAATGGCGAAAGGGTTGTAAACACATGGTTTTGTGGCTTTTTTCCCTATGATAATCCAAAGTATGCTGTTGCGGTATTGTCTGAAAATTCAAACGAGGGTTGTGGCGGAGTTTTTGCCGAAATAGCCGATGAAATAACCGAAAAAGAAAGCGCGATAGATAACTATCGCGCTTCTTTAATTGTCCGGAACAAAATGTCCGCTTGATATCTGGTGTGCCTCTGCCCTAACGGTGTCCTCTTGCTTCCCAAGCAGAGCTTCCAGCTTTTTAAAGGTGTCCTCGGCATCGACCGTAGTATAGTGAAGATGCAGGGTGTCGTTTTCAGCGATTATACTGTGCTCGCTCCTTTCATCTGCTTTACGAAGCGAGGTCACAACACAGGTTGGCGGCCAAAGTATGTCGCGTATTTCTTTACCAACAGCGAAGGCATCCTTTTGCACCTTAAAGCTTGTATCAACAAGAAGCTGTGTTTTGCCGTTATGATATGCCGAAACCTTGGCCTCAATAACCGTATCGGTAAATGCAGGCAAATTAGCAACCTCAATTATAATATAAGAAAGTGTAACACCAAGGACAATCGGGAGAAATGCCGTCATTCCGCCAAGTGCCTCGACAGAAAAAGCCATAGCCATTATGGGGGTTCTTGAAGAAGCGGCAAGGAAAGAAACAATGCCAATAACTACACAAAGAGTATAATATTTCTCATCAAGAATAGAAAGGCTTATCAAGGCATTCGCAAGAAGGGAGCCGATTATAGCACCAAATGCAAGGGTAGGCAGGAAAAGACCTCCCGTAACACCCGAATTATTTGCGATTATAAGAAGAATCGCACGGATGATAAAGCAAATGAGTATTGTGTACCAAATTCCGTTTTGGGATAATAGTGATTCTGTCAGAGAATGACCCGAACCGATAGCCTCGGGAAATAAAAATCCCGAAATTACTGTAAGAATAAAAACTGCAGGGATTTTAATAAATATAGAAAGATTTGCAAGTTGTTTCCTTATAAGGTCGCCCAAATTTCTGTATGCAACAGTAAAAAATATAGCTGCAATTCCAGAAATGGTACCGATTATTGCCGCAATATAAATAAATTCAAGTGGAAGATAGGGGAGAAAAGGAACGTTGAAAAGATGGCTTTCATTTCCTGAAATATTGTCAAGCAGATTTACGGTAGCCGTGCTCGAAATAACGGCAGAGGCAACCGACATAAATATCATTGGAGAAAAACGACGGTGGGCCTCTTCAAAGGCAAAAAATATTGCCGTAAGTGGTGCAGAGGTTGCCGCCGAAAAGCCGGCACAGGCACCACCCGTCATAATGTATCTGTCCCAACCAGGGTGCTTTTTTGCAAAGAGCTTGATAGTGCCGCGACCAACAGCCGTACCCATCTGTACACTCGGTCCTTCGGTACCAAGGGGCACACCACCGAAAAAGGTTATAAGGGCAGAAAAGAAAACGGAGGTTATATTACGAAGCCATTTGAATTCCATCATTCCGCGAAGAATGGCAATAGCAGTAGGAATTCCGCCACCCGTGCAGGTGCCAAGAAACTTTGAAATGAGGGCAGAAACAAGTCCGAGTATTGCCGCACCTAAAACCATCAAAAGCACTATATCATAGCGACCTGCCGCGCCTGAGTAAAGGACTTCGGACAGATGAATAACAGCTGTGGCCGCCGTTTTAAACAAAAATATAAGTCCGCCCGTAAAAGCTCCCGAAAGTAGGGAGAGAAACAGACAGGGAAGTATATTTTTAAGATTGTGGTATGTTTTCTTTTTCATCTGATTATACTTCTTTACAGTAATTTTTATGAATAAATTATATAGCGAAATTGGAAAAAAAGCAATACAAAAAGCAAAATCCTCTGCAGCGAGCAGAGGATTTTATAATGTTTTATTTATTAGTCGCAACAGGGGTCGCTCTTTTTAGTAGACTTTGTTTCTGCTGCAGGCTTTGTAACGTCGCCTAAGCCAGAGGTTTCGCTGAACATAACGTTTTGCTTTGTCATATCAACTGCATCAGTGGGAACGATAATTTTAGAAGCCTTTCCGTCCGACATAGCAACGAGAGCCTCATATTTTTTTAGCTCGAGAACGGCATTGTCAACGCCTGCGGCTTTTAATGCGGCAAGTCCGTCTGCCTCTGCCTGCTTTGCAAGAAGAATAGCCTTTGCTTCACCCTCTGCACGGGCGATTCGAGCATCTCTTTCGCCTTCAGCGGCAAGAATCATAGCCTGTTTGTCACCCTCTGCACGAGTGATAACTGCCGCCTTATGACCCTCTGCTTCAAGCAAGGTTTCGCGGCGGTCACGCTCGGCCTTCATCTGCTTTTCCATAGCATTCTGAATCTCTGCGGGAGGAATAATGTTCTTAAGCTCAACGCGGTTAACCTTGATACCCCACTGGTCGGTTGCCGAGTCGAGAATGTCGGTCATCTTGCCGTTAATGGTGTCGCGAGAGGTGAGGGTGTCGTCAAGCTCAAGCTCACCGACAATATTACGGAGAGTGGTAGCGGTAAGGTTTGAAAGTGCACTTATCGGGTTTACTGCACCGTATGTGAAAAGCTTAGCGTCAAAAACCTTGAAATAAACTACCGTGTCAATCTGCATAGTAACATTATCTTTGGTAATAACGGGCTGAGGTGGAGAGTCAAGGACCTGCTCTTTAAGGGTTACCTTTTTGGCAACTCTGTCGATTACGGGAACAAGGAAATGAAGACCCGCTTCCCAAGTCTTATTGTATTTTCCAAGTCGTTCTATAACGTGCTCGGTTGCCTGAGGAACAACTCTAAGGCAAAGGAGAATTAAAACAATAATTACGATTGCTACGATAAAAAATGTCATATATACCCATCCTTTGAAAAATTGGTCATATAAAGTATATGTTTGCATTTATTTTATCATACATATAAATATTATGTCAATAAATATCATAAGATGCAAACAAAAAACTCCCGAAAAACGGGAGTTTTGAACGGTTTACAGATTATAATACTTATCAAACTCGGCAGGATGGGGAATAGCAGCCATCTGTCTTGTTTCCTCACGCTTTGTTTTGATGAAGTTACGAAGAAGCTCTTCGGGGAATACACCGCCTGCAGTGAGATAATCGTGGTCCTTTTCAAGACAATCAAGTGCCTCATCGAGAGAAACGGGAAGACCCTGAAGCTTTGCTTTTTCCTCTTCGGGGAGATGATAGAGGTTCATATCGTAGGGACCCCAACCGTTTGCATGGGGGTCAATCTTGTTTTTAACACCGTCAAGACCTGCCATAAGGATTGCGGCATAGCAGAAATAGGGGTTGCAGGTAGCGTCGGGGTTGCGAAGCTCAAAGCGGCGCTTATCGGGACTCTTTGCATAAGCAGGGATACGGATAACGGCGCTTCTGTTAGAGGTTGCATAACCAACAGTTACGGGTGCCTCAAAGCCGGGAACAAGTCGCTTAAAGGAGTTGGTGCTGGGGTTTGTGATAGCGCAAAGCGACCCGATGTGCTTAAGCAGTCCACCCATAAAGTAGTGTGCGGTTTCGCTGAGGTGAGAATAGCCGTTATCATCCGAGAAAACGGGCTCACCGTCCTTAAATAGAATCATATGAACGTGCATACCGCTTCCTGCCTCACCATAAATGGGCTTCGGCATAAAGGTTGCGCTCTTGCCGTATTTGAGTGCAGTGTTGTGGATGATATACTTAATCATCATTGTAGCATCAGCCATATGAACAACCTCGCCAAGCTGAGGCTCGATTTCATACTGACCCGAAGCTGCAACCTCGGGATGATGATAGTTAATCTCAATGCCTGTATCCTTCATCAAAAGGCACATTTCACTGCGACATTCGTAAGAAGTGTCAAAGGGCTTTGCAATGTGGTAATTCTTTTGCTTGGGTACAACTACACCCTTGCCTTCTACCGAGGAATTCCAGTAGGATTGCTTTGCGTCAACCGAAGCGCCGATATAGCTGCCGTCAACACCCCAGGTAACGTCATCAAAAAGATAAAACTCAAACTCGGGAAGAATTTTCATCTCATCTGCAATTCCGCTGTCTTTCATATATTGTACAGCCGCCTTAACGATATTGCGAGGGTACTGTGCAAGAGGACGGTTCTCTGGAGTGTCAATAATCATTGCATTACCGGTCATCGAAAGGGTAGGAATAGAGCAGAATGGGTCGATAACCGCCGTGTCGGGGTCGGGTATAAATACCATGTCACTCTTTTCAACAACCGCATAGCCGTAGTTAGAAGCATCAAAGCCGATACCGCTCTTCATTGTGTCCTCAGAGAAATTTTCTGCAGGAATGGTGACGTGACGGTACTGACCGTTAATGTCAACCATCTTGAAGTCGACCATTTTAATGTCGCTTTCTTTTATCATTGCCAGTATGTCTTTAACAGTTTTAGCCATAAAAGCACCTCTTTCTTAAAGTATATATTAAATATAAGAAAATATCGTCGGTTTGTCAACAAGATATTAAAAACGAAAAGAAAATGTAAAGCGTGCTTGACATTTTCCAGAAACCGTGTTATAGTATCAATGTAAAGTGATCTTTACATGAAGGAGGAAGAAAGTTGAAAAACCGAATTGAAGAAATCCGACGTGAGCGGGGGATTTTGCAGGAGGAGCTGGCAAGAGCATTAAAGGTGTCAAGACAGACCATTAGCTCACTCGAACGCGGAAGATACAACCCGTCAATCTATTTAGCACATAATATTGCCGTATATTTTGGAATGACGATAGAAGAAATTTTTATTTTTGAAGAGGTGGAAGGTAATGAAAAGTAATCGCAGAGCATTAATCAGTATAGTATGGATAGCACTCGGAATAGGGCTTGTGGCAGCAAGCTTTTTTGAGACAGTAGATGAGTTTTGGAACGGTATGGGCAGCGCCTTTATTGTGGTGGGAATGCTGCAATTAATCCGTTTTGTAAGATATTCTAAAAACCCCGAATACCGAGAAAAGGTAGAGACAGAGACAAACGATGAACGCAACCGATATATTTCGGGAAGAGCTTGGGGCTGGGCAGGATATTTGTTTGTGTTTATCAGCGCTATCGCCTGCATCGTTTTCAGAATTTTAGGCCACAACGAAATGAGCCTTTTGGCAAGCGGAGCGGTTTGCCTTATCATAACTCTTTATTGGATCAGTTATTTCATTCTTAAAAGGAAATACTAAAAAAGGTTAACGTCAAGACCGAAGCTCGCAAATACAAGACTTGCGTCTTGATGACATGCAGTTCGCTTTTGCGAACTGCTTACATACGCCTGACGGCGATTACATACCAAGCCTTCAGCTTGGATAAAAAATAAGACAGTCCGAAGACTGTCTTATTTTTTGGTTGCGGGAGGCGGAGCCCACCACCGGTCTTGCCAAATTCTCTGCGGAGAAATTGACTTCGGTCACCTCGCGGCTCTGACAGTCCACCGGACTGTCATTCACTACCGCTCGGCCGTTCGCTGCGCTCTCTACCTTCGAGTTATTCGCCCTTCGGGCTCATAACCCTCGGTCGGTGGCAAAAAAGCTTGACAAAAAGAAAAGACCTTGCTTTTCAGCAAAGTCTTTTTGGTTGCGGGAGGCGGATTTGAACCACCGACCTTCGGGTTATGAGCCCGACGAGCTACCGGACTGCTCTATCCCGCGATATAGAGTCCGCTTTTTGCGGTGCCATATTATTATACACAGATTGGGTGAATAATGCAACCCTTTTTTTAAAAAAATTAAAAATTCTTTATATTTCATTTTTACTGCGCCTAAAAATGCAGGAGAGTTTTCTCTTGGTGATTACTCGTATTATACAGAGGAAATTAATTTTCAAACCGATAAAAACTATGAAAGTATTACCGATTATAAGTCTGCGGCAAAGGCAGGCAAAGCTGCAATAGCCGAGAGATTTGAAGGATATGACAACAAAATTTTCCGATGGATGGGCTGTCACGTTCGATATGATAAAGAAAACGACGCTTATCATATCCGCACGATGAAACCCCTCGACTAATAAAACCCTTTATTTATGCGGGTTTTCAGGGTATTGATAGGCCGTGAAAACCGTATTTACCCCCTATTTACCCCAAACTTTTTTATAATTTCCCGAAAGGCATCACAGAAATGTGATGCCTTTTCTGTGTTTTAGTCGCTTGAAATAAAATTTTTCCTATCATTCTTATCATAGAATCCAAATGATTAGGAGTGATATTATGGCAACAGGAAATAACAAAAACTTAGACAAACTAATGAACAAGGTAAATACCGAGACAGGTAGAAGTGATGCCGAAGAGATTTTGAGATTGCAAGCACAACGGCAATTAAAGAGCGAACATAAAAAGGTATCGCAAATGACCGATTTCGAAAAACAGTTATTTGCTGAAATGGAGCAAAAGACTGTTGAGAAATATGAAGAAAAGTTTTTAAGTGATAAACCTGTAAACTATATGGGTAAATTAGACCCTTATTATAGTCCCATTGCATCAATAGTTCTGGATGCCTTCTTTACGGATGGCGAAAATTAAGGCACGGTCTTCCGTGCCTTAATTTTATGTGCTGTAATTGTAAATTTCCCATTTTGCTTCCTTTAAAACCTGTCTGATAGTATCCCTTTCGTTGCACAGGGATTTGTACTCTGAGTATGGTAGGCGATAATCTTTGTTTTTGGCAGCAAAGTTAATTGCACGGTTGATTTCAAATAATCTATCAACCAATTCTTTGCAAAGTCGCACTCTTTGATAAAGTAAATTTCTAAATTGCCTTTTGGGGAGTCTGTCTCCGTCCTCTGCATTTTTAATTAGTGTGATAACCGTTCTAAGTTTTTCTGGTTTTGTCTTCATAGTGCACTATATACCTTTCCGCCACCGTGGATTGTATTTACGATTAAGTCATATTTTGGTGACTTACTTAACCGTCCATATTAAAGATGATTGATGTGTATAGATAAATGTTTTTTCTGCATATCTTTTTTGTAAAACCTTTTTGAGAAACTTTACCCAAAGACCTTTTGAGAAACTAAACTCAAACCTTTGTTAGAAACTAAACACAACCTTTTGAGAAACCGAAACAACCAACTCAGAACCCCTTTCAAATTCGAACCTGACCCGTAGGAAATGGCATAAGGGCATAACTCACCTAAAGAGCAGGTGAGTTAGACAATAGACCCGTGAGGTTTCTTCTTTGGGGTTCGCTCCTATCTAACTGGTTTTTTCATTGCCAGAACAAAGTCTTCATACATTCGTAACCGCCTTCTCCCGCACCGTGCCCTTGGGGACTCGACTTTGTCAACATCATCACGGCATCCTAATGGTATATCGTTTCCAATATACCGCCCTTGAGTTTGCTTTTATTTACTTGGTGATATAAACTCCCAAACATTAACCAATGACGACAGTTGAATAGAGCGAACATATCTTCAACCGCCGAGTCTTTTTTCTACAAACGGGGGTGACCAACCGTAGCATATTTAGGGTGTCTAACTACCATTTCACCGCCTAAAAGAGAAACAAAAAATGTCTTACCGACCTTATAGGTAGATAAGACATTCAATGGTGGTTTATGTATCTTTACTTGATTACAAAATCAAAGGGAATCTGACATAATTATTGTATGGGTGATATATCTCTCCTATATTGCCCGTTGGACTTAATCGTTTGCACCGATTAGGTCTTTTTTATTTAGTTGTGATATTAGTATGATAGAAGTTAATGCAAAATCGAGAAAAACAAAAAGGTCTTATCAGTCCGAGAACCGATAAGACCTTTTTGCAACAATCCACATCACTTGAAGGAGGGGAAATAAATAGAATGTGACTTGTCTAACCCCTTAGATATATTATCACATCACACACAAACCATATTTATTATGGCAAAGTAAGTATGTTTAATCGTTTTGAAAATCGAAAGAAATTTCCTTATATCAAAATTTCATAACCATCCCAAAACAAACCTATTGAACGATACCTCTTTTTTCGCTTTTTCTTCCTTTGTGGGAAATCTACATTTGAAACTGGTATGGGTTTCAGCTCAAGCTGACAAGTCGTTTCTTCAAGAATATTTTTGATGCAATCGTATATGTTTTTTGCTTGTTTAGTATCCATATAAAACACCACCTGTTTTAATTTGATATTATAAGTATGATTTTTAGTGCTAATTTCAAAAAAGAAGTGCAGAAAAATCGACATTTATTGACTATTCGTAAGAAAAGTCTTATAATAGAATAGAGTCTATCTATTTTTTGGTTTGTATCACAACAAATCAGACTGTGAGGTGAAATATGCAAAAAGAGAATCTATCTTCCCTTGTGGCGAAAGCACAAACGGGAGATAATCAGGCATTAAATGACCTCTTTACTGAAACTTACAACGATGTTTATTACTTCGCTTTAAAGACAATTAAGGATGAAACCTTGGCAGCGGATGTCACACAGGAGACCTTTGTTACGATTTTTCAAAACATAAGCACTTTGAACGACCCTGTTGCTTATCCTGCTTGGTCAAGGCAAATTACATATAGGCATTGTTTGCAATACCTGAAAAAGCAAAATCGAGAAGCTACAGTAGACGAGAACGAAGACGGAACTACCATCTTTGATACCCTTGAAGAAGAAAGAACGGAGTTCATCCCTGAGGAAAACCTCGACAAAGACGATTTTAAGAAGACGATTCTTGATATGGTCGATAGTCTTCCCGCAGAACAGCGAACTGCCGTTATCCTGTATTACTACGACGAACTTTCCATTAAGGAAATTGCCGAGATTCAAGGTGTTACAGAAGGAACAGTTAAGAGCAGACTGAACTATGCGAGAAAAGCAATCAAAGCATCCGTGGAATCCTACGAGAAGAAACACAATGTCAAACTTCGTTGTGCTGGTGTTCTTCCACTTCTGTTGTGGTTGTTTGCCTCGGATTTTGGTGCAAAGGCTATGCCTGCTGCCACGGTACAGACTGTGGCAACGGGTGTTACCACAGCAACAGGAACGACTTTGTCTGTGTCTTCCTTGGTGAAGAATGGTGCAAAGGTTGTCTGGTCTTTATGGCAAAAGATAGTCGCAGGACTGGCAGCAACGGCGGTTGCCATTGGTGGAATGGTTGCGGTTGTGAATGTTGTTAATAAACCAGATGATTCTGATTTACAAAGCGAAGAAGCAGTCGTACAGGTTTGGCAGGGTCAAGGCGGTATCAATATAGGTCTGAATCTGTCGGATGAAAATGAGTTCATTCTGGAAGTCACCCATATGGATGAGGACAGTATTGAGGGAAGACTGGATGTAACTGCTGTTGATGGAACGAGTTATTCCCGACATTTTACAGGAATAGGAAGACCTGCAGAAATGTTGCATACGGGTTCAATCTTCTATGATATAACACTGGATGAGGAAATAGCAGGATGGTCAGATGATTATGCTGGCTATAAAGAATTCACCCTAAGATATCAACCCGAAGAAGACCAATTCTATTTCGATACAGGTCCATTTGAAGCAGTTTTAAAAAAGAAATAAAAAATTTTTCAAAAAAATAAAACCAAACGGTGCTCTCGTTTCTCCTATAAGTGTAAGGAGGAAAAATGTATGCGAGAACACAGCAATTTGTACCACATCTTTCGGTGGGATTTTGAACGAAATCCACTCCCACCGAAAAAGGTGGAACAAATACGAAAGATACTTATGGCACTGCTGATTTAAGCAATGTGCTGATATGAAAAAACTTATATTAAATATTTTGGAGGATGTTTGAAATGAAAAAATTTTTATGTATGGCATTATGTTTGATTATGGTATTTAGTTTGTGTGCTTGCGGTGGTAATGACACTCCCGCAGGTTCTAATGGTTCTGATAGTGGTACAACTACTGAGGCTGATACCAACAAAAACGAAACCCCTAAGTTCGTGAACGATGATGGCACTATTGTTCTTCCTGAATTCGTCGGTGGAAAAAGTGAAATCGAATCTTCCACAACTTTTGAAAATGAAATCGTAAAAGTATCTATTTATGCATTCAATGCTTATGAAGCAAACAGCAATACTGCTGGTGGAATGAATATTACCTTAAAGATTGAAAACAAATCTGGCAAGAGATTGTATTTTGAGGTTCAGTCGGTATGCATCAATGGTTTAGATATTGGCGGGTATAGTCACATTGAAATTGATGCGGGAGAGACAAACGAGAAAAACCTTCACTATCCCCTCAAAGAGTTGGCGGAAAGTGGTATTTCCAAAATTTATAACGGTACGATTTACTTCTGGGCTAAGGCAGAGGGCGACACCGAAAAGAATTATTATGAATCCATAACTTTCAAGACAACCGAAAAGGGTGAACAGGCGAACTACACCGAAGGTAAAACGATTTATGAAAAGGACGGTATTAAGGTTGTTTTACAGAATACTGGTTGGGTAAATGAGTATGAAAAAGAAGTTGGAAATATCAGACTTTATGTTGAGAACTCTTCTAACAAAAAGTGCCAGATTGAAATTACAGAAATGAATTTAATTGGCTATATCCCTGTTAATATGCCGTTAAAGTCAACTAATTTTTCTGTTATGGCACAAGAAAGTGGTTATTACACCCACTGGATTGGTGATTATCCTGATAATATCAAAACGGCACTTCCCATTGAAAAAGTTTCAATGTGTTTAGAGATAACTACTGCAGATACAGATTCGAGAGCCTGGCCTGGCAAAGCAGATGAGACCGTTACCGTTGAAATCACGGATTGGGACTGGAGTGCAATAAAAGGATAAGGTTTTTATTGAGGAGTTAGGGTTATGGTACGAAAACAAGCGATTAAGCGACTAATATGGCAAGCAATTTTGTTTGTTGTCAGTTCTGCTATATTTAAAACAATATGGGCGGGTGTAATCATCATATACCTGCTAAGAGCGATAGGTTTGGGAACTGAAATACAGAGCGAAGAAACACCCTTTGATGGTGAACCCAAAGAAAGGGTTATGTCTCTTAAAGCATTTGCCTTTGAAAATATATTTGGGGCAATATTTATGATTATGCTCCCGCTGATTCCTTCTCTGATTATTGGTTGGATTTTCCCTGATTATGGATGGGCAAGCGGTGTAATTGCTTTTATTACCTTGTTACATTTGCTTGTAAAACCTATTGTTTATGATTTAATCAGAATTTTCACCAATAATGAGAAGCACATTGATATTACAAAAAAACTGGTTAAGATTGCAACCATAGTTGCTATTGGTCTGACAATTTTACAAGTTTTGTTGTATGTAATTTTCCCTTCACTTTCTCCTGATTATATCAAAAAGGAAAACTTTGACCACAAAGCACTCTGGAATCAATATGTAACAGAGCAAAACCTTGGTGAAGAATATAAGTCTTTTATCGGTGAGGAAATAGACCAATACGAAAAAACCAAAGGCAGTGTTCATAATAAGGTGCAAAGCGGTGCGAAAAATGGTCTGATTCAGGAAGGCACACTTGTTGTATATTACGAAAAGAATACGGACACAAAAGAGTGGTCTGTTGTAAACTACACATTTGAAGAGGTAAATACCTACGAACTTGCAAAGGATACCACTTGGACTGGCAGTAATGGCGGTAACAACTACACCATAACCTTGGTCAAGGGGTTCTTGTATAATACGACAGGTCATATCACCGTTAAGAGTGATAACGGCGAAACTGTTTTGGATTCTGATGTCGTTTGCACCAGAAACGAGGACAAGGAAAACGAATACAATCTGAAAACCAATGTTGACCTTGGCTGGTGGAACTATGATGTTCGTGTAGTCTTCAATGAAGAAGACGGTTCGTTCAGATTCGATAATGTTTACGAAGGAACAGTTCATCAACAAAATTAAGCAAAAAAGATATGCAGAATTTTCTGCATATCTTTTTTTGTGCCCCTTTCGCTGTAAAATTGTTTGAATCGAAACCTTGTTGCATTTTTAGCGATTTAGTATCACTTAGATGATGCATTTGATATCAGCAAGGTGATACTTTAAAAAATATCATCTATATGATACTTTTATTAACTAAAAAAGATATGAGTAAAAATGAAAAACACCGCTTTTGATGAAAAAGGCGGTGTTTTTGGCTGTTGATTCAATATTGTTGTATTTTCTCATGTTTCTTCATCCACACGGGCGAAGCATCCACACGATAAAGGTGTATACACCTTTTAGATGTCGGCAGACCAAGGGGGAATTTTTGCGGCAGTAAAAAAATTGCCTACCTTGCTACATCATTTTTCGTTTGTAAAAATAATCCTTTTAACATATTTATATCAGAAAGTTAAAGGAGTGATAGATATGGCACATTTTGAAAAATTTAAAGGCATCAATGCTTTTCATATGATAGAGCACGATACAAGAGAAAATACAAAGGGTAAGGAAAATATAGATGAAAAAAGAAGTAAATTAAACTACAATTTATGTGATGTAGAAAATCCAAAAGAATATCTGAAAGAATTAATACGAATGGCCAAAGATACAGGAGCGACAATTAGAGATGATACAAATTTTTTAGTATCATTATGCTTAACACTTCCTGAAAACTTTCCAAAAAACGAAGAATTAGAAAAACAGTTTTTTAAAGCAGCGGTAGAATTAATCGCAAAGGATTTTGGATATAAAAATATTATTTCTGCTTGGGTTCATAAAGATGAATGCTTAGAAAACGAAAATTTTAAATTTAAACCTCATATCCACATCAAATTTGCTCCCATACATAAGAAGATTAAGAAATATAAAAATAGACCAGATAAAGAGATGTATATATTTAATACAGATAAATGTATTAATAGAACCTATTTAAGACAGTTTCATAATAGACTGGATAGCCACATAGAAGAGTGGTTAGGGTTTAAAACATCAGTTCATACAGGCATTACAAAGGCACAGGGCGGGAATAAAGAAATCAAAGAATTAAAAGCAATGTCTGAACAACTAAAAAAGAATAGAGATATTATTGATAAGGATTCTGATTTGATTGTAGCAGAACAGAAACAGATATTAGATGACCAATGGAAACAGTATCAGGATTTAACCCGTTCAACTTGGAATCAATTAACACCTATCAGAAATAGAATTAAAGATAGCATATGGGAATTGAAAAAAGGTGATGTTACAGCAGAAAAACAATTAAGAAAGGATTTGGATTTTTGGGGGAATCTTGCAAATGGTTTATTATATGCCCTCAGCTCACTTTTGAACGGACTTTTCCTATTAAGTAGAAGGAAGCACATAGAAAAGCAATTAAACGAATTACAAGCATTGTACGATGATATAGAGAGTGTTAGAAGAACATTTAGCAATCAACAACATAGTGTAAAGAAAAATCTTATGAGTAAAGACCTTGAGAAGATTGAAAACACACTAAACAAATTGGAGGCTACGAGTATTGCTGCTCACGAATTAATCAAAGAGGTGTTGTGGAGAATGCCTGAGATACAAAACGATAAAAATGCGATTAAAGATATTGCAAGATAAAAGAGTGGGACTAATCCCACTCTTTTATTATATCTTTTTATGCTTTTCCTCAAAATCCTTAACGACAAAGTTTATTGTAACACATTTGCGGGGTTTCGGAACTTTCTCGGATAACAACTGCCAACGGCGATACACATTGTAATCACCAACCATATTCAGTGTTCTCATCGCCAATTCAACTCGTTCCCGTTCATTGGCGATAGTGCCGATATAGGAATCTGCAAGTTTTGAGATTTGATGATATTCCTCTGGGAGTTTTCCGCACCGCTTTGGTAGGTCAAGAATCTCAAACGGTTGATTGGAGAGGTCATCACTATAATCAAGAGAAGTCTCATAGTCTTTGGCCATCAACCAAAATGTAATTTTGCTGCCGATACCACAATAAGTATTCAATAATCTAAGGGTATCTTCTTGACTTATCTGATAGGATTCGTATGCAAAGTAAATTTCCTTGAAATCGTCGCTTATATTCAGTCGCTCTTCTGTTCGCAATCCGCCTGAATTTTTTTCGGGCATAGCATCAACGAGATACTCACTAAACTCATGTGTCAGTTCATTGTGTGATTTTAAAGATTTTTCAAAAAACGCTTCACCTGCTTTTCCATCGCCAAAACGAAGAGTAGAAAAAGGCGATAACTTTGCAATCGCTCCACTAAAATCGAATGCCAAAAGGTCGATTCCTTTTTCAAGGATAGCGGAATAAAGGGGGAATGCTCTTTTGCAGTTTCCTAACAATAAGGTATCGATGGAATACATATGTATTTGGTCGCCTGGACTCAGTTTGTTAATGAGTTCTTCCAGATTAGGGCGATTTGAAGCATCAGAGCGGACAACATCAATAACCATACTGGTTTCATCGAATCCGATTGCTGTCAGTTCTTGGTATGCTACCGTTTTTTTGATATCAATAGGTGTATTTCTAATGCAAACACCATAACCTACAATTTTAGACATAAATGCACCTCTCAAAAAAATTTTCTTCATAGGCTTGACAATGAAGAGGTTTTTGTGTATAATAACGGTAAAGGTGGAATACGAACCGCCTAAAATTTATCGACCTTTATGGGTATAGGTGAAAGGCGATTGCCTTCGAGAATGTCCTGACCCATAAAAATTATACCCAATTAAGAGTATAGCAAAAAGGCGGTAAATTGTCAAGTTCCTATTGCGAGGTCGTGCATCGCATAAGTCTCACGACAGTCAACCTACCGAACTGATACGGAAAGGGCAAGAAATTGACAATGATTCAGATAAAAATATTACTTAATTTTGAAAGGAGATTTTTTATATGTGTACTATGGGTATGGCAATTCCTAAAATTGCACCTGAAAACAAATTTAATCTTACAATTGAGGAGGCTTGCGGTATCTTCGGCATCGGAGAGCACACCTTGCGAAGACTTATTGGTCTCCATCCTAATGCGGACTATTTGCTCCACATTGGAACGAAGACCCTTATCAAGAGACCCCTCTTTGAGCAGTACATTCTCAAAGAGAGTGCAATCCACTATTAAGAAGGAGGTGTGAAGTTTGAAATATGATTTGACTGGTATGAAGTTCAACCGTTTGACAGTCATTAAGGAGCACGGCAGGAACTACAAGGATTCTGTCGTGTGGGAGTGCTTGTGCGAATGTGGCAACACCACATTCGCCACTTCCAGTGATTTGAGGAACGGGCATAAAAAGTCTTGCGGATGCTTGAAAAGAGTTTCCCATGCCCTTGACCTGAAAGGGCAACGGTTTGGCAAATTGACCGTTAATAAGAGAGTGGGAACATCGCAGCATCGCAAGGCACTTTGGCGGTGCAAGTGCGACTGCGGGAAAATGACCACGGTTTCCTCGGTTGACCTGCGGAGTGGAAACACAAAATCCTGTGGATGTCTTGGAAAATCATTCGCAGGCAGAAATTTAGATTTAGGAGGATTTTGGTATGAGAACACCTGCATCCAGAAGAGATAGTGAAGGCAGACCCTTACAAGATGGCGAACGGCAGAAAAAGAATGGTTTGTATGAGTATCGTTATTATGATGCCAACGGAAATCGCAAAAGCATCTATAGTTGGAGATTATCTCATTCTGACAAAGTTCCCCAAGGGAAACGGTATTGTGAAGCATTGCGAGATATGAAACGGGAAATTGAGCAGGATTTGAACGATGGTATTACTCCGCTACACTCCCAAAAAGCAACTTTGAATGAGAGATTTGACTTGCACATTAAGGGTAAGTTGAATTTATCAGATTCGACTCGCACAGGATATATTTACAATTATAATAAATATGTTCGCAAGGGGTTCGGCAAACGGAGGATTGGTAATATCAATTATTCTGATATGAAGAGATTCTACAATGAACTCATTACCAAGCACGGGTTGAAACCGAATTCTATGGAGGTTGTACATACGATTCTCAACCCCGTATTTGAGAAGGCAGTCTTTGACAATCTAATTCGTAAAAATCCTTGCATACCTGCTATGAAGGAGATTCGCCAGATGAAGGAGTGGCAACCTAAAAAGGTTACGACAAAATATGCCTTCACTGTGGAACAGCAGATGGCATTTGTGGACTTTATGAGAAGTAACAGTGATTATTCCAGATGGAAAAATATCCTGACCGTTTTGCTCGGAACAGGAATGAGAATCGGTGAATGCACTGGACTCGTATGGAAAAATTGCGATTTCAAGAACGACTGCATTTACATCACTCATACACTGATTTATCGCCAGTGGGAGGATGGCACTTGTGGTTACCGTGTGCATCCTGCCCCAAAGACCAAGGCGGGCATCAGAACCATTCCTATGATGAAAGAAGTTCGTGAGGCATTACTGGCTGAAAAGGCATATCAGGAGCAACACGGAACGGCAAACACCGTCATTGATGGTTATAGTGATTGGGTGTTCACGAACCGTTACGGCACTGTGCTGTCGTTATCCAGTGTCAATGATGGAATCGCTCGCATCATTCGTGATTATAATGAGAAGGAAAAGGAAAATGCCGAATTGGAATCCCGTGATGCTGTATTGATACCGCATATGACAACCCACCAGTTGCGACATTCCTTCTGCACCCGTCTGATGGAAGAATCTATCAACAACGATAATATGATTCCTTTGGCGGTCATTCAAAACCTTATGGGGCATAAGGATGTTAAAACAACAATTGAAATTTACACTGATGTTTCCGAGGAATTGAAACGGAAAGCATTGGAGAGGGTCAAGAATAACATTTATCTTGGTCAAGTAAATTCGTAAAACAAGAAATAATTGAATTTCGTCAACACAATATATGATTATCGCTTATCTCAACAAATTATTTCTTTCTAAGTCTTGGAGAAAGGAAGTATTTGTGATGAGCAGGTTTGTGGATATTGCAATACAAAAACAATATGAATCTGTGACCGTTTATCAGGCAACAAAGAATTTTGAAAAGTCTTGTGATTTATGTTGCTATCGTGGTTATCACCTTAATTGTAGACATTGCCACATTGAAGGTGCACACGAAACGGTTATCAAGATGCTAACAGAAAAGAAAACAGCATAAATCTGAATGGCGGGACTGTCTTTGTGGCAGTCCCTTTTTCTTTTGATTTTGGGTTGCAAATCAGTAGTTTTTGTGTTATAATCTCTACATCAGAGCTACCTGGTTTCATTGGTTGTGGAAAATTGAATTTACCCCAGAAGTACCCCAAACTTCCGAGAATTTTTGTCCCAGGAGTGAGAATGGGTGCGGCTATATGCGAAGTCTCAAAATCTGATGGAATAAGCAAAAGTTATGAGAACTGATGCCCTACCATGAGAGGCTATGAGAGACTCAAAGAGCTTCCCCACCTATCGCATATCCATTGTGCCGATGCTGGGCGGTGCTTTTGACGTGATTATGAAGTCGAACGGCACTGTGCTTGCAATTTGGGGAGAGGAATAATTTCTCTATAAGCCAAAGCTTCTTCTTGGGGCTTTGGCTTCGTTAATAAATTACAGTAGAAAAAGGCGTTTACATATGTTATAATTAATAAAAATTTTAAAGGGAGCTATTATGGAAAATTTTGTATTTTATTCACCCACTTATTTTGATTTCGGTAAAGACACCGAAGCTCATACGGGAGCACTTGTAAAGCGCTTTGGCGGCAGACGTGTGCTTATCCACTATGGCGGAGGAAGTGTCGTTCGCTCTGGTCTTTTGGACCGTGTAAAAAAATCACTGGAGGACGAAAATATCTACTTTACGGAGCTTGGTGGCGTACAGCCCAACCCTAGAAGTGGACTCGTTTACGAGGGAATTGAGCTTTGTCGGAAAGAGAACATAGATTTTGTTCTCGCAGTTGGCGGCGGAAGCACCATCGACTCTGCAAAGGCTATTGCCGCAGGTGCCCTTTATGATGGCGATTTTTGGGATTTTTACTCGGGCAAACCTATTGAAAAGGCGCTTTTAGTCGGTACGGTACTCACCATTGCCGCGGCAGGCAGCGAGGGCAGTCCAAACACCGTTATTACCCACGAAAACGGTATGCTTAAACGCGGTGCGTCGGGCGATGCGGTAAGGCCGAAATTCTCTGTTCTGAACCCCGCTCTCACCGAAACTTTACCGCCATATCAGACGGCATGCGGAATTACCGATATTATGGCTCATCTGTATGAAAGATATCTCACCAGAACCCCCGACGTTGAGGTGACCGACCGCCTTATCGAGGCGCTTATGCTCACCCTTATCCACGAAGCACCGAGGGTTATGGTAGACCCTCACGATTACGGAGCGAGAGCAAACATTATGTGGGCGGGAATGATGGCGCACAACAATTCCTGCGGTGTCGGAAGAACACAGGACTGGAGCAGTCATCAGCTTGAACACGAGCTTTCGGCACTTTACGATTGCGCTCACGGTGCAGGTCTTGCGGTGGCAATGCCGGCAACCTTCACCTATGTTATGAAGGAAGATATAATGCGTTTTGCTAAAATTGCCGTAAGAGTTTGGGGCTGCGAAATGGATTTCGACCACCCCGAGGTAACCGCCACGGCAGGTATTGAAGCACTTCGCCGATTCCTTATATCTATCGGTATGCCGAAGAATTTCGAGGAGCTCGGAGCAAAGGAAGAAGACATACCATATCTTGCCGATACTATGGTAAACGGCAACGGAAGAAAGGGAGTTTATAAGGGCTTCTGCACACTTACAAAGGAAGACTGCATCAATATTTATAAGCTTATGGTATAAGAAAACACCCAAGCCGTTTTGCTTGGGTGTTAATTTTTTAGAGTTGTTCGGGATTTGCAAAATGCTTTTTAACAAATGCACCTGCTACTATCAGAGCCGCTCCGTATAAAGCTGAGCTGAGTGCCGCACTTACGATAGTGGTTAGTGGGGCTTCGCCAAATGCGTTGGCACAAGTGCCAAGAGCGCTGATAACCTCAATAATTCCCAAGAAGATGAGCCAACCGCTTGCACCGTTGGCGTTTTCATAGCTCATATAGCCTGCATTAAGACACTGGTAAACCGACTTTACAAATCTGTGAATACGCCGTGTTCCAAAGATTGTGAAAAGCAGCATAGCTATTGCTACAATGCCCATTGCAATTGCCATTATTACAAAAAACATTGACATATCGGAAACGGTATTGATAGCCATAAAAGAAGTAATAACAGGCGGTAACTCGTTTAGGAGTTCTCTGGTTTCTTCAGCAGTAATAGCGCCTGCTGAAGCGGATAAAATACCACCCGACATTAAAAGCATTGCAGAGCTGACAATCAGAATAATAGAGGCGACGAATAAAACAATATAGTTTGCATAAATGGTTCCGCTTATGAAACGGATTCGTGAGGAGTCAATTGTGCCGTTTATAGCGGCAGAATAAACGAGCCACAAGAAAACGGTAAGCAGTATACTGATTATGTTAAAGCTGGTTCCGCTTAGCATAGTTATACCGCAGCGTGCCGTCATTAAAATACATAAAACAAGGAAAAGAGTGTCCTTGAAAGCATTTGTTAGATGATGAAAGGCGGGATTTGACGAAACGCGAGTGTTATGCTCGTCATAAAGAGGTGCGGTAGGTGTTTCAAATCCGCAGGCAGGGCAGAATATAAAGTCATTTTCTTGTTCATGTCCACAACGATTACATTTCATAAAGATTCCTCCCTTTTTATTTGATTATACACCAAAATATTGCCCTTTGCAAATTGATTTTGTAAAAGCACGTATGCACGAGGTTGGAAAAGGGTCTTTTGAAAGCTTTTTGTGCTACTTTTGAGCTTGTTTGCGACCTACCTCACATTTTTGAACTGTCAAAAATTAATGGGGTTGTTTTCCCGAAGCTTCGGTATGAAGTTTTTTGCAATCTTGCCTTTTCCTCGGTTTTTAATATAGAAAAATCCTATTACACTGAAGATTGCTGCACCGATAAAGTTTACAAGCAGGTCCTTCATAGTGTCATAAAGACCTATGTCAAGATAGCCGCCAAGCCCGAGGTCTGCCCCGTTTACCGACACTTCGGTTATGCCGTCTATCGTGACAACAGTATTGGTTTTGGTCGGGTCGAGTGTTACCGAGCGGATTTCGTTTACAATAACGTCCTTTTGCATATCGAATCCAAGAAAATTATCCACCCCAAACTCGAAAAACTCCCACAAAACCCCGATTGTCATTGAAAAACAAAAGGCTACAATGGCAACGTAAAGGGGAGAAAGCTGAAATTTAAACTTTTCGTTGCGGTTAAAAATGTCAATAAGGGCAAAGCCGACAGCGGCACATAAAAAGCCGTTTACCGTGTGGAGTATGTCGTCCCAAAAGGGTACTTTCACATAATAAGCATTAAGCTCCCCAAGAATTTCCGCTGCGAAGATAAAGAGTAAAACTATTATTTCAAGCACGCTCGGAAGCTCAATTTTTAAATTCTTTTCTAAAAACGCAGGCACTAAGAACAGAATAAGTGAGAGCGCACAAACGAATGCCGATTCAAAATCCCGTCTGGCCAGCGAGATTACAAGGGAAGTAATAACAAAGGCTCGAAGCACGATATAAACGGCAAATGTGACTTTATTCTCCTTTATAGTGGCTTTTAGTTCTTTTATATAACCCCTTTTTACCATTCTTTACCTCCGATTTCAAAGTTACGATGAAGATATTACCACAAATATGTTAAATATTTGTAAAATTATTATTAACACTTGATTATCTTATGCGTTTATACTATAATATATTATTATCTCATAATGGGGAGGGTGTTTACTGTTGGAAAACTATTCGCTTTTTACCGAAGAGCTTATAAAGGAAATTAAGCAAAGCGGAAAAAAGCCAAGTCTACTGCTTCACGTTTGCTGTGCCCCCTGTTCAAGCTACGTGCTGGAATACCTGTCGGATTATTTTAATATTACAGTGTATTTTTATAATCCCAACATATCGCCCGAAAGTGAATACACCTACCGCTATGAAGAACTTTTAAGATTTGTAAAGGAAAGCGGTAACGAGGCAGAGATATTCCAGGGCGAATATGAGCCCCAAAGGTTTTTGGAGATATCGGCTGGACTTGAAGACGAGGACGAAGGGGGAGAACGGTGCGCTAAATGCTATAGGCTTCGCCTTTTAAAAAGCGGCGAGTATGCGGCGGCAGGCGGCTTTGATTATTTCACAACCTCACTTTCAATCAGTCCCTATAAAAATGCGGAGAAGCTGAACACAATCGGCGGCGAGATAGCCGAGAGTCTTGGAATAAAATATCTCTATTCCGATTTTAAAAAGAAAAACGGCTATAAGCGCTCTATTGAGCTATCAAAAGAGTACGGACTCTACCGTCAGGACTATTGCGGATGCGCATTTTCCGCGGCAAAACGAGAAAATCAAAAAAAGTTGCAAAAAAGTATTGACAACAACGCTTTAATGTGTTAAAATGGCAAAAAATCTTTAGCGGAGTAAAGCGTTATGGTAAGTTTTGGATTTACAAATATAATCCTACTAGCTGTCGTGGTCGTGCTAATTTGCAACGGCCAGTTTAGGTTTGCCTAAAGACAGATAGTAAATTTACTGTAATCGGTTTATTCGTATTATTAAGCGGTATTTTACAAGGTCTATGGCAAATCGGTGCCATAGACTTTTAATTTTTCCAAGAAAGGATTTAGTTATGGAACTTACAGGTGCACAGATTATTATTGAAACTCTGATAGAGCAGGGCTGCAAAACTGCCTTTGGTTATCCCGGCGGTGCGGTGCTCAATATCTATGACGAGCTTTACAATAATTGCGACAGAATCGAACATATTATTACGGCTCACGAGCAGGGTGCTGCACATGCGGCAGACGGCTATGCGAGAGCAACCGGTGAGGTTGGCGTTGTAATCGCAACCTCGGGTCCCGGCGCTACAAACCTCGTTACGGGTATCGCAACCGCAATGCTCGACTCGGTACCGATGGTAGCAATCACGGGCAACGTTTCGACCGACCTTATCGGACGCGACTCCTTCCAGGAGGTCGACATTATGGGAATTACCATTCCGATTACAAAGCATAACTACTTTGTAAAGAATGTAGAAGACCTTGCCGACACAATCCGCGAAGCCTTTAAGATTGCAAAATCGGGCAGACCCGGTCCCGTGCTTATCGACGTACCTAAAGACGTACAGATAGCAAAGTGCGAATACACGGTACATCCCATAGAAGAAGCCTTTACATATGAAGACGCAAGCGATGAGAATATCGATGCGGCGGTTGAGATTATCGGTGAGGCAAGAAGACCCTATATTTATTGCGGCGGCGGTGTAATAATTTCCGACGCAGCAAAAGAGGTTATTGAACTCTCCGAAAAGATTGACGCTCCCGTCGGTTGCAGTATGATGGGGCTGTCATGTATTCCGTCTGACCACAAAAACGCTCTCGGTATGCAGGGAATGCACGGCACCTTCGCCGCATCCCGTGCAATGGCAGAGGCCGACGTAATAATAGCTCTCGGTGTCCGCTTCTCCGACCGTGCAACAGGTAATAAAAAGAAGTTTGCTCACTCGGCAAGAATTATTCATATCGATATTGAGCCAGCCGAGCTTGGAAAGAATATTCCCGCATATCTTGGAATTATTGCAGATGTTAAAAATACACTCAAGACAATAAACTCGAAGGTTAAGGAAAAGAAGAACGACGAGTGGAAAGCAAAGGTTGAGGAATTCAAAAAGCGCTCGGAAAACGAGAACTTTAATCCTTCCGATATGCGACCCTTCCAGATTATCGACTGTGTTAAGAAATATACAGAGCACGACACGGTGATTGCTACTGATGTTGGACAGCATCAGATGTGGACGGCGCAGAGATATAAGTTCGAAAAGCCGCGTACCTTTATTACAAGCGGCGGTCTCGGCACAATGGGCTACGGTCTCGGCGCGGCAATTGGCGCGGCAAAGGGCTCGGGACAGAAAACGGTTCTCTTTACGGGCGACGGAAGCTTCGGAATGAACTTAAACGAGCTTGCAACCGCAGTTACCTTTAACATCCCCGTAATCGTCGTTATTATGAATAACGGCGTTCTCGGAATGGTTCGCCAGTGGCAGACAATCTTCTATCAGAAGCACTATTCAAACACAACCCTCGGCAGAAAGACAAACTTTAAGCTTCTTGCAGAAGCATTCGGTGCAGCAGGCTACATCTGCGAGACAATGGAAGAGTTTGACAAAGCTTTCTCTGAGGCTTATGCTTCGGGCGGTCCTGCGGTTATTGATTGTCATATTAATATGGATGAAATGGTTCTTCCTATGACACCTCCCGGTGGCACAATCGACCAGATAATCGTTAAGAAAAAAGATATTAACCTTTAAAGAGAGGATAACGGTATGAAACAGTTTGTTATTTCAATTAGAGTTTTAAACAAATTCGGCGTACTGACCCGCGTTGCTTCGATGTTCTCCCGAAGAGGATTTAATATAGATAGCCTAACCGTTTCGGCAACAGAAACAGAGGGTGTTTCCCGAATGACCATCACCGCAACGGGTGATGATTATGTAAAGAAGCAGATAATTCTTCAGCTAAACCGACTTCACGAGGTTATCGAGATTAGTGAGATGCCTTATGAAACAACCCTTGCCCGCGAGCTTCTCCTTATAAAGGTGAAGAATATTTCGAACCATCATCAGGAGATTATGGATGCAGTTAATATCTTCAAGGCAAACATAATCGACTACGCACCCGATTCCTTCTGTATCGAGGTAACGGGCGAATCCTCAAAGCTTGATACCTTTATCAGCGTTATGAAGCCCTTCGGCATAATCGAAATGTGCCGCACAGGCGTTGTAGCATTACAGAGAGGCTCTGACTGTCTACGTGAGATGGATATGACCTATCTGCGCGAATATAAAAAATAAACAAATTCTAAAAGAATTTAAAGGAGTAAATTAAAATGTCAAATCAAAGAATGTTTTATGAATCAGATTGTAATCTCGACCTTCTCTCGGGCAAGACCGTTGCTATCATCGGTTATGGATCACAGGGTCACGCTCACGCAAAGAATCTTCGTGATTCGGGCGTTAAGGTAATCATTGGTCTTTATGAAGGCTCCAAGAGTGCTCTCAAGGCAAAGGCTGATGGCTTCGAGGTTTACAATACCGCAGAGGCAACCCGTCAGGCTGACATCGTTATGATTCTTATTAACGATGAGTATCAGGCAAAGGTTTACAAGAACGAAATCGCTCCCAACCTCCGAGAGGGTATGACCGTTGCTTTTGCACACGGCTTCAATATCCACTTCCAGCAGATTGTTGTTCGCGATGACTGCAACGTTATTATGATTGCACCCAAGGGTCCCGGACACACAGTACGCAGTGAGTATCAGGTTGGCAAGGGTGTTCCTTGTCTTGTAGCCGTTCATCAGGATGCTACCGGCAATGCTCTTGAGCTTGGCCTTGCTTATGCACTCGGAATCGGCGGCGCTCGTGCGGGTGTTCTCGAAACTACCTTCAGAACCGAGACCGAAACCGACCTCTTCGGCGAGCAGGCAGTTCTTTGCGGTGGTGTTTGCGCACTTATGCAGGCAGGCTTCGAAACCCTCGTTGAGGCAGGCTACGACCCCAGAAACGCTTACTTTGAGTGTATCCACGAGATGAAGCTCATCGTTGACCTTATCTATCAGTCGGGCTTCGCCGGAATGAGATATTCTGTTTCCAACACTGCTGAATACGGCGACTACATAACAGGTCCTAAGATTATCACCGAGGAAACCAAGAAGACCATGAAGAAGATTCTTTCTGACATTCAGGATGGCTCCTTCGCAAAGGAATTCTTACTTGATATGTCCGAGGCAGGCGGTCAGGCTCACTTCAAGGCTATGAGAAAGCTTGCATCTGAGCACTGCTCTGAGAAGGTTGGCGAGGATGTAAGAAAGCTTTACACCTGGAACGACGAAGAAAAATTTATTAACAATTAAGGGCAAAGGGCATAGGGCCCAGGGCCGAGGGATATGTGTGGGGCAGAAGCCCCACACCCCTCTATATAACCTAGGGACCGGCGTCCTCGACGGTCGGTTAAAGAGAAATGTAAAAGAGATACAAAAAGACTTTGGGTTTGTTTTATATTTCTCTAAAATATTGGAGGTAAATTTATGCGTAGCGATATTATGAAAAAAGGCCCTGAGAGAGCACCTCAGCGTTCGCTTTTAAAGGCGGCAGGATATTCCGATAACGAAATCAAAAAGCCTCTTATCGGTATTGTTAATTCCTTTAACGAAATAGTACCCGGTCACGTTCACCTTGAAAGAATTTCGAGAGCGGTTAAGGACGGTGTACTTGCGGCAGGCGGAACTCCTATGGAGTTCAATACAATTGCCGTTTGCGACGGTCTTGCAATGGGACACGAGGGTATGAAATACTCTCTTGTAACAAGAGAGATTATTGCCGACAGCGTTGAGTGTATGGCAAAGGCTCACGCACTTGACGGACTTGTTTTTATCCCCAACTGTGACAAGATTGTCCCCGGTATGATTATGGCGGCTTGCCGACTTAATATTCCCGCAATCTTCGTTTCTGGCGGTCCTATGCTATCGACTTGTGAATTTAACGGCAGACCGATGGATCTGAATAGTGTTTTTGAAGCGGTTGGCGCTTATAAAAACGGTACTATAAACGAGGATGAGCTCTCCTTTGTTGAGGGTAACGCTTGCCCCGGTTGTGGCTCTTGCTCGGGTATGTTTACCGCAAACAGTATGAACTGCCTCTCCGAAGCACTCGGAATCGCACTTCGTGGAAACGGAACAATCCCCGCAGTACACGGTGCCCGTCAGCGTCTTGCAAAGGCGGCAGGCGAACAGATTATGACCCTTGTTGAAAAGGACATCAAGCCACTTGATATAATCAACGAAAAGTCACTTCGCAATGCACTTACAGTTGATATGGCGCTCGGCTGCTCAACAAACTCTGCACTCCACCTCGCAGCAATCGCACACGAGGCGCATATCGATTTCGACCTACATATGATTAACGAAATCAGCGAAAAGACGCCCAATCTTTGCCACCTTGCTCCCGCAGGACATCATCATATGCAGGACCTTGAGGCTGCAGGCGGTGTTTATGCAGTTATGGGTGAGTTAAGTTACGCAGGCTACCTTGAAACCGATGCCTTAACCGTAACAGGCAAAACGGTAGCCGAGAATATTAAGGGTTGCCGCTCACAGAATACCGACGTTGCAAAAACAGTAGCCGAGCCTTACACCAAAACAGGCGGTCTTGCCGTGCTTTACGGCTCACTTGCACCGAACGGCTCGATTGTAAAACGAAGCGCCGTTGCTCCCGAAATGCTAAAACACTCGGGTCCCGCAAAGGTGTTCGACAGCGAGGAAGAAGCAATCAAGGTTATTTATGAAGGCGGAATCAAGCCGGGCGACGTTGTTGTTATTCGCTATGAAGGTCCTGCAGGCGGTCCCGGAATGAGAGAAATGCTTTCTCCCACCTCTGCAATCGCAGGAATGGGACTTGATAAGGAGGTTGCACTTATTACCGACGGTAGATTCTCTGGTGCTACCCGCGGTGCCGCAATCGGTCACACCTCTCCTGAGGCGGTTGATGGCGGTCCTATCGCTTATGTAAGGGACGGCGATATCATCGAAATTGATATCCCCAACTACTCTATTTCCCTCAAGGTTTCCGATGAGGAAATGGCAAAGAGAAAGGCTGAAACTGAACTTAAGATTAAAACTAACCTTACAGGTTATTTAAAGAAATATGCGAAATTAGTCAGCTCGGCTGATAAAGGCGCAATAATCGAATAAGGAGACCCTTATGAGCAGAATTAAGATTTTTGATACGACACTTCGTGACGGCGAACAGTCACCCGGTTGCAGTATGAATTTACAGGAGAAGCTTCAGGTTGCTTCTCAGCTTGAAAAGCTTGGCGTAGATATTATCGAGGCAGGCTTTGCGATTTCCTCTCCCGGAGATTTCGAGTCTGTAAAATCTATTGCAGGTCTTGTAAAAAACTGCGCCGTTGCATCCCTCTCACGTGCTCTTGAAAAGGATATTGATGTAGCTTGGGAAGCTGTAAAGATTGCAGCAGACCCCAGAATTCATACCTTTATTGCAACAAGCCCCGTACATATGGAATATAAGCTTAAAATGAGCCCCGAGCAGGTAATCGAGCGTACTCGCGAAATGGTAAAATATGCCGCAAAGTATACATCTAACATTGAGTTTTCTTGTGAAGACGCAATGAGAAGCGACCCCGATTTCCTCGTTCGCGTATGCGATGCCGCAATCAAGAGTGGTGCGAAGGTTCTCAATATTCCCGATACAGTAGGCTATACCACACCTGCCGAGATGAAGGCTGTGATTGAATATCTTATAGCTAATGTTCCTGATAGCGACAAGGTTGAGTTTTCGGTTCACTGCCATAACGACCTTGGTATGGCGGTAGCAAATGCCCTCGGCGGTGTTCAGGGCGGTGCTTTACAGATTGAATGTACTGTAAACGGACTTGGCGAGCGTGCAGGCAACACCTCACTCGAAGAGGTTGTAATGGCTATTAAAACCCGTCCCGACCTCTATGCAGAGCCTCCGAGAATCGACACAACACAGATTTACAGAACGAGCAAGCTCGTTTATAACATTATCGGTCAGTCGGCACCCCACAATAAGCCCATTGTCGGTGCAAATGCTTTTGCCCACGAATCGGGTATCCATCAGCACGGTGTTCTTGCCAACAAATCAACTTACGAGATTATGACTCCCGAATCGGTTGGTATCAAGACCAATCAGATGGTACTTGGCAAGCACTCGGGCAAGCACGCCTTTTCCGAGAGATTAAAGGAACTCGGCTATGACCTTAACGATGACAAGATTATTGAGGTTTTTGGCAAATTTAAGGAGCTTTGCGATAAGAAAAAGAGCGTTACCGACGGCGATATCGAGGCTCTCGTTTCCAACACAGAGGTTGTAGACGGAAAGTATAAGCTCGTTTCCTTTGACGTTCGTACAATGGGTAAGGTTGGCGTTTGCTCGTCTATCTGCCTTAAAAAGGATGACGGCTTTGTAGAGGAGAACAGCCTTGGCGATGGTGCTATCGATGCACTCTATGCCGCAATTGACAAGATTGTTTGTCCTCCCGAGCATACACTCGATAAGTTTAATATCAGCGCAGTTTCGGAAGGTAAAGATACCCTCGGCGAAGTAACACTGAAACTACAGAGCGGCGGCAAGACCTATTCTGGTCGTGGACTTTCAACCGATATTATCGAAGCAGGTATTATGGCTTATCTTAATGCAATAAATAAACTTATGCAGTAATTTTACGAGGTGATATAAGATGGGTATGACAATGACCCAAAAGGTACTCGCAGCACACGCAGGATTAGAAAAGGTTGAAGCAGGCGAGCTTATTCTCGCTAATCTCGACCTCGTTCTCGGTAACGACATAACCTCTCCCGTGGCTATTGCCGAGTATAACAAGCTTGGTATTGAAAAGGTATTCGACTCTGAAAAGGTAACTATGGTAATGGACCATTTTGCTCCGAATAAGGACATTAAGGCTGCCGAGCAGTGCAAAATGTGTCGTAATTTCTGCGGCGAGCAGGACATTACACATTTTTACGATGTAGGTCAGATGGGAATTGAACATGCACTCCTCCCCGAAAAGGGACTTGTCGTGTCTGGCGATATTGTAATCGGTGCAGACTCTCACACCTGCACCTACGGTGCTCTCGGTGCCTTCTCAACCGGTGTCGGCTCAACCGATATGGCGGCAGGAATGGCAACGGGCAAGGCTTGGTTCAAGGTTCCTTCTGCAATTAAGTTCGAGCTTAAGGGCGAGCTTCAGCCCTATGTTTCGGGCAAGGATGTCATTCTCCACATTATCGGAATGATTGGCGTTGACGGCGCGCTTTACCGCTCGATGGAGTTTACCGGCGAAGGACTTCATAACCTTTCTATGGAAGACAGACTTTGTATGGCTAATATGGCTATCGAAGCAGGCGCAAAGAACGGAATTTTTGAGGTTGACGATAAGACCCTCGAATACGTAAAGGAACACTCAAACCGTGAGCCCGTGGTTTTCAAGGCTGACGAAGATGCAGTTTACGATGAGGAATATATAATTGATTTGTCGAGTATCGAGCCAACTGTTTCTTATCCTCATCTTCCCGAAAATACCCACCTTGCAAAGGATTCGGGCGATATAAAAATCGACCAGGTTGTAATCGGTTCTTGCACAAACGGCAGAATAGAGGATATGATTGCCGCTGCCGAAATCTTAAAGGGCAAAAAGGTTGCAGATAACGTTCGCTGTATCGTTATTCCTGCAACTCAGAAGATTTATTTAGAGGCTATGGAGCAGGGTCTCCTTAAAATATTCATCGAAGCCGGTGCGGCAGTATCCACTCCCACCTGCGGACCTTGTCTTGGAGGTCACATGGGCATTCTTGCGGCAGGTGAGCGTGCGGTTGCAACAACAAACCGAAACTTTGTCGGCAGAATGGGTCACGTAAGCTCCGAAATTTATCTTGCCTCTCCCGCAGTTGCCGCAGCTTCGGCAATAACGGGCAGAATTACAGACCCGAGGGAGGTAATGTAAAATGCGTTTTGACGGAATAGTTATAAAATACGGCGATAATGTTGATACCGACGTTATCATCCCTGCAAGATACCTTAACACCATTGATAAAAAAGAGCTCGCTTCTCACTGTATGGAGGACCTCGACAAAACCTTTATTACTCGTGTAAAGCCGGGGGATATAATGGTTGCAGGAAACAACTTCGGTTGCGGCTCCTCCCGAGAACACGCGCCCATTGCTATTAAGGAAAGCGGAATCTCTTTAGTTATTGCCAAGAGCTTTGCAAGAATTTTCTACCGGAATTCTATCAATATTGGTCTTGCCATTATGGAATGTCCAGAAGCGGTTGATGGTATTAGCGCGGGTGACAAGGTAGAGGTTGACGTTGATAACGGTATTATTTACAACCGCACAACAGGTGCAGAGTTTAAGACAAAACCCTTCCCCGAATTCATTCAGAAAATCATCACAAACGGTGGACTTGTTGAGTCTATTAAGGCTGGAATAATCAAATAAGGTGACAAAAATGAAATACAATATAGCACTTTTAAAGGGTGACGGAATCGGACCCGAAATAGTATCGTCTGCCGTTGAGGTAATGAAAAAGGTAGCTGAAAAATACGGTCACGAATTTTGCTTCACCAATTATCTTATCGGCGGAATCGCAATAGATACTGTCGGCGAGGGACTCCCCAAGGAAACGGTTGACGGTTGTCTTGCCGCGGATAGCGTACTGCTCGGTGCGGTAGGCGGTCCCAAGTGGGATACTCTCCCCGGAAACGAGCGCCCTGAGAAGGCTCTTCTTGGAATCAGAAGCGCCCTCGGACTTTTCACAAATCTTCGTCCCGCAAAGCTTTATCCCGCACTTAAAGAGGCCTCTCCTCTTCGTGCAGATATCGTAGCAAAGGGCTTTGATATTATGATGGTGCGCGAGCTTACGGGCGGTATATACTTCGGCGAGCGTGGACGCCGCGAGGGCAAATACGGTCCCGAGGCTTATGACACCGAGGCTTACAGCGTAATGGAAATTGAGAGAATTGCCCGTGTTGCTTTTGAAACTGCAATGAAGCGTGATAAGCGAGTTATTTCTGTCGATAAGGCAAATGTTCTTGAATCCTCTCGTCTTTGGCGTGAAACTGTGCACAGAATCGCAAAAGACTATCCCGAGGTTACCTGTACCGATATGCTTGTTGACAATACCGCAATGCAGCTTGTCCGCAATCCTGCACAGTTCGATGTGGTTGTAACCTCAAATATGTTCGGAGATATCCTCTCGGATGAGGCTTCCCAGATTACGGGTTCTATCGGTATGCTCGCATCGGCTTCTCTCGGCGATACGAAGCGCGGACTTTACGAGCCTATCCACGGCTCTGCACCCGATATTGCAGGACAGAATAAGGCAAACCCGATTGCGACAATTCTTTCTGCTGCAATGATGCTTCGCTATTCCTTCGATTTAAGTGAAGAGGCCAACTGCATCGAAAAGGCAGTAGATAAGGTTCTCGAAAAGGGCTACCGCACGGCAGACCTTGTGGGTGACAGCGGTGTAACACCCTTAACATGTATCGAAATGACCACAAAGATACTTGAAGAAATTTAAAAGCATAGCTTTTGGAGGCAGAAAAATGCTTAATATTAGAATCGAAAAAACTTTAACACCCAAGGCAAAGCCCGAGGCAGGCAAGCCTCTTGGCTTTGGAAAGCTTTTTACCGACCATATGTTTGAAATGGATTATTCTATCGAGAAGGGCTGGCACGACCCGAGAGTAGTACCCTTCCACAACTTAACCCTGTCTCCCGCCGCAATGGTTTTTCACTACGGTCAGGAAATGTTTGAGGGTCTTAAGGCCTATGTCGGTGCAGACGGAAAGGTTTATATGTTCCGACCCGATATGAATGCAAAGCGCACCAATCAGACAAACGACCGCCTTTGCATCCCAACCCTTTCCGAAGAGGATTTCGTTGAGGCTATAAAGGCTGTAGTTACTGTAGATAAGGATTGGATTCCGACCGAGCCCGGCACATCACTTTATATCAGACCCTTCATCATTGCGACCGATGAATATCTCGGGGTTAAGCCCTCCGATACCTATAAGTTTATGGTAATCCTTTCTCCCTCGGGCGCTTACTATGCAAGCGGAATCAACCCAGTCGGAATCTGGATTGAGGATGAATACGTTCGCGCCGTTAAGGGTGGAATGGGCTTTGCAAAGACGGGTGGAAACTACGCTTGCTCTCTTGCGGGTCAGGTTAAGGCTCATAACGACGGCTACTCTCAGGTACTCTGGCTCGATGGTGTTGAGAGAAAGTATATTGAAGAAGTAGGAGCTATGAACATCTTCTTCAAAATTGACGGAAAAATCGTTACCCCTATGCTCAACGGTTCAATCCTCCCAGGCGTAACACGTGATTCTGTAATCAAACTTTGTAAGGATTGGGGACTTCCCGTTGAGGAACGCAGAATTTCTATCGACGAGGTTGCCGAGGCTTACAAATCAGGCAAGCTCGAGGAGGTATTTGGTACTGGTACCGCCGCAGTTATCAGCCCCGTTGGAAAGCTCCGCTGGAAGGATGAGGTTATGGTTATCAACGACGACAAGATTGGCGAGGTAAGCCAGAGAATCTATGACACCGTAACCGGAATTCAGTTAGGTAAACTTGAAGACAAGTTCGGTTGGCGCTGTTTCGTTTGCGAAAAGTAATCTATATATAATGTATGCACCTGACCCCAAAATACGGGGTCAGGGCATTGCGCTTTTTTAAAGAAAGTGAAAAAATCGAAAAAAATATTAAAAAATAATTTAGCACACTACTTGACTAAAGCGAATATTTGTGATAGAATACCTGTATTAGTTTTAGTGAAGCAATGTTCGGAAAGGGATTTTTATGGAAAACTTGAATGTTTTAGGCTTTGAAGACAAGGTTTCATATCTGCTTCAGACCCTTTATGAAAAATACGGATATAAAAAATACAAGATGAGCAAGTTTGAGGAATATGACCTCTATCTTGAGAATAAAAACTTTTTAAAGAGTGCAAACGTTATTGCTTTTAATGACCCCACGGGAAAATTAATGGCATTAAAGCCAGACGTTACACTCTCAATTGCAAAAAACACCGATAAAAACGAGCGGTCGAGAAAGCTTTTCTACTGTGAGCACGTATACCGTGTTTCGGGCAATATGCATGAGTTTAAAGAGATTCCTCAGATTGGTCTTGAATTTATCGGCGAGGTTGATACCTTCTCACTTGCAGAGGTTTTGCTTCTTGCAAAGAAAAGCCTTGCGGCGATTTCCGGAAAATACGTGCTCGACCTTTCTCACATGGGTCTGGTAATCGGACTTTTAGATGAAACTGGTCTTCCCGCCTCGGTAAAGGAAGAGATATCGGCATCTATCGGCACTAAAAACACCTCTGAAATCAGAAAAATCTGCGAAAAGAATGCAGTTTCCGATTCTCTCACCGAAAAACTTACCGTGCTCGCATCCCTTTACGGTTCGGCTCTTGAGATTTTACCGCGTGCCCGCGAGCTTGTCGTCAATGACACAACCGCCGCCGCAGTAGAAGAGCTCACCACCCTTTGTGAGCTTCTTGCAAGCGTAGGGGAGAGTGACAATATCAATATTGACTTCTCGGCAGTCAGCGATATGAACTACTATAACGGCATCACCTTTTGCGGTTATGTTGAGAATATACCCGGCAGTATTCTTTCGGGCGGAAGATACGATAATCTTCTTCGAAAAATGGGTAAAAACGCGGGAGCAGTCGGATTTGCAGTATATCTTGACCTGCTTTCTTATCTTGATAATTTAACGGATGTTTACGATGTTGACGTCCTTCTTGTTTATGATAGTAGCGTTTCTGCCGAGCGTGTCTTCGATGAACTAAATAAACTTATTGCTGAAGGCAAAAGGGTACGAATCTCGGTTACGGAGAATGTAAATATTAAATATAAGAGTGTATTAAAACTTGAAAGTGAGGGCAAATAGAATGAGCGAAATGATTAATATTGCCCTTCCGAAAGGCAGACTTGGCGAAAAGGTTTACAACCTCTTTGAATCCCTTGGCTACGGCTGTCCCTCAATCCATGAAAACAGCCGAAAGCTCGTTTTTGAGGACGAGGTAAACGGTGTTCGCTACTTCTGGGTAAAGCCCTCCGACGTTGCAATTTACGTATCAACGGGCGTTGCCGATGTTGGAGTTGTCGGCAAGGACATAATTTTAGAGCAAAGGCCTGATGTTTATGAGCTTTTAGACCTTGGCTTTGGCAAATGCAGAATGGCGGTTGCAGGCAAAAAGGGGCAGATAATGCCTACCGATAAAACTATCCGTGTTGCAACCAAATTCCCCGAGATTGCAAATAAATATTTTGCATCAAAGTCCCGAGCAATTGATATTATAAAGCTTAACGGCTCAATCGAGCTTGCCCCAATTCTCGGTATGTCGGACGTAATCGTCGATATAGTTGAAACGGGTACAACTCTTAAGGAAAATGACCTTGAGGTTTACGAAACGATTGTAGAAATCAGCGCTAGATTTATTGCAAACAAAACGGGCTTTCGTTTTAAAACCGAAAAAATAGAACTTATGAAATCAAAAATCGAAGAGGCAATTTCAAATGATTAAAGTTTTTGACAGCAAAAAAATCGCCCTCGAGGAAATTCTCAAAAGAGAGAATGCGGCGAGCGGCGTAGAGGACATAGTAACCGACATTATTGCAAATGTCAGAGCAAACGGCGACAAGGCAATTTTTGACTATGCCGAAAAATTTGATAAGGTAAAGCTTTCCTCGCTCGAAGTAACAAAGGCGGAAATCAACGAGGCAGTAGGTCTTGTTGAGCCCGAGTTTTTAGATATATTAAAGGAAGCGGCAGAAAATATTGCCCTTTATCACAAAAATCAGTTAAATCCCGGCTTTGAAATAAAGAAGGATAATGGTATTGTCCTCGGACAAAAGGTAACCCCTGTAGACCGCGCAGGACTTTACGTACCGGGAGGCACTGCGGCATACCCCTCCACCGTGCTTATGGATGCAATACCTGCAAAAATCGCAGGGGTAGGGGAGCTTTGTATTGCAACACCTCCCTCAAAGGACGGCAAGGTTAATCCCGTAATACTTGCCGCCGCCCACATCGCAGGGGTGGACCGCATATTTAAAATGGGCGGTGCGCAGGCGATTGCGGCACTTGCATACGGCACCGAAACAGTTCCCAAGGTAGATAAAATCGTAGGTCCCGGTAATGTGTTCGTAGCTGAGGCAAAGCGTCAGGTTTATGGAATCGTTTCTATTGATATGATTGCAGGTCCGAGCGAGATTTTAGTTATCGCAGACGGCACTTGCAATCCCATTTTCGTTGCGGCAGACCTTCTCTCTCAGGCTGAACACGACAAAAACGCTACCGCTGTGCTTATTACCGACAGCGAGAAGCTTGCCGTAAAGGTATCGTCAGAGCTTGAGCGACAGATTGCCCTTCTTCCCCGTGAGGAAATTGCAAGAGCCTCTATCGATAACAATGGCAAGATTATAATTGTAGAAAATATTGATAAAGCGATTGAAATTTCAAACGCAATTGCACCCGAGCATATCGAAATATGTGTTGACGAGCCCTTTAAATATTTAGATAAGGTCAGCCACGCGGGCTCTATCTTCCTCGGTAAAATGTGTCCCGAAGCACTCGGCGACTATTTCTCGGGAACAAACCACACCCTGCCCACAAGCGGCACGGCAAGATTCTCGAGTCCTCTTTCTGTGGATGACTTTGTTAAGAAATCAGCATACAGCTACTATACAGATAATGCACTCCGCGAGGTTGCAGAGAAGGTTGCCTTCTTTGCCGAAAAGGAAGGACTTTCCGCCCACGCGAGAAGTGCTACCGTCAGAATTAAAGGCGATATTAAATAAAGGAGAAATTCCCTGTGAGCAGATTTTTAAGCGACCGCTTCGCCACCCTCACTCCCTACACACCGGGTGAGCAACCTCGCGACCAACAATACATAAAACTGAATACCAACGAGTCACCCTTTCCGCCCTCTCCAAAGGTTCTCGAGGCTGTAAACGGTGACGAGGTAAAGAAACTGAATTTATACCCCGACCCGACCGCAAGCGCTCTTATTTCGGAGCTTGCAGAATTTTTCGGGGTTGAGAAGAAAAACGTCTTCGTTTCAAACGGCTCGGATGATATTTTGAACTTCTCGTTTATGGCGTTTTGCGATAAGAAAAACGGCGCTATTTTCCCCGAAATCAGCTATGGATTTTACGAGGTTTACGCTCATCTTTGTGGAATCGAGTATAAAAAGGTACCCCTTCTGCCCGATTTTTCGATTAACCCTGCCGACTACTTTAACGCAAATGGAATGGTTGTAATCGCAAACCCCAACGCCCCCACAGGTCTTGCCATCAGCCACACTCAGGTTGAGGAAATTGTGAAAGCAAACCCCGACAGGGTAGTCCTTATCGACGAGGCTTACGTTGATTTTGGCGCAGAAAGTGCCGTAGCGCTAACAAAGAAATACGAGAATCTTCTCGTTGTGCAGACCTATTCAAAATCTCGCTCCCTTGCAGGCGCGCGTCTCGGCTTTGCGATAGCAAATGAAAACCTGATTGCCGACCTTAACACAATCAAGTTTTCGACCAACCCCTACGATATAAACCGACTGACTCAAATTGCGGGAATTGCGGCACTTCGCGATGCTGATTATTATAAGGAATGCAATAAAAACACTGCGGAAATCCGCGAATATACAAAGGAAGAGCTTAAAAAGAGAGACTTCCAAATGACCGATTCTCTTGCAAACTTTATCTTTGTTAAATCTGATAAAATCAAGGGATGGGACTATTATTTCTCCCTTAAAAACGAGGGCGTTCTTGTCCGCCATTTCTCGAGTGACAAGATTAAAGACTTTGTCAGAATCACAATAGGTACTCGTGAACAGATGGACGCACTACTAAAAGCTACGGATAAGATTTTAGGTGAGGTATAATTATGAGACAATATGAAATTAAAAGAACTACCAAAGAAACCGACATTCTGCTTTCCTTAAACCTTGACGGAAAGGGAGAGAGCAATATAAAATCGGGCAACGGCTTTATGGACCACATGCTGACCCTTTTTGCCCGTCATGGCGGCTTTGACTTAAACGTTGTTTGCAACGGCGATACCGAAGTTGATTTTCACCACTCTGCAGAGGATATAGGCATCTGCCTCGGCAAGGCGCTTTCGGAGGCACTCGGTGATATGAAGGGAATCTACCGCTATGGAAATATCATTCTGCCTATGGACGAGGCACTCGTTCTTGTTGCGGTTGACATTTCGGGTAGAGCACACTTGTCTATGGATTTACCCTTACCCAGCACAAGAGTGGGGTTTTTTGATACTGAGCTTGTAGAGGAATTCTTTGAAGCCTTCGTTCGAAACGCAGGTATTACCTTACATATAAAGGAGCTTTCGGGCTCTAATACCCACCACATAATTGAGGGCTGCTTCAAGGCGGTCGGCAGAGTGCTTAAAATGGCTGTAGCCATTGATACCGCAAATGCCGACAAGATTCCTTCAACCAAGGGAGTTTTATAATGATAGCAATAGTGGACTATTCGGTAGGCAACCTTTTCAGCCTTTCATCCTCACTTAAAATGGTCGGCGCAGAGGCTGTTGTAACGGGGGATGCCGAAGTTATTCGCAAAGCGGACAAGATTCTGCTTCCCGGTGTCGGTGCTTTTTCCGATGCAATAGCAAAGCTCCGCGCTACAGGACTTGATAAAGTCATTGTCGAAGAAGCTAAAAACGGCAAGCCGCTTCTTGGTATCTGCCTCGGTATGCAGATGCTTTTCGAGAAGAGCTATGAATACGGCGAATATGAGGGGTTAGGGCTTATTCCCGGTGCTGTAAAACCCATTAAGCCTGTAATTGCTGAGGACTTAAAGGTGCCCCATATCGGTTGGAACGGGCTAATCTTCCCTAAAGACAAGCCAAAATCCAAGCTCTTTAAATATTTAGATGAAGGCGACTGTATGTATTTTGTTCATTCCTACTATGCCGCCGATTGTGAGACTTATGTTACCTCGGTAACAGAATACGGCGCTATCCTTACCGCCTCTGCCGAAAACGGAAACGTTTACGGTATGCAGTTTCACCCTGAAAAGAGCGGAGAAAAGGGACTGTTAATACTTAAAGCATTTTGTGAGTTGTAATTTATGAAAATTTTTCCTGCAATAGATTTGTACGAGGGCAAGGCCGTTCGCCTTTACAAGGGCGATTATAACGATATGACCGTTTACAGCGAGCACCCCGAAAGGGTAGCCGAGTATTTTAAAAATGCGGGCGCTGAGTTTATACATACCGTAGACCTCGAGGGTGCGCGTGACGGAAACACCCCGAATATTGAAACCGTTAAAAAGATAATAGATGTGAGTGGACTCAAGGTTCAGATTGGCGGAGGTGTCAGAAGCGAGGAGGTAATAAAGCGTTACCTTGATGCAGGCGTTCACCGTGTCATTCTCGGCACTGCCGCCGCAACAAACCCCGAATTTTTGGCGGAAATGGGAGCAAAATACGGAGCACAAATAGCCGTTGGCTGCGACCTGAAGGACGGCTATGTTGCAACAAAGGGCTGGCGTGAGACCACATCCGAAACAGGCGAGCAGTTCTTCGAGCGAGTTTGCAATCTCGGTATTAAAACCGTCATTTGCACCGATATCAGCCGTGACGGAGCAATGAAGGGCACCAACACCGACCTTTACAAGACCCTTTCTGAAAAATTCAACATCGATATCATCGCTTCGGGCGGTGTTACCGATATGAATGATATTATCCGTCTTCGTGATATGGGAATGTACGGCGCAATTTTAGGTAAAGCCTTTTATACGGGCGCTATCAATCTTAAAGAAGCAATAGAGGAGGCAACGAAATGATTACCAAAAGAATAATACCTTGCCTTGACGTCAAGGACGGCAGAGTTGTAAAGGGTGTAAACTTTTTAGGACTTGCCGACGTTTCCTCTCCTGTAAAACTTGCAAAGTTTTACAGTGAAAACGGCGCAGACGAGCTTGTTTTCTACGATATTACTGCTTCAAGCGAGGGAAGAAAGCTCTTTACGGACATTCTAACCGAGGTAGCGTCTGAGATTTTTATTCCTTTAACCGTTGGCGGCGGAATAAACACCCTCGATGATTTTGACCGCGTACTCAAATGCGGCGCAGATAAGGTAAGTGTAAATTCGGGTGCAATCCGTAATCCCTCTCTTATCGGTGAAGCGGCAAAGCGCTACGGCGACCAATGTGTTGTCCTTTCGGCAGATATAAAACGTGTCGACGGCAAATTTACACTCTTTGCAAAGGGTGGCAGAGAAAATACGGGCATTGACGCTATCGAGTGGATAAAGCGCGGCGCAGATGCCGGCGCGGGTGAAATTGTTGTAAACAGTATCGACACCGACGGAGTTAAAAACGGCTTCGACCTCGAAATGCTCGACGCTGTTTGTAATGCCGTATCGGTCCCCGTTATTGCATCGGGCGGTGCGGGTGGAATCGACCATTTCAAAACACTTTTCCATTCACTTCCAAAGGTTGATGCAGGTCTTGCCGCATCCATTTTCCACTTTGGAGAGGTAAGTATCAAGCAACTAAAAGAAGAACTTGCCCGCGACGGCATAATAGTCAGGAGATAGAATTATGATTAATATAGATGAACTTAAATTTGATGAAAAGGGACTTATCCCCGCAATAGTCCAGGATGCCACCTCTAAAAAGGTGCTCACCCTCGCTTATATGAACCGTGAGAGCCTCGAGATAAGCATTAAGGAGCAGAAAACCTGCTTCTTCTCTCGTTCAAGACAGGAGCTTTGGAGAAAAGGGGAGACCTCGGGCAACTTCCAGCACATTGTCAGCATTACTGCCGACTGTGATAAGGATGCTCTCGTAGTTCTCGTAAATAAAGACGGTCCGGCTTGTCATACAGGTACAGACTCCTGCTTTACAAAAGAGGTATTCCTGAGTGATGAAAACCACGCTTTTTCAATGGACGGACTGTACGAGCTTCTCGTCGGCAGAAAAGAAACTCAGCCTGAAGGCTCGTATACAACTTACCTTTTCCAAAAGGGAATCGACAAGATTCTCAAAAAGGTTGGAGAAGAATGCACCGAGGTTATTATCGCAGGCAAGGCTGACGATAAGGCTGAAACGGTTTATGAAATTGCCGATCTCGCTTATCACGTAATGGTGCTTATGGTAGAGATAGGAATTTCAGTTGATGACATAAAGCGTGAACTCGCTTCCCGTCACGTTATTGACCACAAGGTCAAGCAGGAAAAAATGACAAATTAAGCAGAGGAGTAGTATCCGAACTCGCCTAAAACGGCATAATTTAGGCGCTTTTCGGATTACTGTCGGCGGCAGGCGACGGCCTTGCCCCCTCCACTGCACCAAAAATCACACAAAATTCTGCTCGTTTTAGGTCGCAGAATTTTCACAGTGCCGATTTTTGCATCGGCAAGACACAAAACGCAGCTAATCCTAAAGGATTAGCGAGTATTTTAACACAGCAGAGGCTAAAATCGGCCTGTCAAAATCGGGTTCAGATATTACTCCTCTGCTTAAACGGAGGTAAAGAAAAATGGCAGAATTTTTCGCAAATTTCGGATATGAAATAGAGCTTATAATCAGACTTTTCGTTGCCGCTCTGCTCGGCGGTGTAATCGGTATCGAGCGTGCCCGTACCAATCACGAAGCGGGTCTTCGTACCCACCTTCTCGTCTGCCTCGGTGCAGCAGGAGTTATGTGTATGAGTGATATGATGTATGGTCATTTAGGTTTTACAGGTGATGTAGGCAGAATTGGTGCACAGGTTGTAAACGGACTCGGTTTCCTTGGTGCAGGCTGTATTATCGTCAGCGGAAACAGAATCAAGGGTCTCACCACCGCGGCAGGTCTTTGGACTACTGCTTGCATAGGACTTTCTATCGGAATGGGGCTCTATGTTATTTCTGTTTCAATGGTAGTGATAATGCTTCTTGCAATGTTTGGATTAAAGCCTATTGCAGGAAAACTTCAGAAGCTACATAAAAAACAGATTTTCACCCTTCGTATGAAGGTTACCGACCGCACATGTGTAAACCGAATTGTTGACACCGTAAACGACCACGAGTGTGACATTACTGCGGCAAAGATAGGGGAGGACAACACCGTAACCGTAACCCTCGCAAAGACTACCGAGGATATGGTTGACGGACTCTGCGGAGCACTGATTAAAATCAGCAAGGTGCAGAATGTAGAAATAATTAATGGGGTACTAAAAAATGAAAACTAAAGATGACATCAAAAATATTAAACTTTTCCTTTTTGATATGGACGGCACTCTCTATCTCGGAGACAATCTTTTCACATTTACAACAGAGCTTTTGGACACTATAAAGCGCACGGGTGGAAGATATATGTTTATGACAAACAATTCTTCCAAAAGCGTTGTAGATTATATAAAGAAGCTTCGAAAACTGGGAATAGAAAGTAGTTATGACGAGTTTATGACCTCGTCTCAGGCAACTGCCTTTTATCTTAAAAAGCATCACTCTGCAGCTCGCCTTTATGTATGCGGGACAGAATCTCTTAAAGAGGAGCTTCGCGCAAACGGCTTTACCATCACCGAAAACCTTGACGAGGTTGACGTTATAGTAATGGGCAACGATAACGAGCTTACCTTTAAAAAGCTTGAGGATGTCTGCAAGCTACTGCTCGCCCGAGACCTGCCCTATATTGCAACAAATCCTGACTATGTGTGTCCCACAGAATTCGGTAGTGTTCCCGATTGCGGAAGCGTTTGCGATATGATTTATAACTGTACTAAAAAGCGCCCAATATTCATCGGCAAGCCCGAAGCGTTAATGCCTTTGCTAGCAATGGAAAAGGCGGGCGTAACGCCGGAGGAAACTGCAGTAGTAGGGGACAGGATCTATACCGACGTTAAGAGTGGACTAAACTCAGGTGCCCTTGCTATACTTGTTATGAGCGGCGAAACCGACGAGCAAATCCTAGCGGCATCGCAAGACAAGCCTGACCTAATTCTTTTAGACTGTTCTGAAATTACAGAAGCAATAAAATAACGTATATTACTACCCCGAAATATTAAAATTTCGGGGTAGTTTTTTACACATTGTATATATTTAGAAAAATTTGCTAAAATTTTAACGATTTACCTATTTACAATTTGATATAAAAGTAGTACAATATACAATGTATGGGAATGTGAAAATATGCGTTCCCGATTGACAAAATCAAGGAGGAAAACTTTCATGGCAAGAAAATTTAAAACCATGGACGGTAACAACGCTGCGGCTCATGTTTCCTATGCGTTTACTGAAGTAGCAGGTATCTATCCTATTACTCCGTCCAGCCCTATGGCAGACTACGTTGACCAGTGGTCAGCTCAGGGACTCAAGAACATTTTTGGTAACACCGTTAAGGTAGTAGAGATGCAGTCCGAAGCAGGTGCTGCAGGTACCGTTCACGGTTCACTCGGCGCAGGTGCTCTTACCACCACCTACACCGCTTCTCAGGGACTTCTTCTTATGATCCCCAATATGTATAAGATCGCCGGTGAGCTCCTGCCCTGCGTATTCCACGTATCGGCTCGTTGTGTAGCTTCCCACGCTCTTAACATCTTCGGTGATCATTCTGACGTTTATGCTTGCCGTCAGACCGGTTTCGCTATGCTTGCTGAGACCAACACTCAGGAAGTTATGGACCTCGGCGCAGTTGCACACCTTGCATCTATTAAGAGCCGTGTTCCTTTCATCAACTTCTTCGACGGCTTCCGTACTTCTCACGAGATTCAGAAGATTCAGGTTTGGGACTTTGATGATCTTCGCGAAATGTGCGATATGGATGCAGTAGCTGCATTCCGTAAGCGTGCTCTTAACCCCGACCACCCCGTAATGCGCGGTTCTCACGAAAACGGAGATATCTTCTTCCAGCACCGTGAGGCTTGCAACAAGTATTATGAGGCTGTTCCCGCAATCGTTGAGGAATATATGGACAAGGTTAACGCTAAGCTCGGAACCGATTATAAGCTCTTCAACTACTACGGTGCTGCTGACGCTGAGCGCGTTATCATCGCTATGGGCTCTATCTGCGACGTTGCAGAAGAGGTTATCGACTATATGCTCGCTAAGGGTGAGAAGGTTGGTCTTGTAAAGGTTCGTCTCTATCGTCCCTTCTCTGCTGAAAAGCTTTGCGAGGCTATCCCCGCAACCGCTAAGAAGATTGCTGTTCTTGACAGAACTAAGGAACCTGGCGCTCTCGGTGAGCCCCTCTTCCTCGACGTTGTTGCTGCTCTTGCTGCAAACGGCAGAACCGATATTAAGGTATGCGGCGGCCGTTATGGTCTTGGTTCTAAGGACACTCCTCCTTCCAGCGTATTTGCTGTATATGATGAACTCGCTAAGGACGCTCCGAAGTCTCAGTTCACCCTTGGTATCGTAGACGATGTTACTGGTCTCTCTCTTGAGGAGAAGGTTTCTCCCAACACCGCAGCTGAAGGCACCAAGGAATGTAAGTTCTGGGGTCTCGGTGGCGACGGAACCGTTGGTGCAAACAAGAACTCCATCAAGATTATTGGTGACCATACCGACAAGTACGTTCAGGCATACTTCCAGTATGACTCCAAGAAGACCGGCGGTATCACAATTTCTCACCTCCGCTTCGGTGACAAGCCCATCAAGAGCCCCTACTACATCAACAAGGCTGACTTCGTTGCTTGCCACAACCCCTCTTATGTAATCAAGGGTTACAAGATGGTTCAGGACGTTAAGCCCGGCGGTGTATTCCTTATCAATTGCCAGTGGACTCCTGAGGAGCTCGAGAGCCACCTTAACGCTGAAACCAAGCAGTATATTGCTAAGAATAACGTTCAGCTCTATACCGTTAACGCTATCGACCTTGCTGCTCAGATCGGTATGGGCAAGCGTACCAACACCATTCTCCAGTCTGCATTCTTCGCACTTGCTGACATTATGCCCCGTGAGGACGCAATTCAGTATATGAAGGACGCTGCTACCAAGTCCTACCTCAAGAAGGGTCAGGATGTCGTTGATATGAACCACAAGGCTATCGACGCAGGTGCTACCGCATTTGTTAAGATTGACGTCCCCGCAGATTGGGCTAACGCTGCCGACGATGAGGCTGCTGCAGCTTCTGAGGGTGCAGAGAAGCTCGTAAAGATGGTTGACGGCATCATGAAGCCCGTTGGTCTTATGAATGGTGATTCTCTCCCCGTATCTGCATTTATGGACCATGCTGACGGTACCTTCGAGCAGGGTGCTGCTGCTTATGAGAAGCGCGCTGTTGCCGTTATGGTTCCCGAGTGGGATCCCACAACCTGCGCTAAGTGTAACAAGTGCGCATTCGTTTGCCCCCACGCTACTATTCGTCCTTACGTTATGACCGAGGCTGAGGTTGCTGCTGCTCCTGCTGATATGAAGGTTGCAGAGAAGCCCTTCCTCAAGACCGATTATAAGTACACTCTTGCCGTTTCCCCCATGGATTGTATGGGATGTGGCGTATGTATCGGTGTTTGCCCGACCTCCTCTCTTAAGATGGTATCTCGTGAGAGCCAGGATGCTCAGCAGGCAGTATTTGATTACTGCGTAGCAAACGTTACCGAGAAGCCTGAGGTTGCTACCGCTGCGAACGTTATTACTTCACAGTTCAAGAAGCCTCTCCTTGAGTTCTCGGGCTCCTGCGCAGGCTGTGCCGAGACCGCTTATGCACGTCTTGTTACTCAGCTCTTTGGCGACAGAATGTATATCTCCAATGCTACCGGATGTTCTTCCATCTGGGGCGGCCCCGCTGCAACCTCTCCCTACACCGTAAACGCTAAGGGTCAGGGTCCTGCTTGGGCTAACTCCCTCTTCGAGGACAATGCTGAGCACGGTCTTGGTATGTATCTCGGACAGAAGGCTATCCGTGATCAGCTTATGGATCAGGTTCGCGAAATGGCAGAGTCTGACAAGGCTTCTGCTGAATTCAAGGCTGTGGCTAGTAAGTACTTTGAAACTGCTAACGACGGCGAAGCTAATGCCGCTGCTACCGATGCTCTTATCGTAGAGCTTGAGAAGGCTGCAGCCGCTGGTTGCCCCACCGCTCCCGCTATCCTTGAGAAGAAGGAATTCCTCTCCAAGAAGTCCGTTTGGATCTTCGGTGGTGACGGATGGGCATACGATATCGGCTTCGGCGGTCTTGACCACGTTCTCGCTTCCGGTCACGATGTCAACGTTATGGTATTTGATACCGAGGTTTACTCCAACACCGGAGGTCAGGCTTCAAAGGCTTCCAATATCGGTCAGGTTGCTCAGTTCGCAGCAGCTGGTAAGGCTATCGCTAAGAAGAGCCTTGCAGAGATTGCGATGTCTTACGGCTACGTTTACGTTGCTCAGATTGCTATGGGTGCTGATCAGAATCAGACCTTAAAGGCAATCAAGGAAGCAGAAGCTTACAACGGACCTTCCATCATCATCGCTTACTCTCCCTGTGAGATGCACTCCATTAAGGGAGGTATGATTAACTGCCAGAAGGAAATGAAGAAGGCTGTTGACTGCGGATACTGGAATATGTTCCGCTTCAATCCTGCACTCAAGGCAGAGGGCAAGAACCCCATGTCTATCGATTGCAAACCTGCAACCGGTGACTACAAGGAGTTCCTCCTTGGCGAAGCTCGTTATGCTTCTCTGACCCGTTCCTTCCCCGAGCGTGCTGAAGCACTCTTCGCACAGGCTGAAGAGACTGCAAAGGCTTCGAGAGCACACCTCGAAAAGCTCGCTGAGTTATACGGAAAGTAAAATTAGCGCATAATTTTGCGCAGAGCATAGTAAAAAACACCTTGCGAAAGCAGGGTGTTTTTTCTATTAAAGTGTTTTTTATTGCTCGAAGTATTTGATATGCGTCTGTCGCAACAAAAAACACTTTTCTGCACGAAAATTCTGCAGCTAATTCCGTTTCTGTTGCGTTTTCTACGCTCAAATATGACAACTCCTAAAGTCAATAAATTATTCATTAATTTGACATAGGTAAAAAAAGATAGTATAATAGGTGCAAATAATTATCGGGTGGTGATTTTAATGAATTTCAAAAAGCTTTTCTGCCGAAAGGCGGTGCTGATACCTCTTTGCATGATTCTCTCAATCGCTCTCGTTTTCGGCATTTTGTATCTTGGAGTGGTTCATAACCTGAATTTTGAAGTTCATTGGACACCCGATTACGCAAAGGTAGATATCTTGCCGTTACTCTCAAAATCCGAGCTTACAGATGAGGATTACAAAATTCTTTTTGAGCAAACGGGACTGACTCAAATTGGAATTAGCGATTTGCTTTTGGCAGGGGATACCGACCAAATTTTAAAAATTCAAGAGAATTATTTTGAAGAGCAGATTCCCATAAATGAAAAATTTGCCCCCTTTAGTCAGCTTCAGCTGATTGGCGGCAGAACTACCCTCACAAATCTCGAGGACGGCGATATTATCGTTTCATCTTCAACATTTGTTTCGTGGTTTCGATGCGGTCACGCGGCAATTGTAGTTGACGGTGGCAAGGGTCTTCTTCTCAACGCCGTAACACCAGGGGAAGATAGCGTTATAGTGGGACTTTCGGAGTTTAACTCTCGCGCAAACTTTATGGTGTTTCGTCCAAAACTCTCTAAAGAGGAAAGAGCCGCTGCTGCAGCCTATGCAAAAGAAAAACTCAAAGATAAGCCCTATGACCTAACCGTCGGTGTACTTTCTAAAAAATATAAAGAGTATATTAAGGGTACTCATTGTGCCCACAGCGTTTATGCGGCATATAAAAGCGTTGGAATCGATTTAGATTCAAATGGCGGTCCCGTTGTTACCCCTAAAGATATAGCAAAATCGGAGTACCTCGAGCTTGTTCAAACCTTCGGCTTTAATCCTAGTGAATATTGGAAATAACAGTTATAATATAATAATTCGGTCAGAAATCTATCTAACCGAATTATTTTTCTTTTGTATATTTAATTATGTCCGAAACGTCGCAATTGAGAATCCTGCAAAAATCGTCGATTTTCATAGTGCTGATGCCGCCGCCCTTTTTAATGCGGTCAATTGTAGCACTGCTGATATTATATTTATTGATTAACACATAGGTTGTAATATTTTTCTTTTTAAGTGTTTCCCAAAAGGGTTCGTAGCTTATCAAACGGTTCACCGCCAATCATTATATATGATTAGCATAAACGGGAAATTTTATGTTGACAATAGTCATAAATATGACTATGATATTATACGAGGTGAAATTACTAGGCCCAATCACTTGTTTTATGCCGTTTTCGGCTTGCTTTCTCTCGGCTCTGGCGGAGTTTTATATTTACATTTTAGGGAAGATACATATGCTTCTGTGATTATGTTATAAAGTGCACGGATGACTTTATTATTCCTCGAAAATAATTTTATTAAATTCTAATTTCCCGATTTCTTATTTTCAGGACGGCGTAGGTCTTAATAAGGCGTATGTTTTAGAAGATAAAACAAATTACAAAGACGATAATCAAACAAAAGAAATCAAAAATGGCAAATCTATTGATGTTGAGGTTGCTTATAAGTTTAACGACACAACTATAGATATTGAGGTAGAGGTTAAAGAGATTATAAGCTTTAACGAAAATAAGATAACAAAGAGATTTAAAATTAAGTAAGGTAAAGACGGTTTTATACAGCTTTTTTATGTCGAAAACTGCCGAACAAAAGTTCTTGAATATTTGTTCGGTTTGTGTTAAAATAAGAAAAACGAGGAAAGGCAGGTGCAAAAATGGGCAAAAAGTGTTGCTTTACGGGCTACAGACCCGAAAAATTTTCATTTCCTCTTGATTTTGGTAGTTATGAAATGAACTCCCTTGAAGAAAAGATTTATTCTACCGTTTTTGCCCTTGTCGAAGAGGGCTTTTCGGAGTTTTACTGCGGAATGGCAAGCGGTTTTGACCTGCTTTGCGGAAAGGCGGTGGTTGATATAAAGCGCGCCAATTCCGAAAAAGGGATGAAACTGATTGCAGCAATACCCTATAGGGCGCAGAGTAATGGCTTTTCGAACATGTGGAAAAAACTATACGACATCGTGCTTCGCGAATCGGACGAAAGCGTGCTTTTATCGGAGGAATATACACTTAGCTGTTTTGAAAAACGAAACAGATTTATGGTAGATAACTCGAGTGCGGTGGTTTGCTATTTTGAAGGAAAACCGGGCGGCACGGCAAACACGGTAAAATATGCAAAGAAAAAGGGTAAACGAATTATAAATCTTGCCGATTATAAAATAGAGGGCGCCGACGAAGCTTACCAGTTAGATTTTTTATAGAGCGAAAGTTCACACTTTCGCTCTTGCTTTTTTTCCTGACGCTTGATATAATTATTTATATCTTTTTATAGGAGAATTTTATGAAAAAACTAATTTCTTTAATTTTAGCACTACTTTTAATTTTTATCTTTGCGGGTTGTAAGGATAAGACAAATGATAACGATACAGCAAGCGGTGAAACGTCGTCTACAGTTATAGAGAACGAGGCATATACTGCTACTTTTACAAGCAATTCCTTTGTTGAGATAGACAGCGCAGAGCTACTCGAAAAGGGGGATATGATTTATTTTGTGAAAGAACTTGAAAGCGGTGACGTTATTACTTATACAATCTCTTACCAACAAGACAAACCCTTAAGCTACAATTCTACAAGATATTTAACATACGGTAACTTTGCAAAAATAGTGGATATAAAAGCTGAGGAAATCAACGATGAATATGTTGCTGAAAAACTTGATGAAATAGTAGATGCCTCTGCAAACACTGATTATTATATAGCAAAATCATTTCAGTTTGACGGATATATTGTTATCTCTCAGACCTATAAGGGACTGGATGATGAGAAGCATCCCAACTATGAGAACGTTAAGAGTCTCACCCTCTCTCAAATGGTAAGTGATCTTGCGGACCAGGGCTTTGTTATAAGAGAGGGTAAAGCAGAGGACTATATTATAGTGGACAACCGCACACCTCTCGAAGAATATGAGGGCTATGTCCCTCCCGCAATTGACACCGACAAGGACTATTATGCCGATATTGTTGTAAAGGGTCGCGGAACAATAACCGTAAAGCTTGCGCCAAAGGATGCGCCTATGACGGCGGCAAACTTCGTCGACCTTGCAAATCGGGGATTTTATGACGGACTCACCTTCCACCGCATAATTGACGGCTTTATGGTACAGGGTGGTGACCCTCTTGGCAACGGTACAGGCGGTCCCGACCACACCATTTTTGGTGAGTTTGAGGACAATGGCTTTAAAAACGGCCTTAAGCATACAAGAGGTGTAATTTCAATGGCCCGCTCGGGCGACCCAAATAGCGCAGGCAGTCAGTTCTTCATTATGCACGAGGATGCGCCTCATCTTGACGGAAGCTATGCCGCATTCGGTACAGTAGAGAGCGGTATCGAGATAGTCGATGCACTCTGCGAGGCGGCAGAGCCTACCGACGGCAACGGAACTATAGCACCCGCCGACCAACCTGTAATCGAGAGCATTACAATCAGAAATTCATAAAATAATCCCCTACGGTATCGTAGGGGATTTATTATTTACTCATACTTTATTTCTTCAAGCTTTTTAATCTCAGTTTCTGTTTGCTCGATCACCGCAGGCTGACCGTCGATTTTTTCGCTCAGCTTGCTAATTTCTGTTTGGAGCGCGGAAATTTCGCCTTTGATAGTGCTGATCTCTTCCTGACATTTTTTGCGCTTTCCGCCTGCAAAAATACCTGTAAGAGTAGCGAGGAGAGCTTCCTTCTGAGAAAGAGCTTCTTCCTTGGAAGCCTTCGTTTTTTCAAGCTGCTCAAGCTTTTCCTTGTCACGCGGTATTTGCTTTCTTATCTTTTCGATAGAAGCCTTTAAAGATTCAATATCGGCAAGGCGCTGTGCTTCCAAAGCTTTAAGCTTTGCAATTTTTCTTTGGCGAGCCTCCTCTGCAGCCCTTTCAGCCTCTGCCTTACGTTCCGCCTCGGATTTTATATATTCCCAATGGGAGTTGTCATCAGAAGCGCAATACTTTTCAATAACGGTGTTTTTGGGACTCTTTATGTAGTTGGGCTTCCAAGAGTAAAAAGCATCTTCACCTATTTCCTGAATAGAGGAGGGTAGAATAAAGGTTCGTGCGACGGCATCGGTGTTGCTGAAACTTTCAGCGCCGAGCGATACGCAGCCCTCTGAAATTTCAACCTTTGTTAAAGCATCACACCATCTGAAAGCCTGGTCACAAACGGTTTTAACCGAGTGCGGAAGGTGTATTTCCTTGAGCTTTTTACATGACTCAAATGCTCCGTTGCCTATTTTTTCCAGTTTTGAATTTTCATAATCTTTAAAGGAAAAACTGCGAAGTTCGGTACAATAATCAAAGGCGCTTACACCGATAACGCGAAGAGAAGTTGGGAAAATAATTTCTTTAAGTGCTTTACAACAATTGAAAACACCGTCTTTGATTTCCTCTAACGAATCGGGTAATGCAACTTCGACAAGCTCGTTTAACGAGTTGAAAATTCGCGCGGGGATAAAGGTTGCACCTTCCTTGATGGTCAGCTTTTTAAGTGCGGGGAATGCATAGGTAAGCGTGGGAAGCGATTCGACCGCTTTTCCAACAATAAGATGTTCAACCTGACATTTCAGTGAGGAAATGCCGGGTGCATCAATTAAACTGTCGGGCAGTTCGAGCGTTCCTACAAGTGATTTTGTCTGATAAAAAGCCGAACCTTCAATGGTTTTAAGACCCTCTGAAAAATGGATGGTTTTGAGTGAGTTACAGGCCTGAAAAGCGAAGGAGCCGATAGTAGTAACTGAGGAGGGGATAGAAATTTTCTCAAGAGCGGTACAATTACTGAAGGTGTAGGATGGTATGGCAGTTAATTTATTGCTGAGCTTGATTCTCTTTAAGGAACTGCAGCGTTCAAAGACATCTTTGCCAATTTCATGAACCGAATCTGGCATATCAATTTCGGTGATAGAGATACAATCGCAAAAAGCTTTGAAACCTATAGATTTTAAACGGGCTGGTAAAACGATTTCCTTAAGGGCTTTACACTCATCAAAAACCCAATCTTCGATATGACAAAGATTTTTAGGTAGTGTAACCTTCTCTAAATTGAAACATTCGCAAAAAGTAGATTTTTTTAGTGACATTATGCCATCTGGAATCTCTGCGCTTTTAAGAGAGTTGCATTTGTAAAAAGCATGGTTTCCAAGCGTTTCCAGAGAGGCGGGCAGATTTATTTCCTCAAGCTCGGTGCAGCCCTCAAATGCGGAAGGACCTATTTCAACAACGGTTTCGGGCAGTTTAACCGATAAAACTCTTTCATTATTTATAAAGGCGCTGTTACCAATTTTCAAAATATCATCGGGAACGACAACGTCACCACCCTTGCCGTTATATTGAACCAAGACACCTTTTGAGTCTATCTCGAATTCTGCCGTAGATTCAAAAATGGTCATTTCGTTACCGCAATACTCACAGGTCGCAGTAAATTTTCCTTCTTCGCTTTTTACCTTGGCACCGCAAGTTTCACATTTTAAAACTGCCATAGAAAAACCTCCTTGAAAAGTTAAAGATTACATGGTAATCATAACATACAAAACTTATATTTGCAATAATCAATATGAAATCAAAAAAGTCCCGTATAATCGGGACTTTATACTAAACATTTTTCTTTTTTAATTTCAGCGGCGGAAGCTCGGCTAAAATAATTGCCGAAAACATTATAACACAGCCGATAGCCTCTCTTGCCGAGGGAATTTCTGACAGAATAATTGCTCCCGAAATTACCGCGAAAACCGATTCAAGGCTCATAAGCAGGGAAGCCACGGCGGGCTCAGTGTTCTTCTGACAAACAACCTGGAGCGTGTAAGCCACACCGCTTGAAAGCACACCCGCATAGCAGATAGGAAGCCATGCGGCAAGGATGTTATTAATATTTGGTGTTTCGAAGATAAACATCAATACACCTGCGATAATTCCCGAAGTAAAAAACTGAATGCAGCTCATCTTAACGGGGTCGCAGTATTGGTCGAAGTGGTCAATTACCATAATATGCACCGTAAAGCAGATAGCACAGAGGACCACATATGTATCTCCGAGGGAGAGTGAGAGGGACTCGGTCATACAAAGCAGATACATTCCCACAGCCGCAAGTAAAACGCTTACCCAGATAATGGGGCGGACACGCTTTTTAAATAGGAGACCGGCAATCGGTACAAATATCACATAAAGCGAGGTAATAAAGCCCGATTTTCCAACCGTTGTAAATTTTATACCATACTGCTGAAGTGAGGCGGCAACAGTAAGCACAAGTCCGCAGCAAATACCTGCAATAAGCAATAACTGTTTATCCTTTTTTGTGGGCGGAGTATATTCGGGATGTTTTTTTGTAGCTCTGTCGCGTAAATATATAACAGGAAGCAGCACAAGGCCGCCTATTATCGAGCGGAATGACTGATATGTAAAGGTTTCTACAAGCTCAGCACCCGCCGACTGTGCGACAAAGGTACTACCCCATATAAGGGCGGCAAGCAGAAGCCCCAAATTTGCAAAAAGCTTTGTTTTATTCATAAATTATATATTCCTTAAGGTGAACTTTGCTTCAATATTCGGTTTGCCATCTGCGGTCGTTTTAAAGTAATAAGAGGTCTCGCCCGAATAGGATATTTCAGCTTTGCTTATAAATATTTCAAGCCTTTCGTGGAGCCTTGCCTCACCTACATAATTTATAAGGCAGTCGGTAAGATAATACTGCTCAAAGTTTGGAATACATCCCCAGAGCAGGTCGAAATATTTTGTGTTGTTCATATGGAAATTGCGGTCGATATCACGAAATTCTACAAAAACTTGGCCCGCTGAAGCAAATTCGATTTCTTTCGGAATACGAAGACGTGAGGGGATAGGCAACTCTAAAAGTTCACCATGACCGTAGCAGGAGGTGTCAAAATCACTGCCGCGAAGAAGTCTTTTCTCATTCATATCAAGAAGAGCCCAAGTCATAACACATTCGGCAACACGCTCACCGCCTGTATCAATGGTATAACAGCGGGGGAAGGCGGCACTTTTTGTTTCAACCGCCCAGGTAGAAACAGCGAGCTCCTCGTATTCTTTTATGGGCCTGTAAATTTTAAAGGCCGCTCTGCTCACGATAAAAGAAAGCCCTTTGTCAAAAAGCACTTGGTAAGAAGGAGAGGCGTTTCTCATATTTCGGTCTACCGTTTCCTGAAAATAGCGGACAATGGCAGAGGGTGTGGCATTGCAGTTTGTGTCAATGTCGTGTGACATTACCTCTAAATTGGTTGAATAAGCCATATATTACCTCACAAAACCGAGAATGTAATCAAAGAAATAATAAAGGAATGGTGATAGGAAGATTGCAGGCAGATAGTTCGCAACCTTAATTCTTGTAACTCCTATAAGGTTGAAGGCGAGACCGATAATAATTATAGAGCCTGTGCAGGTAATTGCGTTTGTTGCGCCCGCGTTCAGAAGCGGCGCAAGATAGGAAGCACCGAGTGCGATAGCGCCCTGATAAATTGTCAGTGGAATTGCCGAGAGCGCAACACCCCAGCCGAGTGCAGATGCAAACATAATAGCCGAGGTAAAGTCGAGAATAGATTTTATGTAGAGAGTTGTGTGGTCTCCACGAAGGCCCGAGGAAAGCGAGCCCATAATTGCCATAGCGCCAACACAGAAAAGAAGGGATGCGTTTACAAAGCCCTCGGAAACCGAGCTTCCCGAATCGCCGCTTTTTTTGAATTTTGCTTCAAGCTTATCTCCAAGTTTATTCAGCGCACGATCTATATCAATGACCGTGCCGATAACTGCACCAAGCACGATAGAAACAACGGAGGTGATGGAAATTGCCTCGGCATTGCCCTCAAAAATAAGACCGCCGACACCTATGAAAACAACACAAAGACCAACACCAACCATAACGGCATCGGATACTTTTTTGGAAATTCCTTTTTTCATTAAAAGTCCGATAAGGGTGCCGAGCAAAACGGCAATAGAATTAACTGCAACTCCAAGCATAACCTAACCTATCCCAAAAATATAATTCTTATAGATTATATCATAAAACCAAAGACGACAGTCTTTGTTAAGGCGAAGCCTTGCCGTGTTGCAACACGGTAGTTTTAATGATACAATTTTCTCAAACGAAAATTTTACATTTTCAAATGCCTTGGCATTTCGGCGGCGTTCCACCGCCGTCGGTTTGAGGTTATTATATCACTAAATTTCTCTAGTGTAAATTAAAAGTTACATAATTGTTGTTTGCAATCGAGCAATTTTATGGTATGATATAGACATAATACGACATATTTTTAAAGAGGTCTTGAATTTGGGTATTGTAGAAATATTTATCCTCGGCATAGGACTTGCCATGGATGCCTTTGCCGTTGCAATCTGCAAGGGGCTTGCGCTTGATAAGTTGAAGCTTAAGCATTATCTTATTGTTGGCGCTTGGTTTGGCGGCTTTCAGGGACTAATGCCGCTAATCGGTTATTTTTTAGGCAACGCCTTCGGTCACTATATTGAGAGCATCGACCATTGGGTAGCCTTTGGTTTACTACTTATAATCGGTGGTAATATGATTAAGGAATCCTTTGAAAAGGATTGTGATTGCTGTGATGGGAAGGATGGCGGGCTTGCCTTTGGTGCAATGCTTCTGCTTGCTATATCTACCTCAATAGATGCCGCTGCAACCGGCATTGTCCTTTCGAGCGAGGGGGCAAATGTCTGGCTTTCGGTAATCGTCATTACTGTGGTAACCTTTGTAATCTCGGCAATCGGTGTAAAAATAGGTAATGTGTTCGGAACAAAATATAAGTCGAAGGCGGAATTTGCAGGCGGAGCAATTCTTATACTCCTCGGCGCAAAGATGCTGCTCGACGGACTAGGGTTTATTTAAACTAAAATTTAAGGGGCGAAGAAGTTGAAAAAGAAGGTTTTAATTGCAGTTATATCTGTAATATTCGCGCTTGGACTCTATGTAGGACTAGGCTTTGCCATAACCGAAAAGACGATAGAACTTGTCGGTGAAAGTGATATGAGCATCGAGGTGTTTTCCCAATATAGTGAGCAGGGTGCGGTAGCAACCGTAAAATACCCCCTATTCTTCGGATACAAAATGGACCTGTGCGTAGATATTTCGGGCGAGGTAAATACCAACACCCTTGGAAATTTTACTGTTAACTACACGACTGGTGGGCTTTCTGCTGAAAGAACGGTTAAGGTTGTCGATACCGTGGCTCCCGTTTTAACCTTTAATGAGGAGTTTATAACGGTCGAATCCTCTAAGAGACCCCAGACGGCAGAGGATATTAAGATTAATTTTACTGCACTCGATAATTTTGACGGTGATGTTTCGCCAACAGTAGAAAGGGAGCTGCTACAGGATGTGTGCCGCTATACTGTAAGAGATTCATCCGGAAACACTGCAACCTGTGATATTCGTATAATTCTTCTTGATAACGAGGGTGCAACCCTGAAGCTTAAGGGCAATTCCACTGTTTTTATGAAGATTAACACCGCCTATCAGGAGCTTGGCTTTGAGGTCAGCGACAATATGGATGAGGATATTGAGTCAAAGGTTGTCATCGACAACAAGGTTGATATGACACGAAACGGCACCTACCCCGTGGTTTATTCGGTAACCGACGAGGCAGGCAACACCTCCTCGGTTGTCCGCCGCGTTGTAGTTTACGGCGGTAGCGATAAAGATGACTATGAAACGGTTATCCCCAACGGAAAGGTAATTTACCTAACCTTTGATGACGGCCCAGGTCAATACACCGCAGAGCTTCTCGATATTCTTGATAAATACAATGTGAAGGCAACCTTCTTCGTTACAAACCAATTTAAGAAATACGTCCCCTTAATTGAAGAGATTGACAAGAGGGGACATACCGTTGCGGTTCACACCCTCACTCACAAGTGGTCAATATACGACAGCGTTGATAGTTATCTCGAGGATTTTAACGCTATGAACGCAATTATCGAGCAGTACACGGGAGAGCCTACAAGAATTTTCCGTTTCCCGGGCGGAACAAATAACGCAGTCAGCAAATCCCACAACAAGGGTATTATGACAACCCTCTCGAAAATGATGGTGGAAAACGGATACACCTATTTTGACTGGAACGTAAGTACTAACGATACCTATATGACCGACTCGTCGGAAATTATAAATTCGCTTATTAGCCAGATAAAATCTAAAAATCGTTCGGTAGTGCTTGGACACGACATTAAAAGGGCTACGGTAGACTCTATGGAAGGCTTTATTGAATATGCTCTTAAAAACGGCTACACCTTTGAAGCCATAACCGAAAATACCGAGCCTGTACGATTCAGACCCACTAACTAAAAAAGAAGGAACTCACCGAGTGAGTTCCTTCTTCAATTTATATCATTTCTATTAACTTTCCAAGTACCGATTCAAACTTTACACCGTACCAATGGTTGGGGTCATCCTGAGTGTTTTCAATGCAAAGCACCGTAAAGTCTGCCGCTATCTTTGCGGCACTGAAGGCATCGTGTCCACGCATGAATGCGCCCGTAAATGCTGAAGCATAAACATCGCCCGTGCCGTGACAACCCTTGGAAATCTTCTTGTGCTCGTAATAATTATAGTTGCCGTTCTCATAAACCACAACGCCCGTCATACCCTCGCGGTAGCCAACACCCGTAAGTACAATAGTCTTTGCACCGAGAGTAGTAAGCTTTGAAAGTAAGATATCAATATATTCGCGTGTGTATTCGGTCTTATACTCGGTATCGGTCATAAAGCAAGCTTCGGTAATGTTGGGGAGGATTATATCTGCCTTGCCGCAAAGACCTGCCATAGCACGCGCATATTCCATATCAAATATAGAATAAAGGCTACCGTTGTCGCCCATTGCAGGGTCTACGATGCGAGGCGCACCATCCTTGTTACAGCTAATCATAATGTCCTCAACAAAGCCAATCTGCTTGATGCTTCCGAGGTAGCCAGTGTAAACGGCGTCAAACTTTATGCTTTCCTTTTCCCAATGCTCTCGGATAGAGGGCATATCGTCGGTAAGGTCATGGAAGGTAAAGCCCGAAAAACCTGCTGTATGGGTTGAGAGCACGGCAGAGGGGAGAATAGCTGCCTCAACACCGGTTGCTGAAATAATAGGAAGCGCAACAGTGAGTGAACACTGTCCAACGCAGGAAATATCCTGAATGGTTAAAATTCTTTTTTGTTCCATTTTAAGACTTCTTTCACTTTTAAGATGTTTTAATTATAATACTGAGGAAATTTCGTGTCAACTCTTTTGTTCAATCACATTATAAATGTATTCGTTTATTTCTGCACAGATTTGATAAATACCTGCCGTTCCCTTAGTACCGTCAGCACCGGTAGTCAAAATAATTACACCGTCACCGCTTAGAGGGTCATAGCTTGCCGTGTTAAAAACTCCGTATGATGAGCCGGTGTGGAAATAAATGCCCTCTCGCCCGTAAAGATTTTGCTTGAATCGAAGCGGCATAGCCTGATAAAATCCACTTGATACAGTACGTTCACCGTATGTTTCCATAAGCATTACTGTTTCGGTCTCCAAAATTCTAATGCCTTCGTAGACACCGTCATTTGCGAGAATCGTAAAGAATTTTGCAAGGTCGTAAGCGCTCATGGTTAGACCACCTGCAAAATGGCTTCCGTCTGCTCCAGCCGTTTTATCGCAGTGCATAGATTTGGCACTACCAATATCAAGTCCAACGGTTCCGTTATTTCGGTATATTGTTGCGAGCAGGTCGGTGTTTTTTATATCGCCCGTTGCAAAAGCTGCGTCCATATCTAACGGACCGAAAAGTCGCTCCGAAAGCAGGTCGTTAAGGGTAGACCCTCCTGCAAGCTCAAGGGTAATGCCAAGAGCTGTAAAAGCGTGATTGTTATATTTCCATTTGATTCCTGGCTTGTTTTGGGTATATCCGTTACCATCGGTTAGAGCCGCTTTAAAGTCTTCGTATTTTCTTGAGGTGCCATACGGTGCATCATAAATTGAAGAGGTGTGGGTAAGTAGGGTGCGAATTGTTATAGGGTCGTTGGGAAAGTAAGGATTTATGATATCGGCATTCCAATACTGACTGACATCGGAATCAAGGCTGATTTTACCCTCCTCATAAAGTAGCCAGGCAGACATTCCAATAGCAACCTTTGTAATTGAAGCGGTGCGGATTTTGTGATTTACTGTCATTTTGTCGGTTTTCTTGGTTGCAAAGCCGTAGGTAAAGGTGTCGGTCACGACACCTTTTTCTATAACAGCAACCTGTACGCCTATAGCACCGTGGCGCACAGCCGCCTCGTTAATTGCCGATTGAATAGCACTGTGATTATTGATAGCGGCAGAATAGGCCATTCTGCTCTGAATTTTAGAAGCAATTTCCTTTGCTATGGTGTCGTTCGGGTCGAGTGCTTTAAAAAGAACGATAGCCTCGGCAAGCTGAAGTCGGGATACTGCGGTGTTCGGTAAAAGACGAAGACCTAAAAAGCTTTTAAAAAGACCTTTTTCAAAAACCCAAAGAAGAGCTTCTTTGTCCTCGGGAAGAACATCACTCGCATCGCGGTAGGGCAGGGAAGCTAGTGCCGTTTGTGTACGAAGCCCCGATTCTTTTGCCGCGGTATAAAGCATCTGCGCAAGTCTGCCACGGGTAAGCATAGTATTTTCGTCGCACCGGGCGTTAAGAGTCGCCGCTGCATCCTCTACGGTTGCAATATCGTAAGGTGCGAAAGCAGGGCCGTTTGCATCTGCAAAGGCAGTGTTTTTTACCACCATAAGCTCATTATAAAGCATATAGCAGGCGATGTCATAATAGGGTGAGGTGGGCTCGATATCAACAAGGTTAAAGATTCGTATATCAGAAAGCGCTGTTTCAGGCAAAGCCACATCGGCAACCACAGGAGGCGAAGAACCACCCGTATTAGCGGGAGTACTACACCCGCTGAAACAGAAAAGTATACACAAAAGACATATTGAAACATTGGTTAGGTAGGTTGTTAGTTTCATATCTGTTCTCCATTCAGGTTTGCTACTATTAATTATACTATATGGAAGATTTTTGTCAATATATATAAATTTCCTCACATTAATTATTTTTTTAAGCGAAAAACACTTGACAGAACCCCCAAAATATTATAAAATTTTATCGTACGCCGCTGTGGTGGAATAGGCAGACACAAGGGACTTAAAATCCCTCGTTGGCGACAACGTACCGGTTCAAGTCCGGTCAGCGGCACCAAAAATCCCGTTCACGTAAGTGGGCGGGATTTTTACTTCTTACTTTTTACCTCTTCACTCTTACCTCAACCAAAATTTGCTACGGGATTTTTGGGAAGTAAGAAGTAATAGGTAATAAGTATTGCCCCTTTACCGCTTTTATGTTATAATAATCGACAGAGGTGATGTCAATGCTGTTATATTTAATTAGGCATGGAGATCCTATTTATGAAACAGATTCTCTTACAGAAAGGGGAAAATTACAGGCAGAAGCAGTTGGAAAACGAATGCTTGATTCAAAAAATTGACCGTATTTTTTCTTCCCATATGGGACGTGCAAAAGAAACGGCTGAGCCTGCTTGTAGACTATTGGGCATTGAAAAACAAATAGAGGGATGGACTCGCGAAATAGGTGAAGAAAGATTAACTCCGTTTCCCGATGGAAAAAGAAAATCTATTACATTTGTTCAAAATACATATATCGTGAAAACGGAAACATAGATTTGCCCTATGAAAAGTCGTTTGACTGCGCTGGTATAAATGAATCTCACATGAAATCGGCCGTACAATATATCGAAGAACACGGCAAAGAATTTCTTGAGCGACTTGGATACCGTGAAGAAAAGGGCGTGTACCGTATTATAAAAAATAACGAAGAGAAGGTAGCGCTTTTTTGCCATGGTGCTTTTGCAAGAGCCTGGATATCGGTTTTACTTCACATACCTCTTCATATTATGTGGGCTTCTTTTGAATACACTCATACAATTCGTGTCATTTAGTTCAAACTGCCCATATGCTCTGAGCCCTTTGTGGCTTGGAGTATTTTTAGTAAAAAGAAGTGATAACTTGAAAAAAACAGCATTTTTTTATATAGTGATTGCTGCTGTTCTTTGGGGCACAAGCGGACTTTTTGCCCATTATCTTAGACCCTTCGGTTTTTCGTCGGTTCAGATGACCCTGCTGCGCGGCATCGTTTCGATGGTTATAATGGTCGGCTTCATACTGATAAAGGACAGAAAGCTGCTCTTAGCTTCTAAAAAGGAGATATTACTGCTCCTCGGCAGCGGTGTCAGCCTATTCGGTACTTCTACGGCGTATTTGGCTTCAATGGAGGCATCAAGCGTTTCAACCGCCGTTGTTTTAATGTATACCGCACCTGTTTTTGTGCTTATCTATTCGGTGCTTTTCCTCGGCGAGAAGCTAAACCTGACAAAAGGAGTATCCGTTGTTACGATGCTTGTCGGCTGTGCTCTTGTTTCAGGTATTATCGGAGGAATGGAGTTCAGCCTTTGGGGAATCATCTTTGGTATGATTTCGGGCATTTCCTATAGCGCATATAATATTTTCACGAAAATTCTGACTATGCATAAGGTTCCTGCTGTGACCGTTACGAGCTACAACTTTATTATTATGACTGTACTCGGTCTTATTACGGCCAGACCTCTCGATATGATAGACTGCGCCGCAAAAGCACCGACAATTACAATTCCCCTTATGATTGGAATCGGTATTTGCACCTGCATTTTGCCCTATTTCTTTTACACTATGGGGCTTCGCGACACCCCTGCGGGAATCGCAACCTCCCTCGGCATTATCGAGCCGCTCTCGGCAACCATTTTCAGTGTATGCTTCCTCGGTCAAGCCTTAACACTGCCCCTTATTATCGGTATGATTTTAATATGCGGCGCGGTAATAACCCTCGCAAAACAAAAATGAGCATATTATACTTTCGAAAATCGTATTGAAACACCGAAATCTGAAGATGGGTTTTAATTAAGCAAAAACAACAGTTGCATACGCAACTGTTGTTTTTTTATATCTCATCATAATTCTCTATATAACTATGCTTGTCTCCGCTGTCGGAGTCACGCCAGCCGACTATTGAAGCGAGGTTTACATTATGAACGCTTCTAAAAAGGTTGTCGTCAACATGGGGGTTCGTTTTCTTAATATCTGCGATAAGTCTTTTTATCTCCTTGCGCTTGGACATTTCCTCGTGCTCTGCGCTTTCTGCCGTAAACTTGCAGGCGCACTGTAAGAAACGAAGCTCGTTATATTTAGACCAGTTGATAATATCCTTTTCCTTGACTTTATAAAGGGGTCGGATCAGCTCCATACCCTCGAAATTTGTAGCTTTCAGCTTCGGGAGCATTGTCTTAATTTCGGAGGCATAGGTCATATTGAGAAGCAGGGTCTCTATCATATCGTCAAAATGATGTCCGAGAGCGATTTTGTTGCAGCCAAGCTCCTTTGCCTTTGCATAGAGAAAACCACGTCTCATTCTCGCACACAGGTAACACGGTGCACCGCCTGCATTGTAAGCAATATCGAAAATATCGCTTTCAAATATTTTTATCGGTATGTTCATCAAAGCGGCATTGGACTCTATTAAAGCTCTGTTTTCGGGGTTGTAGCCGGGGTCCATTACAATAAATTCAAGCTCAAACGGAACAAGTGAGTGACGGTGAAGCTCTTGCAAGCATTTTGCCATCAAAAAGGAATCCTTGCCGCCTGAAATACAAACGGCAATTGTGTCGCCCTGTTTTATGAGTTCGTATTCGTTTACGGCGCCGCAAAAGTTGTTCCAAACCGTTTTGCGAAACTTTTTTATAACGCTTCGCTCAATTTCCTTATATCTTTCCATAACCGTTCCTTTTCTGTCAGATATCTATATTATATGAGCAAAACCGCCATTTTTCAAGAAAAACCTACTTGTAAAAGAGAGCGTTTAATGATAACATAAGTATATACTGATTCTAGAGGTAATTTATGGTTTCAAGAATTCAAAGCATCGGACTTTTCGGCATGGATGCCTATATGGTTGAGTGTGAGGCGGATGTTTCGGGCGGTATGCAGGCATTTGACATTGTAGGGCTTCCCGATTCGGCAATAAGAGAGTCGCGCGACCGTGTGCGATCGGCTATCAAAAACTGCGGATACAAATATCCGACCGGTCATATTACCGTCAACCTTGCACCTGCCGATATAAGAAAAGAGGGCTCGGTTTACGATTTGCCCGTGCTTTTGTCACTTCTTATTTCCAATAAACAGATAACCCCTGCCACCGACCTTTCCGACAGTATTTTTGTCGGCGAGGTTTCCCTTGACGGAAAGCTTCGACCTATAAACGGTGTACTTGCAATGGCAATCTCCGCAGTACAAAAGGGAATTAAGAAGTTTTTTGTGCCATCTGAAAATGCGGCAGAAGGTTCGGTTGTTGACGGGCTTGAGGTTTACGGTGTTCACACGGTACAGGAGGTTGTCGACCATATAATCGGCTTTACACCCATAATCCCCGCCGATAAATATACCCTTGAAAATAGCACAGATTTTAATAATATTCTCGATTTTTCCGACGTTAAGGGTCAAGCGGCGGCAAAACGCGCACTTGAGATTGCCGCGGCCGGAGGACATAATATTTTGCTAATTGGTTCTCCCGGCTCTGGCAAGAGTATGCTTGCAAAGCGACTTCCCACCATTCTCCCCGAAATGACCTTTGAGGAATCGATTGAAACTACAAAAATATATTCGGTAGCGGGCGAGCTTGAGCCTCAAAGCCCCCTCATTTCAAAAAGACCATTTCGTTCGCCCCATCATACTGTATCTTCCCGTGGTCTTTCGGGTGGCGGCAGTATTCCGCGCCCAGGCGAAATATCCCTTGCACATAACGGAGTTTTGTTCCTCGATGAATTACCTGAATTTTCGCGTGACGTTATGGAGACCCTCCGTCAGCCCCTCGAGGACGGCAGAGTAACAATCTCCCGTGTTGCGGGGTCGCTCACTTATCCGAGTGAATTTACCCTCGTTGCCGCTATGAATCCTTGTCCGTGTGGATTTTTCGGTCACCCTACGAGAAAATGCAGTTGCACACCCTTTGCCGTATCACGTTATCTCGGCAGAATTTCAGGTCCTATGCTCGACCGACTTGATTTACATATAGAGGTGCCACCCGTTGATTACGAGTCCCTCAAGTCCACCATAAAGGAAGAAACAAGCGCAGAGGTAAGAGAAAGGGTAAACCGAGCCCGTGCAATTCAGGTCAAAAGGTATCGCGGTACGGGCATAACCTGCAATGCAAGGCTTACCCCAGCGATGCTCGCAAAATACTGTGTAATGACAGAGGGGGCAGAAAAATTGCTTAAAGTATCCTTTGACCGGCTTGGACTTTCTGCCCGTGCATACGACCGAATTTTAAAGGTTGCCCGCACCGTTGCCGACATTGAGGGCGCAGAAAAAATAGACACACCCCACATTTCTCAGGCAATCCATTTTAGGAGCCTTGACAGAAAATATTGGGGTGAATAATAAATGAAAAAGGTGCTGTAACTTCATGTTACAGCACCTTTTTATAATATTTCTGCCAACCTTAAAAGATATGCCGCTATAAATATCGAGAAGGATGAAAGCAAGGTAGACCAGACTACAAGCTGACCCGCAAGCCTGGCATCGCTTCCCATAGATTCTGCCATAGGTACTGTTGACACCGCAACGGGGGTTGCAAATACTGCAACAAAGGCGGCAAAATGCGCACCCGAAAAATAGTCTTTTAAAAGATAAGCAAGCCCTATACCTATTATCGGTACGATGGCGATTCTGGCTAAAGTACCGTAAATGATTTCACTGCGAAGCTCATGCACAGCGGAAAATTCAAACTGAGCGCCGAGGGATATGAGAGCAAGGGGAGTTGCCACTTGTGAGAGATAACCAAGCACCTTCCAAATCGGGGCAATGTCTGAAAGTTTGAATTCGGTGTTTATATAAGACCTTATTAAAATGAACACAAAGCCTGCGGCAATACTCTGTATAAGCGGATTTTTAATTATTACAAGCAAAATGTTCTTGATACTTACCTTTTTACCGCGGCGGCTGAACAATGACAGACTGATAACCCCCAAAACGTTGTAGACGGGGATTATTGCGGCAGAAAGAAGGGTGGCGACCATAGCACCCTCTGCACCGAAAAGGGCTTCACCAACGGGTATGCCAATGAGGGCAAAATTTGAGCGAAAGCCTGCCTGAAGCAGTGCGCCGCGCCGTCCATTATCCTTTGTAATAGCCAAAACCGTAGGGATAGAGAGTAAAAAAACACCGAGTATAACGGCAAAAACGTAAAGAATATATCCCCACTCGATGTCGCTGAAGCTGTTTATATTGTAAACGTTAAGAAAGAGCATTGATGGCAAAAACACCTTGAAAACAAGGCGGTTGAGGGAAGATGCAAGCTCTGCCTTTACAAGCCCTATTCTCTTAAGAAAATAGCCGACCGCCACCGTCAAAATTATTGGTGCCGTTGCATTTAGTGCGAATAAAAAAGCTTCCGTAGAAATTCCACCTTTCTAAATTATTTTAACCGCCAATATGATTAAAATCAATTAAAAAACGCGTTGCACAAAATGTTCAACGCGAGAGTTTTATCTCTTATCAATAGTTTTTGCGTAGGCAGAGGGAGATTTTCCTGTTTTCATCTTAAATTGCTTTGAGAAATAGTGAAGAGAGCTGAAGCCGAGTCTTTCGGAAATCTCGATCATATTTAGCGAGGTCTTGCGGATAAGACGCTTTGCTTCTTCAATTTTTAGGTCTATGAAATAGGCAATTGGCCCGCATCCTTTCTGTTCGGAAACAAGGCGGCGAAGCTTTGAAACACTGAAGCCGAGATCATGACTTATCTGCCCAAGAGAGAGGGTCTTATCAAGGTTGTCAATCAGGTATTTAGTCAGCTCCTGCATCTGTTCATTTTTCAATTTTTCCCGATTGCTGCCCAAGGGAGCAATGCTTTGTGTTGAATTGCCTTGTTCACTGTAAAGGTCAAGTAAAAGAATTTCAAGCATATTCTTTATATACTGAAGTTCTCGGTTCACATACTCGGTTTTGGGTAGATGGCTAACATGTCCACCGCCAAACTTATGCTCAAAAAGAGCGAGACCTCGAGTGATTATTTCCGAATAGGTTGCACGCTGGCTTGCGTTCAGAGTGACAACCTTGTTATATAAAGCCTCCATTGGTTGGGCATTGGTTTCGAAACTGATGATTCCGGCAACCGATGTGCCGAATGTAGAGCTGCCTGAGGTGCTGTATGGTCCGTGATAGGTATTAGGCGCATATATAAGAAGCTGTCCTGCTTCAAGATGATAGGGAACACCGTCAAGCGCGATAGTCTGATATCCATCTTCAAGGTATAATATTTCTGGAAAATCGTGAGATTCTCCTTGGTGTAGCATCTTCTCGGAACGGAAGTCAAGATGGTAAACGGTAACTATTGAATTAACCGAAATAACATCGTCAATCTGACGCCTGATATATTTTTGATTTATCATTGGGTCCACCTCAATCTCTTAAATTGAGAAAATAGTGTTAATTTTGGGCGTAATCCGACAAAAATCGCTAATGATAATAGAGCTCAATTTTAGGCGTTTAGGTTATCAGAAAACTCTGTGATATCTCAAAGCAAGGCGTTATAGCCGCTGTTTAAGACATTGGAGCAAGAAATATCTGCTTATTAAAAATCCCCCACCGCAGATTTTTCTGCGGTGGGTACATATTTATGTTAAATTATCTCTTCTGCTGAAGGTCAAATCTCTCATCGTAAGCCTTCTCATCGGGAGTAAACTTGCGAAGAGTATTGATAATCTCACCGTTATTCCACTTTCTGTCGGTAATTTCCTCTGTGGTACCCATAACGGTTACGTTAAGCTGTCTGCGGCGAGCGCGAACGTGGTCCCAGTCAATAAAGTAAATGTGAGCAAACTCGCCACCGTCAAGAACGCCGTCCTTAATGGTCATAGTTTCGCTTCTTCCGAAGAAAACAGAGCGGAGGTGTCCGTCGGTGTTCATGCTGGTGTAGTTACCGGGTTCGTTTACATAGCGACCAAACTGTGCGTGAATCGGGCCGGGATGACGATAATCACCTTCGTCGGTGTAGTCAGGTACAAGACCGCGCATGATGTCGAGAAGGTCGTGCTGGAGATATTCAAGGTCGAAGGTGTCGATATCGTGTGAGCACTCCTGAATCATAACAGAGCAGGTGGTGTGGTGAGAAGCAATGCAAACGGTACCGTTCTTAACGCCGGATGCTGCAACAATCTCCATGATTTCCTTAGATACGTCGTGGAAGGTGGGAATCCAACCTCTAGACTGAAGCTCTAATTCTTTCTGAAAAACTTTAAATTCCATGATGATTTTCCTCCAAAAATTTAATTATTTATTATTACGCTCATCATAAGCGCGTCTTACGGCAGAAATCATTTCGTCTACCATTGCAGCTCTGTCGGGAGCCTTTGCAACGCCCGAAGAAGAGCCGGTTGCATCAGCACCTGCAATAATGGTGTTGTAAACGTCGTTTCCGTTTGCAATACCTGCGGCAGTGAGAACGAGAATGTCGGGGTTTACATCCTTGACCGACTTTGTTGCGGCTTCAACATATTCCTTGCCAACCGAAACACCGGTTCCAATAAGCTCGGAGGGTTCTGCAACTATAATGTCGGGATTGAGGGTAGCGATTTTGCTTGCATCTGCAAGAGAGTCTGCACAAACGATTGAGATAAGACCAACCTCATCAGCGCGTGTGATTGTTTCCTTCAACACGTCAAACTCGAGGGGCTTCTCGCAGTGGTTAAGCATAACACCGTCTGCGCCTGCGGCAACGAGAGACTCAGGGAGTATATCTGCAAGTCCTCTGCCGGGGTAGAGAGGGTCCATGTGGGGAGCGAAAACAAAGATGTTCTTTGTTGCCTCTTTTACTCTGCGAATATCCACAACGGGTGTTGTGAAGATAATGCTTACGCCGTACTTTTCTGCGGCGGCGTCTGCCGCTTTTGCCAATTCGAGAACTTCGTCTCCGACAAGATAGGATTTAGGACCTATCTCGAAAAAAGGAGTTGTGATTTTTCTCTTTTGAGGCATAGAAATTCCTTCTTTCTAAAATATTAATTTACCATCTAATTATACAGAGTTTTTTTGTTTTAATCAATCTTATTTTCGTTAATTTATCATTTTCGTTAAAAAAATACAATATAATCTATGCAAATTGTATAATTTAGCATATTGATTTTTGAAAGAGAAAATATTATTATCTAAATAGAAAATTTTTACCCACGGAGGCAGTTAAAAATGATAAGTAAAATAGCACTCGACTCAGCAAAGGCGGCTTATGATATTGAAGCGGCTTGTATTACTGAAATGAAAAATCACCTTAACGACGAGGCTTTCTCTAAAGCAGTAGAGCTTCTCTGCAAGGCAGAGCGCATCGGTGCCGCAGGCTGCGGGCATTCAGGAATTGCCTGCCAGCATTTTGCACACCTTATGTGTTGCATTGACCGGCCTGCAAAGTTCATTTCTCCTGCAGAGGCAGTACATGGCGGCACGGGTTATCTTCAAAAGGGCGATGTTATGATATTTGCATCTCGTGGCGGAGCAACAAAGGAGCTTTTTCCCATAGCTGATATTTGCAAGGCAAAGGGTGTGTCTATTATCACAATCACCGAAAAGACCGAATCTCCTCTTGCCCAGATGGCAGATGTAGTATTAAAGCAGTATGTTAATCGCGAGACCGACAAGTATAATATGCAGGGTACAACAAGCACAACCGCACTTTGTATGATTTTCCACGCCCTTCAGACCGCTATGGTTGAGGAGACTGATTATCAGGCAGAGCAGTTTGCTCTCGTTCATCCGGGCGGAGCAGTAGGCGAGCGTCTCAACAAGAAGAGCCTTTACTAATATATAAAGGAGGGTATGATTTTGGCTGAAAGTAAACTCAAAATCGATATCCGCAGAGATAAAATTCTCGATGAGCTTAAAAGCGCGGGCAAAGTTTTCGTGTCGGAGCTGAGCGAAAAACTCGGAGTAACACCCGTTACTGTCCGAAACGACCTACAGGCGCTGGAAAAGGATGGTTATCTTGTCAGAATGAACGGTGGCGCCGTTTATTCGAGCCGCACAACCCAGAAGCCGGGAATCCCTGAAAACGTTGAAATCTCGCAGTCGCACCAAAAAGAAGCAATTGCCACTGCTATTTCTGAAATGATTAATGACGGTGACACTCTTTTTATAAACTCGGGAACAACCACACAGATGATTGCAGACGAACTTAAAAAGCGCAACAATCTCAATATTGTTACAAATTCCCTTGATGTTGCAACCCTTCTCGGTAATGTTTCATCATTTCGCGTGATTTTGCTTGGCGGTGAGGTAAATACAAAATACAAATTCACCTATGGTGGGGATGCGCAGGATCAGCTTTCTCGTTATCAGGCAGATTGGGCTATAATGGCGATTGACGGAATAAGTATGAAGAAAGGAATTACCACCTATCACGCAGAGGAAGCAACAATCGACCGCATAATGATGAAGGGTGCAAAGCAAATTGTTATTGCAGCCGACCACACCAAAATTGGTAGAGCGGGCTTTATGAAGGTTTGCGATTGTGTAGGAAACATCACCCTTGTAATAAACCGTGCAGACCGTACAGCGGAGCTTTCCGAGCTTTATGAAAACAATATACAAATAATTGAGGTATAAGGAGCAAAAATTAATGAAACTACTTATTGACGATGCAGACATTAAAAGAATAAAAGAAATATGCGAAATTTATCCTATTGACGGTGTTACAACAAACCCCTCAATACTGGCAAAAACTGGCAGAAATCCTTATGAGGTATTAAAGGAAATCCGTGAGTTTATCGGTCCCGATGCCGAGCTTCACGCTCAGGTAATATCCCTTACAGCAGAGGATATGGTAAAAGAGGGAAGACATATTGTAGAGGTGCTTGGTGACAAATCAAAAACCTTTATCAAGATTCCGACCATTCCTGAGGGACTCAAGGCGATGCGTATTCTGTCACGTGAGGGCTATAAGGTTACTGCAACAGCGATCTATAACCCGCTTCAGGCATATCTTGCTGCAAAGAGCGGAGCCGATTATGCCGCGCCTTACATAAACCGTATTGATAACCTTGGAAATAACGGTATCGGTGTTGCAAGAACGATGCAGGATATATTTGTAACAAGCGGATACAAGACAAGAATCCTTGCCGCAAGCTTTAAAAACTCTCTTCAGGTGCAGGAACTTTGCGAGTCGGGTATCCGTGCCGTAACAGTCGCCCCTGATGTTATTGAGGGACTTATCAAGCACCCCTGTGTAGATTCTGCAGACGACACCTTTATCAAGGATTTCGCATCTCTCTGCGGAGAAGGCAAAACAATGCTCAATTGCGATAAATAAGAAAAGAACTCGACAGTTTATGTCGAGTTCTTTTTGTCTGTTATGGGATAAGCGTTATAAAATGTTTAATAAAAAGAAATTGTATTCCGAGAACACCGAAGCCACCGAGTATTCCTGTTGCCAATCGACGTAAATTGGTAGATTGCTTGATTTTAAAAAATTGCAAACTCCAATCGAATAGCATAATCAACGCAAAGGCGATGCAGTGGTAATAATCATACTGCCATACTAGGTGCACAGGTAAAGTAATAATGTAACCGATTAAAACACCCGTACACCTTGCACAAACAGGGAACTGGTATCCTTTATAAAAGAAACTGCGGTCTGCCCGTTGATGGCAACCAGCATTATGCCCAATATTAAATAAATGATAATAAATCTTTAAAAGTATATTATTCCTCATTTTTTATTTGTTTTTCGTATTGGTCGCAAGCATCAATTTTTTTTATTATTTCTTCCCAGGGTTTATATTCTTCTTCGGCAGTTTTCATTTCATTATATAGCTTTTTTCCTTCGGGAGAATTTTCTGTGAAAATATTATCAAGTTTGCTTTGTATAGGATTTATTTCTCTACATATTGAATAAATAAATAGAGCGACTCCAAAAACTGCAATGGGTATAGCAATGGGAAATAACCCAAATATAAGAGTTATAATGGTCAGTACAATAGCAACTAACAACAGTTCTATATGTAACTCAAAGGATTTTTTTCTTTTTTTATCGAGCTTTTTAATTTTTGTATCGGTGCTTTGTTCTACGAAAATATCTAAAGCCTTGTTATATCTTTCGGACTTTTCATCTTTGTTTTTCAACAAAAGACCCACTTCTTTGTTAATAACCGAAATACTACCGTACTTTTCAACCATTTCGTCTTTAATTTTTTTGTTTTCCAAATAGTTTTTGTGTGCTGCTTCTTTAGCGGCTTGTTTTTGCTGCTCGGCATAATCTTCTTTTTCTTTAACTCTTTGTCCCTCTCTGTTAGAGAACTTGTTTCCGCAATCTTGACATATCCAAAATTCTTCGGTTGATGTTCCCGAACCGCAAGCGCCGCAAAGCAGACCAAGAGGTCCAAGCAATATGCTTCCGCAACAAGATTGCGATAAGGAAAAGCCGCCACCGCTTGTATTAGTACCGAATTGAATTTTTTCTGATCCACAATTAGGACATTTCATTTTTTTACCTCCGTAAAATAAAAAGTGCGGCTACCGAAGTAACCGCACAAAAAACGCAAACTCTGATAGTCGCCAAACTAATTATGCAAAATGGTTTAATTACAATTCCGCTATAATAGAATTTGCGTTTTTATCAAATTTATACGGAACTGAAAATGGTATAAAAAGGGTACAATAACCCCCTGGATATAAAAATACCACTTTGCATATTTAATTAGTTTGGCAATGTCTAGTTTACCACAATTATCTATGAAATACAATACATTTTTGCGAAAAAGGCTATGGATCGAACATACGCCTGTAGAAATCCGAAGAATTTTGCTAAAAAACCGATTAGCAAAAGAGCTAGGGAGAGAAAGTGAAAAAAGCAAAAATCTATCCCTCAGTCAGCTTCGCCGACAGCTCCCTCGTCAGAGGGAGCCAATATGGCAAAATTCCTTTATTTATGCGGGTGTTGACAAGCAAAACCCGCCTCTTTCGAGACGGTTTTTGGCGCGCTTGAAGGAATTCGAATCCCCGACCTTCCGCTTAGGAGGCGGACGCTCTATCCTGCTGAGCTACAAGCGCATATACGATATAGTTCAAACAGATTACCTTTTGCCTTTTTGCAAAGGTGTTTGTTAAAACACTCCTTTAGGAGGGGGCTGTTATATCCATTTAACTATATGGGCATATCAGATAATTTTCCTTGTTATTATACCCTAAGGGTAGCATTTTGTCAATCGGAAAAAGAGTTTTATCAATACGAATTAAAATCTTGTAATTATACTTTTTTTATGTTACAATACACTAACAAACCTTATTAAGGGAGAAGTTTATGAAGCTGAAAATTGAGTTTATAATTAAAAACGTAGCCGATAAAACAGTTGCTATTGCTGTGGATGGAAACGAAGCCGGTTTTAACGGAATGCTCACTCTCAATGACACCGGCGGATTTATACTTGGATGTCTTAAAGAGGATATCACGGTAGAGCAAATAGCAAAGCGTTTTCTTGAAAAGTATGACTGCACCCGCGAACAAGCAGTAAACACAATAGAGAATTTTATCGCAAAGCTACGCGAAGCAGGATTAATTGAAGAATAATCAAACAAAAAATTAAAGCCAACTGTCGCTCGACAGTTGGCTTTTTAAGTTGTTTATTAGTTTGCTTTCTCGGTTCTGTTTTTCCAAAGTACCCAAAGAGGAGCGGATACGAAGAGAGAAGAAACACAGCCCGAAATAAGACCGAATGCCATCGGGATTGCGAAGCTGCGGAGAGAGGTGAGACCGAAGAACTCCGAAACGATAACAATCATCATAACTGCGAAGAAGGTTGTTACAGTGGTGACAAAAGTACGCTTCTTAACCTTGTTAACGGCACCGTTCATAACCTCAGCGGTGGGCTGGTTATAGTAAAGTGCCTTGTCCTCGCGGATACGGTCGTAAATTACGATTGTATCGTTAAGAGAGTAACCGAGAAGGGTAAGGATAACTGCGACAAAGTTCATATCAATCTGGAGATTAAAGATTGTGCAGGTGAAGAAGGCAACAAATACATCGAGGAAGAGTGCTGCGAATGCAGTAATAGCAGCCGAAACACCTCCAATTTTTCTAAAGCGAATACCAACATATACAGTTACGAGTGCGCCCGCAATAACAACACCAACGATACATTTAAGGAAGAATGCACCGGCGAGCGATGGGCTTACTGACTTTGATTCACTAAACTCACAGCCGCATTCGGGATAAACCTCAAGTATAGCATCTTCGATAGCCATCTGGTCATCGGTAGAGATTGCATCTTCACCGACGAGGGTGATGATAAGGGTTTTTGCAGATTCGTCTGAAAGACCTACGTTTTCGCTGACGATAACATCCTTGCCGATAGCGGCTTCAACCTCGGTCTCGACAGTGCTGAAATCAACACCGCCGTCATAGGTGTAGGCAATTCTTGTACCGCCCTTAAAATCGATAGAGAGGTTTATACCGCCCCAAACGAAGGCAAACACAATACCGATAATACAGAAAACTGCGTAGCCTATAAGCACGGGCTTGAGGGCTTTGTTAAAATTTATATTTTTAAACATTACTTAGCACCTCCGAATAAAACAGGCTTTCTAAAGAATTTGTATCTTGAGATGCTCTTGATCATCCACTTGGAGCAGAGAACACCGATGAGCAGGTTGAAGACAACGCCGAGGAGGAGTGTGTAACCGAAGGAGTAGATAGAGCCGGTGATAGTTGCACCGAAGAGTGACATAAGGGGAGCAAAGATCTTTCCAACGATAGAATCGGTAGAACCGAAAGCACCCATAAGAACAAGGGATACGATAACGATTGTAACGTTTCCATCGATGATAGCGCTGATAGAATTCTTGTAGCCTGAGTTAATAGCGGCATCAATTGTCTTGCCGTTATTGAATTCTTCCTTAATGCGCTCAGCGGCAATTACGTTTGCGTCAACACCGACACCGATTGAAAGGATAATACCTGCAATACCGGGGATGGTGAGGGTAAAGCTGTCTGCCGATGCAAAGTAGCCGGAAAGACAGGCGAACATAGCTGCAAGCTGACCCATAAGTGCAAAGCAAGCAATAACACCGGGAAGTCTGTAAAGCAGAATCATAATCACGCAAACTGCGGCAAAAGCAGCAATGCAAGCATAAAGCATTACGGTCTTTGCATTCTCACCGAGTGTGGGAGAAACAATCTGTGTCTTATTGTTATCACTCTTGAGTGCGAAGGGAAGCGAACCTGCGTTAATCTTGTTAGCAAGGTCTTTTGCTTCTTCAGCGCTTGCCATACCGTCTATGTAGCAGGTGCCGCCGTCGATAACAGAGTTAACTGTGGGGGAAGAAATACATGTTTCGTCCATCCAAATAGAAATCTGGCTGCCAACGAGCTTTCTTGTAGCCTCGGCAAACTTTGCTTTTCCCTCTGCGGTAAACTCAAGTGAAACGATATTGGAACCGTTTTCGGGATGAACGTTTTCATAAGCCTTTGCAACATCCTTGCCCTCAAGGATAAGGGTGCCTGTCTGGCTTGTACCCTCGCGGAAGGTAAGGAGAGCGGTCTCACCGAGAGCCGCTATTTCTTCATAAGCGGCATCCGCATCAAAGCTCGTAGCATCTGCCGACCAAGGGAAGCGGACAACAATCTGCTTATTATTCTTGTCTGCAAAAACCTCAGCGTCGGTAATGTTGCGGTCGATAAGTCTTACGTCAATAATAGATTTTGCGGCATCCATCATTTCGTCTGTAATTTCGGTATCGGTAACATCGGGTGAGTAAACTGCTTCAACACCACCGCGGATATCAATACCCCAACGAATGTCGTTAACACCCTTGAAAATAATTTCGCGGTTGTCACCGTAATAGTTTTCAATGCCGAAAAATGCGGTATAGGTAAGGATAAGTATCAGCGCCAGTATGACGGGAAAAACCCACTTACCTGTCTTTTTTGCTTTCATGGCAGGTCCTCCAGAGAAGTGTATTTATAAAATATATTATATTATTGTGTGGAACTAAAGTCAAACAATTTATTTTTTGTCTGCGATTAGCTTTTCGAGAGAAGCGTATTTAACCGCAACCGAGAGCACGTCGGCCGCCGCCGCAATATCCGTGACAGAGGGATATGAGGGAGCAATTCGGATGTTTGAATCCTTGGGGTCTTTACCGTAAGGATAGGTAGCGCCGGGCTTCGTAATGGCGAGTCCGGCTTCTTTGCAAAGTTCGCCAACACGCTTTGCGGTACCAGGCAATACCATCATACTGATGAAGTATCCACCCAGCGGACGGGTCCATTCAGCGATTCCAAGACCCTTGAGCTCGCGATCAAAGCTCTCGAGACAGGCCTGAAATTTCGGACGAAGAACGTTAGCGTGACGCTCCATATGAGCTTGGAGTGAGTCGATGTCAGGGAACATTCTAGCGTGGCAAAGCTGATTGAGCTTGTTGGGTCCGATAGTCTGCACTGTCATTCTTGACTTTAAGATACGAAGGTTGTTATCGCTTGCCGCCTCAACTGCAATTCCGGCACCGGGGAAAGAAATTTTTGAGGTTGAGGTAAACATTATAACAAGGTCTTCATTTCCGTTTTTCTTACATTCTTCATAAATTCCGAGAAGCTGGTCGCCCTCGTCGCAAAGGTCGTGAATAACATAGGCGTTGTCCCACATTATTCTGAAATCCTTTGCGGCAGGTTTAAGCGCTGCGATCCGCTTTACTACTTCGTCGGAATAGGTGATTCCAGTGGGGTTTGAATATTTAGGAACACACCACATACCCTTGACGCTGGGGTCTTTAACTAACTCTTCAACAGCGTCCATATCGGGGCCGTCTTCGAGGTAGTCAACTGTGATCATTTCAATTCCGTAGTATTCGCAGATACCGAAGTGGCGGTCATAGCCGGGCGCAGGGCATATGAATTTAATCGGTCCCTGAGTCAGCCACGGTCCTTCTCCAAAGCCCGAAACCATACCTTGAGTAATGGTATCAAACATCATATTAAGCGAGGAGTTTCCTCCGCAGATAACATTTTCCCAATTAATTCCGAGCACCTTGCCGAAGAGCTCTTTTAACTCATCAAGTCCGTCAAGTCCACCGTAGTTACGGCAGTCGGTACCCTTCATTGCAATATATCCCTTATCTCCGCCAACACAGTCGAGAAGTCCTTCGGAAAGGTCAAGCTGGTCGAAGCCGGGTTTGCCGCGGGTCATATCAAGAGAAAGTCCCGAGGCTTTAATCTTTTCATAGTCTGCGCGGACTTTACTAAACTCCGCTGAAAGAGCAGCCATATTCATTGAACGATAATCAGCCATTTACAAGCCTCCAAAATAGAACATTACACTTTATGATAATATATTTCTTTTACTATTGCAAGTAAAATGTAACGAAAAGCTAAAAAATAAAAAGTTTTAGAATAAGTGCGAAAGGTTTTTAAGACCTAACGCACTTATTTTTTTATGGCTTTTGCTTATAACGAGGATAGAGCAACGCAGAGGTGCGACTCGAGCGCGTTATGAGATTTTAGCATAAGGGAATAAGAAAGCGGAGGGCGCGCCCTCCCCTTTCTTGCTCTCACCTACAGAGAAAAGAAAGGAGTATAGCGCGTATGACTTGCCGATACCTCACCTACGAGGACAGAAAGAGCATTGAGGCTCTTTATGCAGCAGGCGTAAGCCTCGCCGACATTGCCTCCGAGCTTGGAGTACACCTTGCAACCATTTATAGAGAAATGACGCGAGGCGGAACGGGTGAGCTCGACGGTAACGGGCGTAGCGGCTATAGTGCCGAGCTTGCACAAAAGACCGTACAAGACAGTATCAAACGCCGAGGGCACCGAAAGCCCGCCACGGCGCAGTAAAACAAAATAAAAATAAAACGGAGTGATTTTATTATGAACAAAGTACGCAGAAAAGAATTACAAGAACTTTACGACATTATCTCCGAGGCTAAAGACCGCCTCGAAATGTTGTACGACGAGGAGGAGGAATACAAGGACAATATACCCGAAAACCTCCAAAGCTCGGAACGCTACGAAAGAGCCGAGGCAGCAGTAGACGCTCTCGACTCTGCCGTTTCCTCTCTCGAGGAGGCGCTCGACTACATAGAGGAGGCGCAAGAATGAGAGAGCAATGTATTTCTATTCCTTTTGTTGAAAAAAGCGACTTTATCGAGTTTAGCTTGCAGCCGTTTATCCAACGGCTCGATAGCGGCGTAGAGTCCCTCTCCTATGAATACGACGACGGCACCGCCGAGGAGTATTGCAATATTACCTACAAAAACGGGCACAAGCGCAAAGTTTGTATTACAGCCGACAGCGAGCGGGCTATTACAAATGATGTGCTCAAGGCACTATGAGCACCGATAGAAAGCTAAATATTATATGTTGGAGCGGAGGTAAAGACTCTACGGCAACTATAGTATTAGCTCACGAGCTCGGAATACCTATAGACCTTATTATTATTTCCTTAATATGGTTTGACAAAAAACGGGGCATATACGCCGAATATCCCGAGGTAATAGAGTGGATATTTAATCACGCTATACCGCTTTTTGAGTCCTGGGGTTACAAAGTTAAAGTAGTCGAGGGCGAAAGAGATTATGTTTATAATTTCTACCGCCCAATTAAAAATCCCCGCAAAGAGGAAAACAAGGGGAAACTTGCAGCTTGGCTCCTCGGCGGTATGTGTGTTTTGAACAGAGAAAAAGTAAACCCAATGAAACGGTACATTAAATCGTTAGGCAGAGAATACCAGGAATATATCGGCATAGCCGCCGACGAGCCCGAAAGACTCGAGCGCGTCCACAAGAAAGGGCAAATTTCCCTACTTGAGCAACAAGGAATTATAGAGGAGCAGACATACGACATATTAAGACCTTACAACCTTATCTCTCCTACATACAAATTTGCAAAGCGTGGCGGCTGTTGGTTTTGCCCTAATCAAACTATAAAAGAGTTTGCGTATCTTAAAACCCACCACCCCGAATTATGGGCGGAGCTCGTAACCTTTGACAGCGTACCCAACAAGGTATCGGAGGGCTTTAAGTACGGACAAACATTTAAGGAAATATCCGACAAGGTGGACGCTTATATAGCTAACCCGCCACCCGTACAGCTTTCATTATTTGATTATATATACGAGGAGGTGTAGCAGATGTGCAAGGCTGTTAAGTGCCCGCAATGCGGACACGAATTTACACCCGAGCGGGCAGCAGTTAAGACGGGAGCCTGGACTACCGAGGAGGACGAGCTGCTGTTACACGGGTACCAAAAGGAGCGTAAGACTATCGCGCAGCTTTCCGAGGAGCTTAACCGCACCCAGGACGCGACGCGCAACCGTCTATATTTGCTCCGTGGCGGAGGTAAGCCTAAAGGCGTAACCGCAAGCGTGCAGCTCTCGGCAAAGGAATTTGACGAAATGAGAGCGGCTCGCACCGAGGTTAAGAACGCCCGAAAGGTTGTAGAGCAGGCGAAAGCCACCGAGCGCGAGCTCTCCGCCTTTTACGCCTTGGGTAAACAGTTACTCAACGCAAGGCAAAACAAGCGCGCTATAGCCCCGCTCTTTGCGGAGCTGCAAAAGTTAGTAGATACATACGAAAATTTTTAGGAGGTAAAACCTTATGAACAGCAGCATTTTAACCGCTATCGAGTCGCTTTGCGACGATATAGCAACCAACACCAACCCCGAGGACAACAAGAAAAGAGCCGAGGCGGTTGTTTCCCTTGCCTTTGCGGGCATTTTTACACCCGCAGAATACGACGACGAATACGAGGACGAAAGCTCCGAGGGTGAAGCGGCACCCGTTGCAGATGTAAGCAAGGTACCGCAGGCGGGCGAGCATTTTACCCGTGGCGGTATTGAGTTTGTCGCTCTCGGTATGGAGCAGGGCGGCGTACTCGCCGTAGCTGCAAAACGCCTCGAGGACGAAATGGCATACGACGAGGACGGCTCCAACGATTGGCGCAAATCCTCTCTCCGTAAATACCTCAACGAGGAGTTTGTAAAGAATTTCGATAAAGGCGACCTCCTCCCGTTTGTTTCCGACCTCACCTCCGACGACGGTATGACCGATTACGGCACCTCCGAGGATTTTGTGGCGTTGCTTTCGGACAACCTTTACCGCAAGTACCGTAAGTTTATGCCGCAGTATGATACCTGGGTATGGACTATTACTCCCTGGAGCTGCCACCCTGGGACCGCGAACGGCGTGCGCGGTGTGTACACGAGTGGAGCGTTGGACGTCAGCTACGCGCTTTACGGTTACGGAGTCGCCCCCGCTTGTATTTTCAATCCCGAAATCTTTAAGTAATCTGCGCCGATAGGCGCGAGAGGAGGCGACATTATGAAAGCGGGCGAAAAGCGAAAAAAGCTAATTGAAACGCTTAATAAAATAATTGCCGACATAGAAAACGGCTACGACGGTTTTTTATATCTATATGACACCCTATGCGGTTACGATAACGAAAAAATGACACCCGAGGAAATAATCGCAACGCTCGACAAGGTGCAAAAGCTCTACGAGTTTTACAAAAGTAATAAAAGAGTTTTCTTTGCTATGGGACGAAAAAACGGAAAAAGCCTGCTCGCGTATAAGTTCACACGAGAGTATGCAGCGGTTTTAACGGCATACGAAAAAGCGGAGAAAAAAGTAAAAAGAAAATACGGTTACTTACCACAAACGGCAATAAAGCAAGTCTATTACATTATTAAATATAAGGCAGCGGAGGCAACAGCAAGCCTCCGCCTCCGCCTCAAATTATGGTTTACAAAGAAACCCGATTGTAAACGCTGCTGCCTGCGGTGTGAGTATTACGAAATGTGCGCTTGCGACTACCTCTCTACCGAGGTTGAGTACAAAGGCTATACCGTAGTACAAAGCGGGCTCAATAATCATATTACCATATACGACGCAGAGGGACGCGCCGTATATCACGCGCAGCAATCAAGGCGGCAGAGCGAGCAAGCCCTCCGCGAAACAGTAGACTTTTACTTATATATGAGAGAGGAGGCGGGCAAATGAGCGACGGCGTTATTATTACGATTATTATTTGCGTTACCCTGGCTGTTATTAGTATTTTTGGCAACAAAAAGAAATAAGGAGCGGGCTATATGGATTTTCAGCAGCTTAACAATGCTTTGTTTAGCGGGTGCCCCGTAGAGCATAACGGTATCGTTTATAAATGCGTATCGGCTATTATCAAGCGAAACAAAGACGGAAAGCCCGTTTATACAGCGGAGCTCACAGACAAGAATAACAACAGCGTTTCTATTGTGGAGCCCGCAAAAATTAAGGAGGTTGTTTTATGACTCATAAAAAAAGCCGCCGCACCGTGAGCAAAGCGGAGCGACGAGTTATTACCTTTATTATATGTATATTTCTTATCGGCGCAATTATAGGCGGCGTAACCGTGGCGGCTATATCAGCTTTCGGCGGCTCCGAGCCTGCGCCTAAACTCTCGGACGAGCTGTACGGCACCCGCGACGGCAGATACATAACCGAAAACGGCGGGCTTACCTTTAATTACGAGCTCGGCTCCGAGTTTGAGCCGCTCGAGTGTGCGCTGCCCGTCGAGCTGCAAGAGTTTACCTATTATTTATGCGAGGCTTACTATATCGACTTTGAGTTTGCTATGGCTCTTATGTATACGGAGTCCTCTTTTAGAGCTGATGTAGTGAGCGGGACTAACGACTACGGCTTAATGCAGATTAACAAATGCAATCACGCGGAGCTCTCCTCCGCCCTGGGTATTACCGATTTTAACGAGCCATACCAAAACATACGCGCGGGGCTATATATCCTCCGCCGCTTATTTGAAAAGTACGACGAGCCCGCCCTGGTATGTATGGCTTACAATATGGGCGAGTATGGAGCCTCTACCCTTTGGGATAAAGGCGTATACGAAACAAGCTACTCTATTAAGGTACTCACCAAAGCGGACGAGTACGAGGCACAACGAAAGTAATAAAAAAGCGGCTACCACTCCGCCCGAGTGATAGCCGCCGTAGCCGCCTTTGTGCTACTCAATTACCTATATATATTATAGCACAGAGGCAACGGAAAGTCAATAGAAACAAGAGCAGAAAGCGGCTCTATTTCGGGCTCGTAATGGATAATAACTTAACGACCAAATAGAGCACAGTACCCGAGCGGGTTATATATACCCTCTCTCTGTTGGCTTTCATTGATAACCCGAGTATAAATAAGGCTTTTGCTTATAACGAGGATAGAGCAATGCAGAGGTGCGACTCGAGCGCGTTATAAGATTTTAGCATAAGGGAACGAGGGCGGAGTGCGTGTATGTGCTGCCCGCTCCGCTCTTTTCTCAATTCCCTTATGGAAAACTAAAGCGTTAAACCTCGGGGTTTGGGGCAGAGCCCCAAGAGTAAACACGGAGGTTAAAATATGCGTTGCCTATACAGAGAAAAGAAACACTATTGCGGCGAATATTTGGAGGTTGACATATTCCCCGTATTTGAGTATCAGCGAGGACGGAGCAAAAAGCGTAAGCCGACCTCGGAAACTCAAAAGAAACTCAACCAACGAAACGCAGAGCGAAAGTTAATACGCCTGCTTAATACGAATTTTACCAAAAAGGACATAAGGTTTGACCTTACATACAACGACGAGAACTACCCCGACTCTCCCGAGGACGCACAAAGAGAAATGCAAAATTTTCTCCGCAGGGTTAAGCGGTACCGCAAAAAGAACGGTTTACCCGAGCTCAAGTATGTAGCAGTTACCGAAATCGGAAAGAAAACAGCCCGCTTACATCATCATATCGTTATGAGCGGCGGTATTGACATTACCGAGCTTGCCGATATTTGGGGCAGAGGCTACACAACAGCAAAGCCGCTACAGTTTGACGAGTACGGTATCGTCGGTATCGCAAAATATCTCGTTAAAGAGCCTATCCTCGGCAAGCGTTGGTGCGCGTCCCGCAACCTCGAGCAGCCGAAAACCTCGGAGAGGGACGGCAGGCTACCGCAATACAAGGTTAAACAATTTCACGACAGCGGCTACGACAACCGCGAGGAGCTCGAAAAGCTCTACGAGGGTTACGCCCTGGCAGATGTAAAGCCGTATTTCAACGAAATTAACGGCGGCTATTATTTAACCGTCCAAATGTACAAGAAACCCGCTCCGAAACGGAGCCGAAAGCGAGGGCATTATGAACGACAATAAGACCTACTCCCAGGGAAAGGAGAAAAAGAAAATGTCTATGTATATTTTTCCCGTTGCGCTTATTTTGCTTGATGTGGGCGCGGCGATTATGTGCATTATCGGCAAGGACTATAAACGCGCTGTATATTGGCTCGCCGCTGCGGTGCTCAATGTAACAGTAACATTTTAGGAGGTTTGAAAATGAGAGTTGCACTCGACAAAGACGCGATTATGCCTACCAGGGCACACGCGACAGACGCAGGCTACGACCTTTACGCCAGGGAGCAGCAAGTGGTACCCGCTCAAGAGAGCGCGTGTTTTGATATTGGCGTACATATCGAAATCCCCGCGGGTTATGTCGGCTTTTTGAAAAGCAAAAGCGGGCTTAATGTCAAACACGGCATTACAAGCGAGGGCGTTATCGACGCAGGCTATACGGGGAGCATTGTTGTTAAGCTCTATAACAACAGCGGCTTTGATTATACCGTACACAAGGGCGACAAAATCAGCCAAATAGTATTATTGCCGATTTTTACGCCCGAACTCGAGCAAGTAGACAAGCTCGAGGAAACCGAGCGCGGAGCGGGAGGCTTTGGCAGCTCGGGAAAATAAGCATTTTTTCGGAGGTGATTTTATGAACTACTTTAAGGCAGCGGAGCAAGTGCTCGGCTCCGTACCTACGCTCAAAAGGGCGTTAGAAAATTTAAGAAACAGAGAGCAACGCTTAATTGAGCAGGGCAAGCCTCGAGAGCCTGGGGCTATCGACTATAGCAAGCCGTTTACGGACTCGCATTTTGTAAGCGACACTCTTAACGAGCTTTTGGAGCTTTCGGAGTGCTCCCGAAATATCGCAGAAACGGAGCGCACGCTCGCGGAGGTTGAGGGCATTATAGAGCAGCTCTCCGACGAGCATAAAAAAGTCGTCGTTTTGTGGTATATCGAGAAACGCTCAAAAGAGGCTATAGCGGAGGCTTTGTATGTGGAGTCGCCTACGACGGTTTACAACCTCCGAAATAAAGCCGTAGCGGAGTTTGCTTTGCTCTACTACGGAGCCTCTGCGCTGCCCTCAATTTAGGGCATTTGAAAAAACGCTGTATAGAAACTTGCTTTTTGTGGTGGTAAACTGATACCGTAGAAATTGACGGTTAAGCGAGCTGCTGCAAAGCGGCTCGTTTTGTCGTTGTATCGGGAGCAGATATAGCACTACAACGGCGGAGAGGGCGGGACGCTGCTATATGAGAGAATTTGCACGCAAGTTTTATTTGAGCACAGCCTGGCGAGAAACCAGGGAATATATATACAAGCGCGATATGGGACTATGTGTACGGTGTGGTAGACCTGGCGAAATAGTACACCACAAAATACACCTCACACCACAGAACATAGACAACCCGAGTATTACGCTATCCGAGGACAACCTCGAGCTCGTATGCCGCGAGTGCCACGCTATAGAGCACGAGGGACAGCCTGCTACAGCAGCGGGCTTAATGTTCGACGACGAGGGAAACCTCGTAGAAAGAGAGGGCTACCTATGAGCAGAGTATGCGAGGTAATTATATACACGAGCAACGCGGCATTGTCTTTCAATGTCGAGGCTACTACTACAGACTTTCAAGAGCGGCTCGCGTCAGCTCTTGAGGAGGGCACCGTTATTCTCGATACTGTCGAGGGCACAAAGTTAATACTAAACGCTATCAATGTTGTAGCGATTGAGGTACACGCAGCAGCCGACGCGACAGCCGAGAGAACGCAGACACTCCCCCCCGTCAAAAAAGTTTGATGTTGTTTTTTATGAACCGTGTTTAAGCCCCTTTTATGACCGCCCCTTGTGTGTATTACCCCCCTACCCTTAACACAAAAGAAAGGAGTTTTTGTGTGGACGATACATTATATACGCGACAGAAAAAAGAGCAAAACAGAATTAAGAAAATTTACAAAAATCTACCCAAAGAACAGCTCGAAATCGCTAAAAAATTGATTGAAAGAGCCGCATATATGCTCGTTTCTTTGGAGGATATGGAGGCAAAAATTAACGAGGACGGGCTCGTAGTTAAAATGCCGCAGGGTGCCTACACTATCGAGCGAGCGCACCCTCTTTTACAGCCATATAACGCAATGGTAAAGAACTATAACGCCACAATTAAGCAGCTCTCGGAACTCTCACCGAGCACCGAGGCGGACAAGGCGGGGCAGGCTCTTATGATGTTTGCCACTAAACCAAACAAGGCAGCTAAAAAGGCTTGAATTGGGTTAAAGAATACTACCGCCGCATAGAGAGCGGCGAAATCGTTACGAGCAGGCGGGTTAAAGCCGTCTACTCTCGCCTTGTGGCGGAAATGGACGCACCCGCACCCGATTTTCCGTACTATTTCGACGAGGAAACGGGCGAGCGTCCTATACTCTTTATCGAAACATTTTGCAAGCAATCGCAAGGAACTATCGGAGCTCCGCTACAGCTTGAGCTATTCCAAAAAGCATTTATACAGCTCCTTTTCGGTTGGCTTGAAAAAGAAACGGACTACCGACGCTTTCGAGAAACTATGTTTTTGTGCGGGCGTAAAAACGGTAAGTCTACTTTGCTTTCGGGCATTGCGTTATATATGCTGATTGCCGACTATGAGGGCGCGGCGGAAATATACTCCGTAGCGACCAAAAAAGACCAGGCAAAAAAGGTACTTACCGAGGCTGTCAATATGATTAAGCAATCGCCCGAGCTGCGGGCGGTTATCAAAAAGCGGAGAAATGATGTTTATTTTCCTGCTACCTCCTCCGTGTTTGAGGCTCTCGCCTCGGACTCAAACACCCTCGACGGCTTGAACTCTCACGCCGTAATTATAGACGAGCTGCACGCTATCCGCGACAGAAACCTATACGAGGTTATGAAACAGTCCACCTCCTCGCGCCGTCAACCTCTCGTCGTTATGATAACGACAGCGGGAACGGTGCGCGAGTGCATTTTTGACAATATGTATGAGCTTGCCTGCGACCTCGCAGACGGAAAGAAAAAGGACGACACCTTTTTACCTATCCTCTACGAAATCGACAGCCGCGACGAGTGGACTAACCCGCAAATGTGGATTAAAGCTAACCCAGGGCTCGGAGCTATCAAGCAATATAAAACCCTTGCCGCCTTTGTCGAGAGGGCTAAAAACAACCCCGCCGACCTACCAGGCGTGCTATGCAAGGATTTTAACTACCGCGAGAACGATAATAGCGTATGGCTCTCTTACGACCAAATTAAAAACGACGCTGTTTTCGATATGTCGGAGGTGTACAACACCTACGCTATAGGCGGCTGCGACCTCTCGGCTACTACCGACTTAACGGCGGCAACGCTGTTAATACGCAAGCCCGACGACAAGACGGTGTATGTATTGCAGCACTATTTCCTCCCGCAGGCTCGCGTAGAGCACCTCGAGGAAAAGAATACAAACGAGGCTCCCTATAGGCTATGGGCTGACCGCGGCTTACTTACTATCTGCGACGGCAACCGCGTTACTTTTTCTGATGTTACGGCGTGGTTTTGCCAAATGCGCGACGAGCATAAAATAGACGCTTTCAAAGTTGGCTATGACCGAGCGTTAGCGGGCTATTGGGTGGAGGAAATGAAAAGCAACGGCTTTACTATGGAGCCCGTGGCGCAGGGTCCTTTTACCTGGAGCCAACCTATGCGAGAAATGGGAGCGGCTTTCGCGGACAAGATAGTAAACTACAACAAAAACCCCGTTTTAATTTGGTGCCTATCAAATACGGCAGTAAAGAAAAGCGGTGTAAATAATATTCAACCCGTTAAGATAACCGACAAACGCCGTATTGACGGGGCGGTATCGCTGCTTAATGCTTGGGTTATCTATGTAAAATATTACGACGACTTTATGTACAATGTGGGGTGAGAAAATGAAAGAAAGACGAGGACTTTTTGAGGCTATCTTTGGCAGAAAGCCGCAGACTCTCGACGGCTATACCGAGTATAAGCTCCTCAATTCCTACCAATCGAATTTTGTACCGTTTTCGGGCAATGCCTGGGAGGTAAACACCGTCCGCGCTGCTATTCACTCTTTCGCCCGCAGAGCGGCAAGAGTACAGCCGCGACATATCCGAAAAGGCGACGGAAAATTGCAAGATGTGGAGAGCAGCTCGCTTAACTATATTTTGCAGTATCAGCCTAACCCGTTGACAACGGCTTACAAATTCTACTACCGCGCAGCGGCGCAGTACAAGCTCTATAACAACGCTTTTATTTTTCCCGTGTGGAACGAATACACGGGCAGGCTCGAGGCTATGTACAATATCAACGCCCAGGAAATAAAACTGCTTGAGCACCAGGGCGAGCTATTTTTGAAATTCCGCTTTTACAACGGGAAAACCTACACTTTCCCGTACACGGATATTATACATATCGGCTCTATGTTCGCCGATAACGAGCTTTTCGGCAGTAATAACGAGGCTTTAATGCCCGTTTTGAAAACCGCAAACACCTTTAACCAATCTATGAGCAAATTTGCCGAGCTTGTGGCGGTTGTGCGCGGTATTTTGAAAGTTGCAGCCTCTACCAAAAACGAGGACTTAAAAGCACGACGCGACGACTTTATACGAGATAACCTCAAAATGGAGAACAACGGCGCGGGCGTTATCGTTACCGACAACAAGTACGATTATACCCCTATCAATGACAAGCAAACGCCGCTACCTCAAGGGCAGCTCTTGTATGTCAAAGGCGAAATTTACGACTATTTCGGCACCAATGAAAACATTGTGCAGAATAAAGCAACACCCGAGCAAGAGGACGACTTTTACGAGGGCGAAATTAGACCGTTTTTTATGCAGCTTGAGCAGGCTTTTACAAATTGTTTCTTTACCCGCAAAGAGCGCGGCTTTGGTAATTTGATTGTCGCAGAGGGAAACAAGCTCCAATATGCGAAACTCTCCGACAAGCTCGCAGCAGTTAAGTACCTCTCCGAAATTGGCGGCTTAATGCTCGACCAGGCGTTAGTAACGCTCGGCTTTCCGCCTATCGGCGGCGAGGAGGGTAAACGCCGCGTACAAACGCTTAATATGGTTAATGCCGATAAAGCGGACGAGTACCAATTAGGCGACAAGGGAAAAGAAAAAACGCCGCCCGCAGGCACCGAGGACGACGAGGACGACCTCGAGGACGGTACCGCACCCGTTGCGGCACCAAAAAAGGGCGAGAACAACGGAGAGGAGGACGAGTAAATATGCCTTATAAACCGAATGAGCGGGAGTACCGAGCGTTAGCTCCGTTTACTACTCCCGACGACAACAGCAGCGACGAGCTCGTGCTGCGCGGTACCCCTATTGTGTTTGATACGCCTACCGTTATTTGTGAAATTGACGGCGTACAGTACAAAGAGGTTATCGCTCGCGGTGCTCTCGACGAGTGCGATATGTCGGATTTTATCTTTAACCGCAACCACGGGCAGAACGACTCTACCGTATACGCCCGTACTCGTAACAAGTCCCTCGATTATTCCATTACGGATAGAGGGCTCGACATTGCGGCACACCTCGACAAAGAGGACGAGCGGCACCGCAATTTACACCGTGATGTTATGAAACGCCGCGTTGATAAAATGAGTTTTTCGTTTATTGTGAGGGAGTGCTCTTATGACAGAGAAACCCATACAAGAACGATAACTAAAATAAAAAAGCTGTTTGATGTTTCGGCGGTGGATTTTCCCGCATACAACGAAACAAGCATTACAACGGCAAGAGGCTTTTTCTCGGAGGAGCACGAGAAAGAGTTTAAGGCGTTGGAGGAACGCGCACGCCGTCAAAGGCTAATAGCTTTAACCTACTGCTAACCATAAAAACCAATCTATCAAAAACAGAAAAGGAGTAAATCACTATGCACGAAATTATTAAGCGTATGAATGAAATTATCGCCCGTAAAGCAGAGCTCCGCTCTATGCTCGAGGGCAGCGGCGAGGTTGACCTCGACGCAATCACAACCGAGCTCCGCGACCTCGACACCGAGTATAAGGGCTTGGAAAAGAGAAAGCAGACTATCGAGGGAATTAACGCGGGCACTATTCCCGCAACCGAAATCCCTAACCCCGTAACCGCACGCTCTGCGGACACTTTCGACCAGGACAAGGAGTATCGCTCCGCTTGGTTAAAGACTTTGCAGGGTAAGGCTCTTACTGACAATGAGCAGAGAGCTTATAGCACCGCGGCAAATTCTGCATTGCCTGCTATCCCCGAGAGCACCGCTAACGAAATTATCAAGAAAATGTACGAGGTTGCGCCTATTTTGCAGCGTTGTAAGATTTTCCACGTGCCTGGTAATTTCAAGTTTGCCGTAGAGGGTGCCAACGCCGACGCAGCTATCCACCAGGAGAACGCGGCTATTACCGTTGCAGCCGATAACCTCGGCTCCGTAAGCCTCACGGGTTACGAAATCGTTAAGCTCGTTAAGGCGAGCCGCGCTACTGTCAATATGACTATTGCGGCTTTTGAGTCCTATATCGTTGAAATTATCGCCGAGGCTATCGCCCGCAAGATTGAAAACTTTATTTTCGTCGGTACGGGCAGTAATCAGCCTGGCGGCGTAGCCCAGGGCGGCAAGGGTGCCAACGGTGCCTATACTGCGGGTACTGATATGGTAGAAACCGCAGCCGTAACCGAGGCAAACATTACCGCCGTATACGGTATGCTTGCAAGCGGCTACGAGCGTAACGCTGTTTGGGCTATGAGCAAGGCTACTTTCTTTGCTGATTTTTACGCCCTTATGAACAAGAGCAAAAACAACCTTATCGAATTTGCCAACGGCAAATACTACATTATGGGTTGTGAGGTTTACTTTACGGGCTCTCTCGCTGCGGGCGTTTCTTACCTCGGCGACTTCTCCTATATCGTGGGTAACTATTCCCAGGATATTGCGGTAGTTAAGTCCGAGCACAGCGGACTCGCTACCAACAGCGTGGACTACCTGGGCTCTTGCGTGTTCGACAGTAAGGCTATTGCGGGCTTGGGTGCTTTCGTTAAGCTCGTTAAGAAAGCGGGCTAATAACGGAGGGCTGACCTATGGCGAATATCTCAAAGCAATTTGTTTATGATGTTCGCCGATACCTACGCATAAGCCACACTCACTTTGACGCAGAAATTACCGACCTAATAGGAGCGGCGCAAGCCGACCTCCTATTAGGCGGTATCAAAGCGGCAAAGGTTAAGGACGAGAGCGACGCTCTTATAAAGCGTGCTATTGTTTGTTATGTAAAAGCCGAGTTTGGACTCGATAACGCGGACGCTGAAAAGTACCGCAACAGCTACGAAATGCTCAAGCGGCATTTACAGCTATCAAGTGAATATATCGAGGAGGCGTAGCTATGTATTGGCGAGAAATCGGCTTTTTGTGCGTGGAAACAGAAAAGCTCGACAAGCTCCGCAAGCCGTATAAGGACTACGAGAAACGCGAGGTTTTTTGTAACTCTAAAGGCGTAAAGAGAAACGAGTTTTACCAGGCACAAGCCCAGGGCTACCGCCCCGAGCTTTGCGTAGAGATTAAGGAGCTCGACTATAACGGAGAGGGACACTTTGAGTATAACGGCAAGATGTATAGAGTTATCCGTACATATCCCGTTAAAAACGAGTGCCTCGAGCTGATATGTCAAGCTCTCGTAGTCGAAACCACTTAAAGCGAGAGGAGGTAACGCCCTTATGAAAGTAAATACCGAGGCATTTATAACAGCTCTTACGGAGCGGGTTAATACCATTTTGCCGACGACCTACGAGGAGGCACCTACAAAAAACGCGCCTCCGATTTTTGCAGTAGTCAGCGGCATTAACATTATTGACCTCGAGAGCGGCGACCTCGCCTCTTTCTATATTGATGTTTGGGCGGACGAAAAAGCCGCCGACGCAACAATAAACCTCGAGAGGGCGTGCGACAGCCTCCGCAATGGGCTTTATAATGCCTTTATAGCCGCGCCTGGCTTGTACGGGCATATCGGCTTTGACAACCAAAACACCGTAGCCGACAGCGAGTTTGATATAGCGCACCGTCGTTTATGTATGTCGGCAAGATTATTCTACTATTAGGAGGTAACGAAATGGTTACTAATCTTACCAAACAGCAAATCGAGAGTATCCAGATTGACGAGTCGGTTATTTTCCTCGACTATGGCGAAACTACCGAGCGTTTCCTGGCTCCTACTCGTGGCGGCGGCGAGTTTGCCGCTACTGTAACCGTCCGCGACATTGAATTTGACGGCAGACACGGCAAGACGGCGGGTACCCAGGTTATCGAGGAGCAGGGAGCCTCTATTAAGGTTACTACTCTTTGTATGAGCCAGGAAAACCTCGCGCTTGCTATTCCTGGCTGCGTCGTCCAGGACAAGGACGGTAACGCTATCAGCAACCCGAAAACGGGCATTATTCCCGATAGCGCATACCTCAAAAATATTACTATGTTTGCAAAGCTTATCAGCGGCAAATATAAGAAAATCACCATTTATAACCCTATGCACGAGAGCGGCTTTACCGCAAAGGCGGTAAAGAAAGCCGAGGGCGAGCTCGCTTTTGAGTTTTTGGCTCATTACGCGCACACCGACCTCGACGGCACCTTGTGGAAAGTGGAGGAAATCACCGAGGCACCCGCGCAGGCAGCGGCAGCAGCCGCAGCCGCAAGTAATGAGGGCGGACAGCCCGCAGCAGGCGGCGACAAAACCGAGGAATAATACCAGGATTTAAGGAGGAGCCAAATTATGCTCACTATTAAGACTATGCCTATGTTGCTTAAAATTGTAGGCAAGCTCGATATTAAGCCCGCTGTAGAAATGCTCAAGGGGCTTGACATTTTCGAGGACGCAAAGGACGCAAAGGACGCTATGAAACAGCTTTCCCGCGAAAAGGTAGGTATTTTAGCCTGCGAAATCTTATGCGAACTCACCCCGCAGCTCGGCAAGATTGCCGACGACCTCCCGCCCCTCGTGGCGGCTTACTACGATATTTCCCTCGAGGAGGCGTACAAGAAAGACGCAGCCGAGGTAATTAACGACCTTATCAACGACGAGGGTATCGTAAGTTTTTTCAAGCGTGCTCTACGAAAGAAAGTAGAGCAAGGAGCTTAACGCTACTGCATAAATACTACGATTGGCAGCTTATCGAGAGTCTACCTTTAACGGCTCTCGGTGAGCTGCTTTCTTTCGCCCACAAAGAGGAGGAACGCCTGCAAAAAGCGGAAATAGAAAAGCGGCTTTTTCCTTTGTGGCTCGTAAATTATGCGGTATCAAAAATAAAACCAGGGCTCGAGGTTATGGACTATGCCGAATTTGTAGCAAATGTGCTCTCGGACTCTCCCGCCCCGCAGCCTAAAACAGAAAAGAAAAGAACAGCCGAGGACATTATGGCGGATTTTGCGCCTATCGTGGCGGCTGATAAACAGAAAGGAGGCTAACCTATGGCAAGTATTTTTTCACTTTTCGGTACTATCTTTATTGACAACGCCGAGGCTGATAAAAGTATAGACACGACAACCGAAAAGGCAGAAAAGAGCGGCTCAAAGGTAGGCTCCGCTTTCGCTGCTATCGGCAAGGGTGCCGCCGCTATGGGAGCGGCGGTTATAACGGGAGCCGCGGCTGTCGGTACCGCCGCTTACGGTATGGCAATGAAAACAGCCGAGCAAGCCGATTATATCGACAAGCTCTCCGAGAGAACGGGAATAAATCGCGAGGAGCTCCAACGGTGGAAACACGCAGCCGACCAAAGCGGCGTTAGTGTTGACTCTTTCAAAAACGGTATTAAGAAAATGTCTGATGTTGTGGACGACGCAAACAACGGCTCCAAAACAGCAGCAACAGCTATAGAGCGTTTGGGGCTATCCCTGGACGACCTTAACGCTATGTCAACCGAGGAAAAGTTTAACACCATTACCGCAGCTCTTGCGGATATGGAGGACGGCGCAGAGCGTAACGCCCTGGGTAACGACCTCCTCGGAAAAAGCTATACCGAAATGCTACCGCTGCTTAACGCAGGCTCCGAGGGTATGGCGGCTCTAAAGAAAGAGGCGGACGACCTCGGTATAGTTATGTCGGAGGACACCGTAAAAGCGGGCGTAGTCCTCGGAGATACGATAGCAAACATTAAGGACGCTTTCGGCGGGCTTATGAACAGAATAGGCGCGGCGGCAATTCCGCTTATACAAAAAGTCGCCGATATGATAATAGCGGAACTCCCTAAAATTCAAGCCTTATTTGATAGGCTGATACCCGTTATTACAAGCATTTTCGAGCAGCTTTTACCGCCTTTGTTTACGCTGATTGAAACGCTATTTCCCGTCCTTATGGATTTAGTAACGGCTCTGCTGCCTCCTATTGAGTCGATTATTACGGCAATTCTGCCCGTTATAATCAGCCTATTTCAGCAGCTCCTACCGTTCCTTATCCAAATTATAGAGCAAGTGCTCCCTATTGTGGTTGACCTTATCAACGGGCTTATGCCGCTTGTTATGCAGATTATAAACACGGTACTACCTATCCTTATTCAGCTAATACAAGCCATTTTGCCGCCGATAATTCAAATTATCCAGGCTATACTCCCCGTGGTAATTCAGCTTTTGCAGATGTTGCTACCGCCTATCTTGCAAATAGTAAATACCATTTTGCCCGTGATTATAAACCTCATAAACTTAATAATGCCTCTCGTGGTACGCATTATCGAGGCTATTTTGCCTATCATTATTCAGTTAATCGAAATGCTCTTGCCTCCGATTTTGCAAATCATAGACCAGGTATTGCCTATCCTCTTAAAGTTAATCGAAACTATCGTACCTATCGCTATACAGATAATCGAGGCTATTTTGCCCGTGGTTATCTCGCTGCTTGACGCGCTCTTGCCCGTTATTCAGCCGATACTCGATATTTTAATGATACTGTTAGAGCCTCTCCTGGACTTGCTCAACCTCATTTTACCGCCGTTGTGCGATTTTATTAAAATGCTGTTTGACAAGCTCTTACCGCCTCTCTCAAAGGCTTTCTCGGGCGTGGCGGATATTGTCGGCGGCGTATTCAAAAACGCCTTTGACGGCATTAAAAAGGTTTTCGAGAATGTCAAGGGAATTTTTAACGGTATTATCGACTTTGTTAAAAATGTCTTTACGGGTAATTGGCGCGGAGCCTGGGACTCGGTTGTAAGCATTTTTAAGAATATTTTTGAGGGTATCAAAAACGCCTTTAAGGTGCCTATAAATTGGATAATTGACGGTATAAATGTTTTTATCCGAGGGCTTAACAAGCTAAAAATACCCGATTGGGTACCAGGCGTAGGCGGTTTAGGACTCAATATTAAGGAACTCTCCCGCCTCCGTATCGGTATGGAGTATGTACCTTATGACGAGTACCCCGCGTTACTCCACAAGGGCGAGCGCGTATTGACCGCAGGCGAAAACAAGGAATACTCCGCCGCTATGTCTGCGGCGGCAGTAGGCGACGAAAAAGAGGGACGGCTCGTTATCAAAATCGAGCTCGGCGAAAAGGCTATTTACATTGAAAACCTCAAAGGCGACAGCGAGCAAGATGTAGAGAGCTTTGTTGACCTCTTGTTAGAGCTTATAGCCGAGAAAATCCAAAGAAAGGGAGTTGTATTTGCATAATGGAAAAATTACCGTTTTTTATGTTCAAAGACCATAGCTCCCTCGAGTTTGGGCTGCTTATTTCCGAGAAAGGCTCCTACAAGGGAGCCTCTCGGGATATTAGCTATACAAGCGTCCCAGGGCGCAGCGGCGACCTTATCACAGACAACGGACGCTATAAAAATATCAAAATCCCGTATAACTGCGTATTGCTCAACAATACCGAGCGGGAATTTGTCGAGCTTACACACCAAATTAAAGGTTGGCTCCTGGCGGAGCAGGGCTATTTCCGTTTGTGGGATAGCTACGATAAAAAGTATTTTCGCCTGGGCTCCTACTCCGACGAGGTAGACATAGAGCAAGAGCTCCGCGACCTCGGCGGCGTAAAGCTCTCTTTCAACTGTAAGCCGTTTAAGTATTCTTTCGAGGGACAGCAGCCCGTCGTATTCACGGCAGCAGGCACCCTCTACAATGCAGAGTTTTACCCGTCCGCGCCGTATATCAAAATCACGGGCAGCGGGACGGTTACTTTAACCGTAAACAACGACTCGTTTACCTTTACGGATATTGACGAGTATATCGAGGTAGACTCCGACATTATGAACGCTTATAAGGGCATACAGCCCCAAAATAACAAAATGTCGGGAGCGGCTTTCCCTACGCTGCTACCTGGCAGCAATGCTATTTCCTGGGTTGGTGATGTTACGCAGCTCGAAATCGTCCCGAGGTGGTGCTGCTTATGATACCAATTTTATACACAAAAAACGAGAGCGCCTTTACGCATAACGGTATCGGCTTTCTAAAAGACGCTACAAAGTGTACAGTAACCGAGGAGCGTAACGGCTCCTATGAGTGCTCTTTACAGTACCCTATTACGGGACAATGGTACGACCAAATTACGGAGGGCTGCATTATCAAGGCGAAAGCCAACGACACGAGCGAGCCGCAGCTATTCCGTATTTACAAATCGAGCAAGCCTCTTAAAGGTATCGTTACATATTCAGCGGAGCATATCAGCTACGACCTTAACGGCATACCGACTCTCGGTTTTTCCGTTAAAAATGTAACGCCGCAAGCGGCTATTACTCGAGCTATCCAGGACGCGGGCTTACCGTCCGCGTTTACTGCTATAAGCGATATTTCCACCCTCAACAGCTCGACCATTTTAACGCCTTGCTCCGTCCGCGCTATCCTGGGCGGGCAGGCGGGCTCGGTGCTTGATGTGTGGGGCGGCGAGTTTGAGTTTGATAATTTCGTAGTCAAGCTCCATAAGCACCGCGGCTCCGATAGAGGCGTAAGTATCGAGTACGGTAAAAACCTAAAAGACCTCAAGCAAGAGGCAAATATAGCCGATTGCTATACGCACCTTATGCCGTATGCTCGCTACTCCCAGGACGGAGAGGGCGACGAGAAAATAGAGGTATATGTTTACCTCTCGGAAAAGGTGCTGCCTCTTAACAACGCCGAAAATATCGGACACAGTAAAGCCTATATTATGGATTTTACAGACCGTTTCGGAGAGGGAGAGGCAGTTACCGAGGAGGCTTTACGAGCCAAAGCTACCGCATACGCTGCGGCAGCGGAGCTCGGCGTGCCAAAGGTTAATATTACCGTTTCTTTTATTCAGCTATGGCAGACCGAGGAATATAAAAACATAGCACCTCTTGAGCGGGTTATGATGTGCGATACCGTAGCCGTCCGATTTTCAAAGCTCGGCGTAACGGCTCGCGCAAAGGTTATAAAGACAACCTATAACACCCTCGAGGAGAAATACGATAGCGTCGAACTCGGCGACGCTAAAAGCTCGTTTGCGGACACCGTAAACAAGCAGCAGGCAGCTATAGAGGAAATTAAGACCTCTGTACAAAAAGGGCAGGCAGCAGCTACAGAGCAGCTCAAAAAGGCAATAGCAAACGCTACGAGCCTTATTACGGGACACTCGGGCGGCTATGTCGTCCTTAACCCTGCGGAAAAGCCGCAAGAAATCCTCGTACTTGACGCGCCTACCCTCGAGGAGGCTGTTAATGTGTGGCGGTGGAATAGCGGCGGCTTGGGTTACTCCTCTACGGGCTACAATGGCGAGTACGCGCTCGCTATGACAATGGACGGCGCAATAGTCGCCGACTTTATTAACGCGGGTATTCTTAACGGTGCCCTATTGCAGGCGGACTCGGTGCAAGCCTCCTCTATCTCTCAAGAGTACAAAACGGCGGTTACAAACGAAATCGGCGAGGCTACCTCGAGCGTAGAGCAGGCGTTTATCGCAGCCGACGAGCACCTATTGAGCGTTATTAAAGGCATTGAAACCGTTTTTTACGGTGATGTAGAAACCCTCGAAACGACCATATCAACCCTCGAGCAGAAAATAGACAGCTTGACGCTCTCTTATACCACCAAAACAACGGGCGGTATTAACAATATTAGAAACTCGAGCGGATTAAACGGCGTTTCGGACGATTGGAGCTATACGGGCTCGGTTGTAGCGCAGCAAACGGCAGACGCGGTAAACAATACCGCCTCGGGCTCTATGTTTCGCTTGCGCGTCGGTACTCTATTGCAAGAAATAACCGTTTTGCAGGGTAAAGAGTATACGCTGACCTTTAAGGCAAAAATAGGCACCGCTAACCGCTGCTATGTACTTATCAATAACGGCGGTAACGATACTTTTATTTTTGACGAGCAGGCAATAAATAACACCTGGGCGGAGTATTCTTTGACCTTTACAGCAGCAGGCAACACCGTAACACTTACGGCGGGTACCACGGGCTATTATTTGTATGTGGCGGACTTTATGTTAGCGGAGGGCAGCCAAAAGCAAAATTGGACTCCCGCGCCTAACGAAATCTATACCGAAAATGTAAAGATAGACCGCCGAGGCATTAACATTACGAACTCCGAGAGCTCCACAGAAACCATTATAGACCATACGCAATTTGCAGTTAAGCACGCGGGAGCGGTAGTCCTTACCGTAAACAAAGACCTTACTACTTTACGCAAAACCGAGGTAACGGACGAGCTGACAGTAGGCAAAGGCAAGTTTGTACCGCAGAGCGCGGGGCTTGATATTGTACTGCTCGATTAAGGAGGCGACACTATGGCAACATTTAAGAGTAATTCTTATGAGGGCAGATACTTACAGCTCGATATTACAGAGTCCGTAAATGTAAAGGCTAACACCTCTACTCTTACCTGGACGCTGCAATGCTTGGGCGGCTCGGTAAACTACTACTCTACCGCCCCGACTACCGTAACAATTAACGGTACCGTCGTTTATAGCAAAGGCGCGACCTCTTGGGACTCAAAAGCGTTTCCCGCAGCTAAAGGCTCAACAAGTGGCACTATTACCGTTGCTCACGGCTCGGACGGCAAAAAGAGTATTACGGTAGGTTTTTCGACGAGAGTATACTACTCCACCGCGCAAGAATACGGCGGCAGTATGACTCTTACAAATATTGACCGTACAGCCCCTACCGTAACGCTCGCGACCTCTAATATAACAGCCTCAAGCGTAAAAATTAAGGTTACAGCCTCGGCTACCGCTAATAAGTGGTGGTATTCAATTAACGGCGGCTCCTCTTGGGTGGAGTTTAACTCTACGGACGGCACCTCCAAAGAATACACAATAACGGGACTTACGCCTAACACCTCGTACAGTATACAAGTTTGCGCGAGAAAAAAGACAAATGATGTAGACGGCTACTCGAGCAAAACCTCGGTAAAGACGCTCGGCGGCTCGGTTATATCCTCCGTGAGTGCATTTACCGCCGACGCAGCTACGGCAAAAATAACAATGTCGGTAACGGTATACAATACGAGCTACACGCACACGCTCGTTATTAAAAACGGCTCTACAACCGTTTTAACTATAACGGGCTTGAGCTTATCCAACGGCTCGAACACTATAACGCTTACCGCAGCGCAACGCTCTACGGTGCTTGCGGCTATGTCGGCTCTAAAGAGCTTTACGGGCACCTTTACGCTGACAACCTATAGCGGCACAACGCAAATAGGTACCGCCTCGGAGAAAACGGCGACGGTGCAGACGACCTCCGCGAACTCTGCGCCGACATTTACGGCGTTTGCCTTTGAGGACTCCAACGCAACAGCCGTAGGCGTTACGGGTAACAATCAAATTTTAATACAGAATATCTCAACGCTAAAGCTGACTTTGACGGCAGCTACGGCAAAGAACGGCGCGACCATTTCGAGCTATTCTGTTGTGGCGGGCTCCAAAACCGCCTCGGGTACCACTACCACAATAACGGTAGGCACCTTACCCGATAAAGGCACCGTCCCCGTTATCGTTACGGCTATCGACTCTCGAGGCTACACAACAGCGGTAACGGTTAATATTACCGTCCTCGAGTATGAGGGTATCAATATTACCGAGTACACTATGCGCCGTGTAAATGAGGTTGAGGACACAACCCAGGTAACAATCGGCGGCGACATTACGCCCGTAACCATTGGCGGCGTAAACAAAAACAGCTTGCGCTATCTGTACTATCGCTACCGCAAAACAAGCGACAGCGCGTATAACAGCTACAAGGATATTACAAGCTCCACAGAATACGACGACAGCGGCTTTAATTTTGAGTCCGACGAGTGGTTAAGCCTGGACGCTGACTACTCCTATTATGTGCAATTCCTCGTTACCGACAAGCTGACCTCGGACACCGTTACAATAACGGTACCGCAGGGCACGCCGCTACTTGCGCTCCGCCGTAAAAAGGTAGGTATAAACAAGCGCGAGCCTGCGGCGGCTTTAGATGTTGACGGCTCGGTTATGATGAACGGTTTTAATGTGCTCGGACTCGTGGCGGCTCTCGACGGTACAGAGGACTTAAATAACCTCGTGGCGGGCGGCATATACACCCAGGCGTTAAACGCTAACGCAAGCACCGACAAGCACTACCCGAAAGCTATTGCGGGCTTTTTGGAGGTTATGGCTAACCCGAGCGGATATATTATGCAGCGGTACACCGCCTACGATAACTCCGCCGTGTATGTTCGTACCCGATACGATAATAAATGGTACGCTTGGAAAAGCGTTACATTAACCACAGTATAAGGAGGCTTACCTATGGAAATTAGGCAAAAACTTTCTCTCGATTTTGGCAGAGATACGCACCCTATTACGGTATTTGCAAAGCAGAACGACACAAAAACCCGTTTTCTTGAAATTACCCCGCTTAATTGCGGGCAGGCTTACGCTATCGAGGACGGCGTAACGCCCCGCTTGCAGCTTACCAAAGCTGACGGGCATACCGTACTCAATGACGCAACCGTAGAAAACGGCGTTATCGTTGTCGAACTGACACCGCAGGCACTCGCAGCCGCAGGCGTGGCGGTTGCCGAAATCGGACTTTATAAGGGCGAGGCTCTTTTGAGCTCGCAAATTTTCTATATTGATGTGGAGCGGGCGGCTTTCGATAAAGACGCACCCGTAAGCTCCGACGAGTTTAACGCTCTTACCGCTGCTCTTGCCGAGGTTAATACCGTAGCAGAGAGAGCGGCTACTATCGCCTCGGAAATCGCAAACGAGGCAGCAGACAACGCCAACGGCGCAGCCGAGGGCGCGGAAAAGGTTAATATTTCGGCAGTACAGACCGAAACGGGCGCGACTATCAGCGTAACCGACAGAGAGGGTACTGTAACTACCGTACATATTGACACGCTCGCAGCGGTTAATACCTGGGAGGATATTAAAAACGCCGTCCGCCTGGGACTCGGAGAAAAGCTCTTTCCCGTTGGCTATGAGTTTACTACGGAGGACTCCGTTACGGGAGCGGTTATTACTTGGGTTGTAAGAGGACATAACCACCACGCAGCGGCAAACAAAAAGCTCGAGCACACAATGACGCTCGAGGCTAAATATGTTTACGGTACCGCAGCGGGTACCTACAAATCCCTCGTATTTGACGCATACGAGGCGTTGTATTATGCCTCCGAGGAAATCCCCGCAGGCACCTATAATTTTATTTTGGAATACGACACCTCGAGTATTGTAAGCGGCACCTATCAATTTACGCTAACAAAAGCGGTACCCGCAGGCGGACAAATCGTACTCGGTACAAATTCCAACTCTACGGCTGTTACGGGCTGCAAAATTGCCACATACGGCACCGTGGCGGGCGTTGACGCTATCGAGAGCGGTATTGCTGTTACGGCAGGCTCCGAGGGCGTAAACCTCGGTACCGTTAAGGGCACATCTGCGACAAGCGAAAATCTTAATTGCGCTCAACGCATTTTATGGGGCTCCAATAACTACGCGCAGAGCGCGGCTCGTCAATGGCTGAACAGCGACGCAGCAGCAGGCGCGGTATGGACTCCTACAAACAAATTTGACCGCCGCCCGTCCTGGGCTACAAGCTACAGCGGTTTTATGCTTGGTTTGCCTGCGGACTTTTTAGCAGCGGTACAACCCGCGGCTATCCCTTGCCGCACTAACTCCGTATTTGAGGTAAACAGCCTCGACGGCACCGAGTACACCGTAAACAAGGTTTACGAACTGCAAGATAAATTTTTCTTGCTCTCTCGTCCCGAAATTTACGGCTCCTGGGACAGCGCAACCTATAAAGACGGCGAGCTGTTGGAGTTTTACGAGGGCTTTACCGATACCGAGCGTATCAAATACGACGCGGCGGGCTCGGCGCGTTACTGTTGGCTCCGTTCCCCTAGCCCTGGGACCGCGAGCGGCGAGCGCTATGTGTACACGAGTGGAGCGTTGTACAGCAGCCACGCGGTTACCGGTAACGGAGTCGCCCCCGCTTGTATAATCGCATAATCTAAAATCCGCCTCGGTAGAGGCGGTAAAAAGGAGGTTTTAATATGAGCGTTAGAAAAGGCGACAGAGGCGAGGGCAAGCTGCAAGTGCTTAATAAAGCTCGAGAGCTTAAAAAGTATTCATTAGCTGCCCTCAAAAACGAGAAACACTTTCCAAAGAGTACCCGTTGGCTTTATGCCTCGCCGATTGCTACAGAGGTACGCGAGGCTTGTATTTGCATACGGCACGCTAACTCGGTATATGTAACCAACGCCGAGGAGTACAGCTACCGCCGTATGGAGCAAGTAAAGGCGCACGCGCACCTCGACGCTCTATTAGACCTTATCGACGACGCATACGACGCGGGCTATATTTCGGGCGATAAAGCGGAGTTTTGGACGGGGTTAATACTCAAGACAGACGACCTCTTAAAAGCCTGGATTAAGTCCGACAAAGACAAATACAAAGATATGTAGGGCGGTTGCTATATTTTCGGCACGGCGCGTAACTGTTGGCTCCGTTCCCCTAACCCTGGGAACGCGAACAACGAGCGCAATGTGAACACGAGTGGAGCGTTGAACAACAACAACGCGATTAACGGTAACGGAGTCGCCCCCGATTGTGAGAATAGCCCGTATCAAGTAGTCAATAGACCAAAGCAGCGCAGCTCACACAAGGAGCGACCGTCCTACCTCCGAAAGGAGGGAATATTGCGGGCGACAAAGGTACCTTACGGGGTAGTCCTTTTATATGCGTCCGCCTACTTTTTTATGTCATACGAACAAGTAATATCTTTTGACAGCCTCTATAAAGGCTTAAAACAAAGCTGCCGTAATATCCGTTGGAAAGATAGTACCGTAGGCTATGAGGGTAACGCCCTAAAGAATACTTACCGCTTACGAGAAAGCCTCTTGAGCGGCAAGTACAAAATAGATAGGTACCAACACTTTACCATATACGAGCCGAAACGCCGCGACATTGTGGCGACCAGGTTAAAAGACCGACAATTTCAACGCTCGCTATGTGATAACGGACTTTATGAGCAGATAACAAAATCGTTTATAACCGATAATTGCGCCTGCCTGCGCGGGCGTGGAGTCGATTATACCCTTAACCGCATAACGGCGCATTTACGCCGTTATTATAAAGCTCACGCCTGCGACGGGTGGGTGCTCAAGTGTGATATACACCACTATTTCCCGAGCATACGCCACGACATAGCAAAGGCTGCAATATGTAAGCGGGTTACAGACGCTCAAATAGCGGCGCACGCCTGCGACATTGTAGACTCTTTCGGCGGTGATGTTGGTATAGGGCTCGGCTCCCAGGTATCGCAGCTTGTAGCTCTTGCCGTCCTGGACGACCTCGACCACTTTATAAAAGAACGGCTCCGAGTCAAGCACTATATACGATATATGGACGATTTTATACTAATCCACGAGGACAAGGAATTTTTGCAGCATTGCCGCGCAGAGATAGAAAAGCAAGTAAACGCTATCGGGCTTGAGCTCAACGGCAAAACTACTCTCTATCCTCTCCGCCAGGGCGTAAAGATGTTGCAATGGCGTTTTATCGTTACCGACTCGGGAGCGATTATACGCAAAATGGGTAAAAAGAAACAAGGCAAGCAACGCCGCAAGCTCAAAAAGCTATACGCTAAAGAGCAGAGCGGCGAATACTCGCCAGGGACGGCTCACGAGTCCCTCGTTTCTTGGCTTGCAAACGCTGCCCGAGGAGATACCTACCACGAGCGGCGGAAAATGATAAATTTCTATAAAGAATTGGAGGGCTCTTACCGTGAAAAACAATTACCACAAACGCCTCGCCCAGGTTGAGGCAATGGCAGCAGCCACAAAAGCAGAACTCGAGGAAACCTTAAAGGCAGCATACGCCGCAGCTTGCGAGGAGCAAAACGAGGAGGAGGCGGCAGCTCTCGCTCGCAAAATCCGTAACAAGCTGCTTGATAACAGCGACGCGCAAATGTCGCTTGACCGCCTGGGGCTCGACCTCTCCTCTGCTACAAAGTTTATCTCCTCGCTTTCTAAAATCTTTACGGGAGCCTGGGCGAAATACCGCCAGGCTTTAAGGGACTTGCCTACACAAGCGGGCTTTCCGTTTAATGTAACTTTCCCGACACCTCCCGACAGCAAGGAGGGCTCCGACAATGAGCCTATTTGAGCTTGTAGAGAGGCTCTGCGCCATTGCTCACTTGCAGGCGGAGATTATCAAGGAGCAGGCGTTAGCTCTTGAGCAGGCAAATATAACATTAAGCACCGACGAGGAGCTACAGAAAAAGCGGGACACAGCAGCCGCCGAGCTTGAGCTAATCGACAGCGAGTGTAATTAAGGAGAAAAGCTATGTATTTTGAAACCTTTATTAAATGGCTCATACCGTTTTTGTGTGGCGGGGCTGTATCAGCTTTAGGAGTCGTTATCGGGCGTATCAAGCTCGGTAAAAAGAAACAAGACGCGCTCGGAGAGGGCTTGCAATGCCTCCTCCGCGCCGAGATTATTAAGCAATACGAGAAATGGGACGAGCGGGGCTATTGCCCTATTTACGCAAAAGAGGCGTTAAAGCGGGCTTATCATAGTTACCACACTTTAGGCGGAAATGATGTTGCGACGGGACTTTACGAGCAAACAATGGAACTCCCCGAACACCCGCCGAGAGGAAAATAAAGAAAGGAGGCGCGAGCAATGAGTAAGAAAATCCCTACAGAAACCATTATTAGAGCTATTGTGCTTTTTGTTACTTTGGTTAATACCATTTTGACAATGAGCGGTAAAAACCCTCTGCCCTTTGCAGAGGAGGAGCTCTACGCCTGGCTCTCTGCGGCTGCTACCGTGGCGGCTACCTTGTGGGCTTGGTGGAAAAATAACAGCTTTACTCCCGAGGCTATCCAGGCGGACAAGTATTTAGCGGAGCTGAAAGCAAACGACATTGAGTATACGGAGGAATAAGTATGCAGATTAAAGAAACCATTTTAACAAATAACCCTTGCTACAAAGCGGGTAAAACTATCGCCGTAAAGGGGCTTATGCTCCATAGCGTAGGCTGCCCGCAGCCGTCCGCGCTCGTTTTCGTCAATAATTGGAATAAGAGTACATACGACAGAGCGTGCGTACACGCCTTTATCGACGGAAATACGGGCGTTATTTATCAATGCTTACCGTGGAGCCACAGAGGGTGGCACGGTGGCGGAGCCTCAAATAATACGCATATCGGCGTTGAGATGTGCGAGCCTGCGTGTATCAAGTATACGAGCGGCTCGAATTTCACTTGCTCCGATACCGCTACCGCAAAGGCGGTAGTTAAGCGCACCTATGAGGCAGCCGTGGAGCTGTTCGCTTTCCTTTGCAAACAGTACAACCTCGACCCCCTCGCAGACGGCGTAATTATCAGCCACCGAGAGGGACACGCCCGCGGTATCGCCTCCAATCACGGCGACCCCGAGCACTTGTGGAACGGCTTAAAAATGGGCTACACTATGGACGGCTTTAGAAAGGCTGTTGCGGCGGCTATGAAACCCGCCGAGGAAACAAAACCCGCAGCACCCGCCGAGCCTGCAAAGACTCTTTACAGAGTGCAGACGGGAGCTTTCACAAAGAAAGCTAACGCTACCGCCCTTGCAGAAAAGCTCAAGAAAGCGGGCTTTGATACCTATATCGTGCAGAGCGGCAAGTATTACAAGGTGCAAGTAGGAGCCTACAGCGTCAAGGCTAACGCCTCCGCTATGGCGGACAAGCTCAAGAAAGCGGGCTTTGATACCTACATTACCACAAAGGGCGGTACCGCCGTCGCTGCGGAGGCACCCGCTAAAAAGTCCGTTGACGAAATCGCGCGCGAGGTTATCGCGGGCAAATGGGGCAACGGCGCAACTCGTAAACAAAAGCTCACGGCAGCGGGGTACGACTACTCCGCCGTACAAAAGCGCGTAAACGAGCTGCTTAAATAGTCCTCCTTAAATCCATATAAAGAAAGGGCGGCGGGTTAGCGGGAAACTGCGCCCGCCGTCTTTTCGCATTTAGAGAGGAGTTTTACAATGTCAAAGAGTAATGTAACCTTTATAAACACGAGCAAAGAGGTTAAAAAAACAATGGTAGGGCTATCCAAAACCGCCCTCCGAGCCTCGGGAAAAGTCGTGCGTAAATATCTGCGCGCAGCGGTACCCGTCCGCTCAAAGCGTTTCAAAAACCATATAGGCTCTTGGGCTATGGTAGATTATAAAACGGGACAGCCGCAGCTACAAATCGGCTTTTACTCCTGGCAGAAAGTACGAAAAAAGGGCAAGCTACCCTCGCACGCGAGCCCGCATTGGGTGGAGTTTGGC
>JAZUAU010000006.1:0-26588 GCA_045638145.1 Acutalibacteraceae bacterium
CGAGAACGAACTGTCCGTCAGCACGCTTAACGCCAAGGCGCTTTGCCTCACTGTCACGGCCGTTCTTTGTAGAACCCATTCCCTTCTTATGAGCGAATAACTGAATGTTAATCTTTAACATGATTGCACCTCCAAGTAAACTTTTATGCAGTCCTTATACTGCTCTTCTAACTGCTGAATGTGAAGCCTAAAGCCTTCGAGCACGGTGAGAGTTTTATCAGACGGGTTTTTAACCCCTAGAGTCATTTTCCCCTCGTCAACCTCTATATCTGCCTTGTCACCGATTATCTCGGTTATGGTGTTAGCTGTCATATATGCCGCGGATGAAACGCTGGCACATACAAGTCTTCCCTGCTCGTCATTATTATCAGCAGTGCAATGTCCCGTCATACTAAATCCGTGGGACGAAAATCTGACATAAGTCATAATTATACGATCTCGGTGATCTGTACCTTGGTGTAGGGCTGTCTGTGACCCATTTTGCGAGAAGAGCCCTTCTTCGGCTTGTAGGTGAAGACGGTAATCTTCTTACCCTTACCGTTCTTTACTACGGTTCCCTTAACAGCGGCATCCTTAACGAAAGGCTTACCTACCTTAAGAGTAGCGGTCTTCTTGACAGCGATAACCTTGTCAAAAACAACCTCAGCATTTTCTTCAGCATCGAGCTTTTCTACATAGATGACGTCGCCCTCTTCTACGCGGTACTGCTTTCCGCCAGTCTCGATAATTGCGTACATTATTTTGGCACCTGCCTTAATTTAAGTCTCGCTACAGTGAGGCGTGCGCTCCTAAAACAGCGCAACTTGAAAAAGCCCCCAATAAGCGGCTCTACCATTTTATCACTAAACCTTTGATTTGTCAAGCATTATTTTGTATGCAAAAAACTTCCCGATAAATTCGGGAAGTTTTCCTTGTTTTAATTATTCAGCTACTTCTTCTTGGGCAGATTCAGCAACCTCAAAAGCCTCTTCGGAAGCGGTAGCAACTACTGCATCCTCAGTGTCAACTGCGGGAGCTTCTTCTTTTACCTCAGGCTCCAAAAGGGCTCTGATAGAAAGGCTTACCCTCTTCTTATCAAAGTCAACTGCAGTAATCTTTGCATCAACTTCCTGACCAACGGTAAGCTCGTCCTGCGGCTTTGCAACATGCTTGTTAGCAATCTGCGAAATGTGGATAAGTCCGTCGATTCCAGGGATAACTCTTGCAAATGCGCCGTATGTAGTCATGCTAACGATTGTTACGTTAACTACGTCGCCCACGTTGTAGCTGTTCTGGAAGATGGTCCAGGGGTTGTCCTCTGCCTTCTTGTAGCCGAGCGAAATCTTCTTCTTTTCCTTATCTACGTCCTTAACGTATACATCAACAGTATCACCAACAAGAACTACCTCAGAGGGATTCTTGATTCTCTGCCAAGAAAGCTCGGAAACGTGAACCATACCGTCTGCTCCGCCAAGGTCTACGAATGCACCATAGCTGGTGAGGGACTTAACAACGCCTGTGAATCTGTCGCCAACTGCAATTTCTTCCCAGAACTTTGCGTTTTCAGCCTTTCTCTGCTCACGGAGTACAGAGCGGATAGATCCAACCGCTCTTCTTCTGCGGCCAATCTCTATAATGCGGAAGGAAACTTCCTTACCCTTGAGCTCGTCGAGTGATTCGTCTCTTGTAAGTGTTGCCTGAGATGCGGGAATGAAGACCTTGATTCCGTTAGTGATTGCGATAACGCCACCCTTGATGACCTCGGATACGTAACCTGTGAGGACTTTTCTAGAGTCTTTAGCGTTAACTACTTTATCCCAACCGGCAATAGCTTCGAAGCGGCGCTTTGAAAGCATAGCGGTTCCTTCCTGGTCGTTTGTGCGCATGATGATGAGATCAAGTACATCTCCAACCTTTACTTCCTCCATCATGTTAGCGTTGCGATCAAACGAATATTCCTCAGCGCTTACGTAGCCTGCAAGTCCTCTTCCGATATCAACCTGAATCTCGGATTCACTGACTGCAAGAACTACACCCTGTACCTTCTGGTCAGAGTTAAGGCTGTTGATGGAAGCCTCAAATGCTTCTTCGTCTGTCATTTCTTCAAAACTTTTTTGAACAGTTTCTGTGACTTCGGTCTGTTCTTCTACCGGTTGTAAAATTTCTGACATGGTTTTAATAACCTCCTTAATGATTGCCGCCGGGGTCGATGCTCCGGCAACTACTCCTACTTGGCTGTCAGGCTCAAACCAATCGGCTTCAAGCTCGCTTGCGGTTTCAATCTGATAGGTCTTCGCACAGTAATTCCGACAAACGTCAAAAAGCTTTCCTGTGTTTGAACTATGACGTCCTCCGACGACGACCATAACATCGCTCTGCTTCGCAAGGCCGGCGGCTTCAGACTGTCTCATAGAGGTAGCATTACATATTGTATCAAAAACAATCGCATTTGTACACACTTTTTTTAAAAAATTTTCACTCTTTTTCCAAATTTCCCTATTAAATGTCGTTTGAGATACGACACAGAGTTCTTTTTCTTTGAATTCGGAGTGCTTTTCGATGAGTTCTTGCAACTTTTTCTCATCAGAGAAGACATAAATCTCTCCTGTAGCGTGTCCTATGATTCCAATAACCTCGCTGTGGTTTTCATCACCTGCTATAAGAATGGGCTGACCCTTTTCGGATGCCTCGGTAACGATTTTGTGTATTTTAGAAACGAATGGACAGGTAGCGTCAACCGTTTCGTTTCCCTCTTCCTTAGCCTTGTCAAAAATGCTTTTAGGTACGCCGTGAGAACGGATTACAAGGGTTTCGCCTGCTTTACACTCTGAAACATTATTAATCACACGCACGCCCCTTTCACGAAGCTCATTAACAAGCTGAGGATTGTGAATTATAGGACCAAGAGTGCAAACCCTCTTGCCCTCGTCTAAAAGCTCGTAAACTGTATTTACCGCACGGTCTACCCCAAAGCAGAAGCCCGCAGTTTCGGCAAGTTTAATTTTCATGCCCCTTCTCCCAAAGTTCTGTAATTTCATTTGTTACTCTGCTGACAATTTTCTTCAAATTGGCTCTGTCACTCTCACTATGATCAACAATCTCCTCAAAAGGAATTACATCTCCGCAACGGACAGTAGTCTTTTTGAAAATATTAAATTTCCCCTCACGGTAGAACGAAACGGGCAGAATATCTGCCTTTGTACGCATAGCAACGTAAGCTATTCCCGATTTTGCCTTGCGAGGTGCACCTGTTCTATAGCGTGTGCCCTCCGGAAAAATTCCGAGAATATGACCATCTTCAACAATTTTTTCGGCAGTATGTATTGCCTCCATATCCCCTCTGCCTCTCTCTACAGCAAAAACTCCTGCCGAACGAAGCACTCCTGCCACAACGGGAATTTTAAAAAGCTCACCCTTTGCCATAAAATTAATTTGTCTTTTAAAAACGGTGATAAGAAAAAATGGGTCGGATATCGAGGTATGGTTGGCACAAACAATATAGCCTCCCTCTTTGTTAATGTTCTCAAAGCCTACAAACTTTACGGGTAAAAGCCATTTAAAAATAGGAGTAACTACCGCTCTTGCAAATTTATAAAAAGACTTCATTACTTTGAAGTACCTTCCTTTACAATTTTTTCGAGAAATTGGAGAGATTCCTCTAAATTGAGTTTTGTTGTATCAGCAAGAACTGCATCCTCTGCCTGACGGAGGGGTGCTATAGCTCTATGAGAGTCGTTATAGTCCCTCTGCTTCATATCGGCAAGCACTTCTTCAAAGCTCACGGTTTGACCCTTCTCTATGAGCTCTAAAAGACGTCGGCGCGCCCTTTCCTCAACATCTGCAGTAAGGAAAATCTTAATATCTGCGTCGGGAAGTACAACGGTGCCGATATCTCTGCCGTCCATAACTGCATTGTTATTCTTTGCAAGGCTTCTCTGCATATCGAGGAGGAATACTCTTACCGCGGGAATTGCCGAAACGGCGGATGCCATCATAGAAGCCTCCGGTGTACGGATAAGGTCTGATACGTCCTCTCCGTCGAGGAAAACCCTCTGCTCGCCATTTACAAACTTAATGTCAACCGTAGTTGTTTTTAAAACAGATTCAATATCTCCCTCCAGCTTAGTATCAAAGCCGAGACGGGAAAACTTGAGTCCTGTTGCACGGTAAAGCGCACCGGTATCAACATAAATATATCCTAGATTTTTGGCAAGCTGTCTGGAAAGTGAGCTTTTACCCGCACCTGCAGGTCCGTCAATTGCAATGTTAATCATAATTCTTCTCCTCTTAAATTCATTATACTGATATACCGGCAAGATAACCGGTTGAAAAAGCTATCTGAAGATTGAAGCCCCCCGTAAGCGCATCAAGGTCCATTATTTCGCCCGCAAAATAAAGTCCTTCTACGAGCTTTGATTCCATATTTGCGGGGTTTATCTCTTTAAGACTTACTCCTCCAACCGTAATTATTCCCTCTTCTATCGGGCGAAGACGGAAAACGGTCATTTTAAGATTCTTAATTTCCGTAACGAGTCTCTGTCTTTCTTCTCTGGTGATACTGTTGACCTTTTTTCGCGGATCTATACCCGAATTTGCCACAATAACCGATATGAGCCTTTTGGGAAGTAGTGAATCAAGCGAGTTTATAAAATCACGATTAGATTCGTCAGCAAAATCGCGAAGCAGACGCTTATCGAGAGTATCTTTATTGAGTGCAGGTTTTAGATCGACCGCAACGGTGTAGATTTCGCTATCGGCATTATCCATATAAGACGAGGCCGACAGCACTAAGGGTCCCGTTATTCCAAAATCAGTAAACATCATCTCGCCAAGCTCGGAAAATATAGGTTTTTTAGCACCCTCTTTTGTTATCGTGAGGGTAACATTGCGAAGTGATAGTCCGCAAAGACGGGAGCAGAAGTTTTCGTTTATCATTATCGGAACAAGCCCCGCACGAAGAGGTGTTACTGTGTGACCCAGCTTTTCTGCTATTATGTAACCGTCGCCCGTTGAGCCTGTAACCGGATAGGTTGCGCCGCCTGTTGCAAGAATTATCTTGTCAAAAGCTTCACCTTCTCCGTTTTCAAGGTTAATACCGCTAACCCTTCCATCTTTTTCTGTTATTGATATAACCCTTTTGTTTTCGATTTTAACACCTGCCGCGCGTGCCGCACCGACAAGTGCGTCGACAACATCTACCGCCTTGTCCGAAATAGGGAAAACTCGGTTTCCGCGCTCGGTTTTTAGTGGTACTCGCCTTTCCTCAAAGAAGTTCATGGTATCTTCGGAAGAAAAGGCGTTGTATGCTGAGAAAAGAAATTTCTTTCCTCTTATAACATTGTTTAAAAAAGTATCTCTGTCGCAATTGTTGGTAACATTGCATCTGCCCTTACCCGTTATCATAACCTTACGGGCAGGTCGCTGATTTTTTTCATATAGCGTAACATTGTTACCCATTGTTGCCGCCGCATAAGCCGCCATAAGTCCTGCGGCACCGCCGCCTATGACCGCAACCTTTAAAGCCATAAGAAACTCCTATTTTTTATTTACCATCCTAGAAATCTGTCTGTGAAGCCTTGCCATATAGACTCCGTAAAGCCGTGTTAAGGCAATATCGTAAAGCGGAAAAACAATATTTGCCGCAGCTAAAAGAATATATGCCGCGTATTTTCCAAACCCGTTTATATCACTCATATCAACGCCAATAAGGGACGCTACAAATCTATAAGAAACAACTATCGTAATATTAAAAACGACAAATTTTATGAAATATTCTAGCACTCGGTTACATTTACTTTCTAGCAATGCTTTTAAAATGGGATAATAGCCAAAAAATGCAACATAGAGCATTTTCGCCTCGATATCCCCCGGTAATAAAAGGACCAAAATTGACGATACGATATATGAAGCCACTCCCCATTTTACACCCGCTTCAACCACCGTTACCAATACAAATATTCCTGCAATAGCGGGAATGGCATAGGTAAGATATGGGAAAAGCGAGGTTAACATAAAGGCAGAGGCAAGCGCCGCCATTGTCGCCGAAAAGGTTATTTTACCTGTGTTTTTCATATCTAACTAACAACAACGTATAAGGTCGCCGCCCATACATTCACAGCAGCAATCCATACAAATAAGGGACTGGCAAACATCACAGCCCGAACAAGAGCCGCCCATATTCCCACCGCTTCGGTAGGGCCCGTTAAAGCCACCGGCACCCTGACGCTGCATATTGTTGAGAGCCTGTCTGTATTCCGAGTTAGAGGGTTCCATTCTGTATGCGGTTGAGAAGCTTGAATATGCATCGTTAAACCAGCCGCGCTTATAAAGCACCGAGCCATTAAGGAAATACCACTCGGCATCACGCTCGTTAAAAGGAACGCCGTCAAGGAGCACCTGAGCGTCATCAAGACGGTTTTTCATTATAAGCTCTCTAATGTCGGCAAATTTAGAATTGGGGTTTGAATAGTTTCCACCGCTCGTCTTATTGCCGCCCTTACGGGTGTTCATAATAGCATCGTAAGCCTCGTTTATTTCCTTCATTTTCTCACTTGCAAGGTCGGCAAGCGGATTATCCTGATAGCTATCGGGATGATACTTACGGGCAAGCGCACGGTAAGCGTTTTTAATCTCTTCATCTGTAGCGTTTTTGGAAACGCCAAGCACCTCATAGGGATCCTTCATAATGATTCTCCTTGTAAATTAAGTTCTTTTTTTAAGGTATCTTCAAGTCCGAGATAAATTATATTATCAAGGATGTTTTTAAGCTTTTTGCAATCGAGCAACTCGAATGCCTTTGCCGCTTCTGCCGCTGAAATGTAAAGTTGTGGAACAATTATGTTTTTTATATATTCCTTATCCTCTGCCGTGGATTTAAGCGGGTTGTAATTGCCCTTTTTCATATCCTCTGACAGGTCAACTGCCGCATCAAGCAGATAGATATACCTACCGATACAGTAGCCCATTCTGTAAAGCACCCTTTTTTCGAGTCGGTCACCCGAGCAAAGTTCAAAAACCTCGCCGAGCGCCTTTGCGGTGGGATCTGACGCTTTATCGGGGCTTTGGCAATTTTCCGCTTCAAGAAGCTTTTGTGCCTTTATATATTCGGCGAAAATCTCTTCAATTTGCGGGTACTGCCTTGCGGCTTTTTTATGTGTCTTACCATATAAGCCCCTTAAAATTTTATAACCGAGCCGCTTTATTCCCCTTTCATCCTCTATATTGTCGAGCAGATTGTAATAAAGCATTATCATAGCCGCCGCAGCAGGCATTTCAAGTTCTTTTTGGTCATCCAAATACTGACATTTTTTAAGAGGGTTGCAGGTGCACACTCTTTTAGAAAGGGTGCATCCGTCTTTTTTTAGGGACATATTCAGAATACCGAGAAATGCAAAGTCGTAACTGAGCGTCATCCGTGCAAAGGGTCCATAAGCCTTTCCGAGTACTTTACAAAGCGAGCAATATACCGCCTTGTACATTTCAAACTCTTTAATTCTCATCTCAGGCTTGCAGGCACGCAAATAACCAAACATATCCCCACCCCTTTTATACTATTTTAAAGCAGATAAAAATTTATTGATTAATAAGTTGTAAATTTACAGCACCTTTTTGAGGAACTGACCTGTGTAAGACTCTGCACAAGTTGCAATTTCCTCAGGAGTGCCGGTGCAGACAACCGTACCACCCCTGTCGCCTCCCTCAGGACCAAGGTCGATTATATGGTCGGCAGTCTTAATAACATCGAGGTTGTGTTCGATTGTAAGAACGGTGTTGCCACCCTCTACAAGTCGGTCAAGCACCTCGAGCAGTCTGTGAACATCAGCAGTATGGAGTCCTGTTGTAGGTTCGTCAAGAATATAGATAGTCTTGCCGGTGCTCTTCTTTGAAAGCTCTGTTGCAAGCTTTACTCTCTGCGCCTCGCCGCCCGAAAGTGTTGTTGCCGGCTGGCCGAGTTTTATATATCCAAGGCCAACGTCAAAAAGTGTCTGTAGCTTTTTTTGAATTCTCGGAATAGCAGAGAAGAAATTCATAGCCTCTTCTATGGTCATTTCAAGAACGTCATAAATATTCTTGTCCTTGTATTTCACAGACAAGGTTTCGCGGTTGTAGCGCGTACCACCGCAAACCTCGCATGGCACGTAAATGTCGGGCAGAAAGTGCATCGCAATTTTAATAATTCCATCGCCCTCGCAGGCTTCACAGCGGCCGCCCTTAACATTAAACGAAAAGCGTCCTGCAGAATAACCCTTTGATTTTGCATCCTTTGTTTCGGCAAAAAGCTCGCGAATGTCGTTAAAAACGCCGGTATAGGTTGCAGGGTTTGAGCGTGGTGTTCTGCCGATAGGTGCCTGACTAATATCAATTATCTTGTCAAGCTGCTCTGTACCCTCAATCGTTTTAAACTTACCTGGTACGGTTTTTGCACCGTTCAGCTTTGCGGCAAGGTATTTATAGATTATATCGTTCACAAGTGAAGATTTGCCCGAGCCTGAAACGCCCGTTACGCAGACGCTTTTTCCAAGAGGAATATCCACGTTTATAGATTTTAGATTGTTTTCAGCGGCACCCTTTACAGTAAGTTTCTTTCCGTTGCCTTTTCTTCTTACAGCAGGTACGGGAATAGTTTTTCTGCCCGTTAAATAGTCGGCTGTGAGCGAGCCTTCGCATTTTTTAAGCTCGTCTACCGTTCCCGAAAATACAATTTCGCCGCCGTGAATCCCTGCACCCGGTCCAACGTCTACAACATAATCTGCTGCTCGGATAGTGTCCTCATCGTGTTCTACCACTATAAGAGTATTTCCAAGGTCGCGAAGTCGCTCTAAGGTTTTGAGAAGACGTTCGTTATCGCGCTGATGCAGTCCGATGCTAGGCTCGTCAAGAATATAAAGCACACCCATAAGAGATGATCCAATCTGTGTTGCAAGGCGGATTCGCTGACTTTCACCGCCCGAAAGCGTACCCGATGAACGGGAAAGGGACAGATAATCAAGTCCGACACTCTTAAGGAAGTTAAGTCGCTCTCTTACCTCTTTTAAAATAGGTGCGGCAATCTGCGCCTGTCTTATTTCAAAGTCGATAGTATCAACAAACTCGAGGGTGTCATTTACACTCATTGAGCAGAATTCATCGATATTTTTGCCACCTACCGTCACAGCAAGGCTTTCGGGCTTAAGGCGGGCGCCCCTACAGTCGGGACAGTCACACTCGTTCATATATGCCTCTATTTCGTTTCTTGCCCAGTCGGATTTAGTTTCCTTATAACGGCGTTCAAGATTAGTTATAACACCCTCAAAATCGCTGTAATAATCTCCTCCACCCCAAGCAGAATCGCGGTGGAATTTAAGCTTCATTCCACCCGTACCGTAAAGAATTACATCCTTTGCTTCCTTGGGGATATCACGGAAGGGGGTATTTACATCAAACTCAAAATGGTCGGCAATACCCTTGTAATACATTGTGGCAATGGTTCCCATATCGGGATTATTCCAAGAGTTAACCCCCCAGCCCGAAGCGCGGATTGCGCCCTCTAAAAGGGATTTTGAATCATCTTGAATGATAAGTGCGGGGTCTATTTTCATAAACATTCCAAGTCCGGCACAGGTTGGGCAGGCGCCGAAAGGAGAGTTAAATGAAAACATTGTGGGGGTAAGCTCGGGCATAGAGATATTGTGTTCGTCGCAAGCATAATTCTGCGAAAAATAGAGTTCCTTATCCCCTATTACGTCAACGGCAACAACACCGCCCGAAAGACCTGCCGCAGTTTCAATACTATCGGTAAGTCGGCTCTTAATTTCTTCCTTTATGACAAGTCGGTCAACGACAACCTCGATTAAATGCTTCTTATTCTTTTCGAGCTTTATTTCCTCCGAAAGGTCGTAAATATTTCCGTCAATGCGCACTCTCGAATAGCCCGAACGACGAATTGAGTCAATTTCCTTCGTGTGCTCGCCCTTGCGATTTTTTACAACGGGGGCTAAAATCTGAATCTTGCTACCCTCGGGAAGCTCCATAACCTTGTCAACTATCTGGTCGGTGGTCTGCTGACTTATTTCCTTGCCGCAAACGGGACAATGAGGTGTGCCTGCTCTCGCATATAAAAGGCGAAGATAATCATAAATCTCGGTAACGGTACCAACGGTTGAACGGGGATTTTTAGAGGTGGTTTTCTGGTCGATGGATATTGCGGGAGATAGCCCCTCTATGCTGTCAACGTTGGGCTTTTCCATAAGCCCCAAAAACTGACGAGCATAGGAAGATAGTGATTCCATATATCTGCGCTGACCCTCAGCATAGATTGTGTCAAAGGCAAGGGACGACTTACCAGATCCCGACAGTCCCGTAAAGACCGTCAGCTTATCTCTCGGAATGGAAACCGTAACGTCTTTTAAGTTGTGCTCCTTTGCTCCCTTGATAATGAGCTTGTCCTGTGCCAAAGTATGCCACCTCAATATAAATATCTATTCAGTTTATTTTACCACAAATCTTTTACAATAGCAAAGAAAAAATGAGCCAGATTTTTACAATTTGGCTCATTTCATTATTTTCCGGCTCTAAGGCGGTTTATTCTGTCGCGGATTGCGGCGGCGTGTTCAAATTCAAGCAGCTTTGCCGCCTGCTTCATCTCCCTTGTCAGTCGGGTTATCAGTTCTTCCCTTTCGGCGCGGCTCATCTGCTTTATCGGCTTTTCCTTGTCGTCGGGCTTTGCCGACATTTCTATAATTTCGTGAACATCCTTAACGATAGTCTGGGGAGTGATGCCGTTTTCTTCATTATACGCCTGCTGAATCGCTCTACGGCGTTCGGTCTCGGTAATGGCACGCTCCATTGAGGATGTAACCGAATCGGCATACATTATTACCTCGCCGTTTGCATTTCGGGCGGCTCTACCTATGGTTTGAATAAGAGAGGTCTCGCTTCTGAGAAAACCCTCTTTGTCGGCGTCTAAAATCGCCACGAGGGAAACCTCGGGGATATCGAGTCCCTCTCGCAAAAGGTTTATTCCGACAAGAACGTCGAATTTGCCAAGTCTGAGGTCTCTGATAATCTCCATTCTCTCGATAGTATCAATATCGTGGTGCATATATCTGACCTTGATATTAAGATTTTCAAGATACTCGGTCAAATCCTCTGCCATTTTCTTTGTGAGGGTGGTAACGAGGACCCTTTCTCCCTTTTCGGCTCTGATATTTATTTCCGATACAAGGTCATCAATCTGTCCCTCGGTGGGTCTAACGCTGACAAGTGGGTCAAGTAGTCCCGTAGGCCTTATTACCTGCTCGGCAATCTGTGTACTCTTTTCCTTTTCAAGGTCGCCGGGTGTTGCCGATACAAAAACCACCTGATTTATATGGTCATAAAACTCCCCAAAATTAAGGGGGCGATTGTCGAAGGCAGATGGCAGACGGAAGCCGTATTCAACAAGGTTTTCCTTTCTTGCCCTATCGCCGCCGAACATTCCTCTCACCTGAGGCAGAGTAACGTGGGATTCGTCTATAAATAGCACAAAATCCTCGGGAAAATAGTCAAGAAGAGTATAGGGTATGCTGCCTGGGGCTCTTCTTGAGAGCACTCTTGAGTAGTTTTCAACGCCCTTGCAGGTGCCGATTTCGCGGAGCATTTCAATATCGTATTCAGTACGCTGACGGATTCTCTGTGCTTCTATCAGTTTTTCCTCCTCTTTAAAGAAGGCAACACGCTCTTCCATCTCGTTTTCTATTTCTTTGAGAGCATCTGCCATCTTATCCGATGGAACTATATAATGCGATGCAGGATAAACCGCCGCATGCTGCATAATGCTTTTTATCTCGCCGGTGAGGGTGTTAATCTCGCAAATGCGCTCTATCTCGTCACCGAAAAAATCAACACGGATAGCATTCTCTCCGGAATACGCGGGAAAAATCTCGACAACATCACCGCGGACACGGAATTTATTACGAGTAAAATTAACGTCATTCCTCTCATACTGAAGGTCAACAAGCTTTCTGATAAGCCATTCGCGGCTGCGCTCTGCCCCCGTACGAAGGGAGATTACCATACTTCGGTAGTCAATCGGGTTACCGAGAGAATAGATACAGGAAACCGAGGCAACGATTATAACGTCGCGGCGCTCTGACAGTGCACAGGTTGCAGAATGGCGCAGCTTATCAATCTCATCGTTTATTGCCGAATCTTTTTCAATATAGGTGTCCGACCCAGGTATATAAGCCTCAGGCTGATAGTAATCGTAATAGGAAACAAAATATTCCACCGCATTTTCGGGAAAAAATTCGCGAAACTCCGAGCAAAGCTGTGCAGCAAGGGTTTTATTGTGAGCAAGAACGAGGGTAGGTCGGTTCACACGCTCGATAATATTCGCCATAGTAAAGGTTTTACCCGAACCTGTAACACCGAGGAGTGTTTGTTCTTTATCTCCCCTATTTAAGCCCTCGACAAGCTTATTAATTGCATCGGGCTGATCGCCTGTGGGCTTATACTTTGAGTGCAAAACAAACTTATCCATTCCCTCACCTCACAATCTTAATTATTATTATAACACAAAATTTTTAATATGCAAATAAAACGGCAGACATTTCATCTGCCGTTTTTCGATTATACACTTCGGAAGCCTTTGCCTATGATTTCGCTGCTTGTTGTGATTATGATAAAGGCGTGTAGGTCGATTTCCTTTACCCTTTCGCGGAGCTTTACTGCTTCTGCACGGCGGCATACTGTGTGAATCATAACCCTTTCCTCACCCGTATATTCACCGATCGCCTTGTGGACGGTTGCGCCGTGATGAAGATTTTTTAGGATATATTCGTTAATTTCGTCGGGTTTCTCGGTTATTACAACGAAATATTTACAGCTGTTGATGGCTTCGATAACACCGTCTACGATAAATGCCTTTGCGAAGAGTCCAAGAAGAGAAAAAAGTCCCGTTTCAATGCCAAAAACAAAGAAGGAGCTTGAGGCAACGATGAAATCTGCCATAAGAAGTGCCTTGCCAACATCCATTTTTAAATATTTTTTAAGAATCAGGGCAACTATATCGGTACCACCCGAGGATGCCGCTACGTTGAACATCATTGCCGAGCCGATTGAGGTTAAAAGCATTGCGTATACAAGCTCTAAAAGAGGCTGATTTGAAAGGGGTGCATCGAGAGGTGTTATCCATTCAAACACAAATGTAAGTGCCGAATAGAGCATTGAGCAATAGACAGTTTTAAAGCCGGTCCCCTTGCCGAAAAACGCGAAGCCTACTATAAGAAGTCCGATATTTAAAATCCAAATCCAAGCGGCGGGGGTTATGGGAGTTAAAGCGCCGAGTATGGTACCGATACCCGTAACACCTCCGGTTGAAAAGCCGTTCGGTATTTTAAAATAATAAACGCCGATGGCAAGAAGCAGTGAGCCGAGGGTCATCATTACAAACTCACTGACTTTTTTCATAGCACCATCTCCTATTAATTTTCCAACAACATTATAATAATTAGTATTGCTCCTTACAAGCCTTTAAAACGGACAAAAATATGAAATAATTCCTTGATTTTTGACACTATTCGTGTTATTCTTATTGTATAAAATATTGGAGGTTTTATCAATGGAATTACTTAAAAAGATTTTCCCCTATTCTTTCGGTGAGAAAAAGGACCTTGCATCTGCAATCATTTTAGCACTTATCCACCTTGTAGTTGGTATCGTTGTTGGTGTTGTAATCGGTATCTTAGCAAAAATTCCGGTTCTCGGCATTATCATCGGTCTTCTCGGTGGTCTTGTTGACCTTTACGTGCTCGTTGCAATCGTTCTTATTTTCCTTGATTTCTACAAGATTCTTAAATAAGAATAGGAATTTTAAAAGCCCTTTGGATTACTCCAAAGGGCTTTGTTTTTTATTTTCCGTCGATATAATCGCAGGCGGCAAGTGCTGCTACTGCGCCGTCAGCAGCGGCGGTGGCTACCTGACGTATTCTCTTTGAACGGCAGTCGCCCGCAACGAATATTCCAGGGGCGTTTGTCTTGCAGTCCTCCCCTGCATCGGCATATCCGTAATCGTTAAGTGAGATAAGTGACGCAAAGGGTTCGTTTTGGGGGATAAGACCAATAGCAACGAACATTCCGTCGATATCAATATCCTTTTCGCCCTGCTCGGTTTTAATCGTAATGCCCTCAAGGGCAGAATCTCCAATAAGCTTTTCTACGGTTGCGCCGAGGATAATCTCGACGTTTTCTTTCGTTTTCAGCTGATTAACAAGCTTTTCTTCGCCCGTAAAAAAGGCAAGATTCTGGATAACATAGACCTTTTTGGCAAGGTCTGAGAGAAGAAGAGCTTCCTGAAGTGCAGAGTTTCCGCCGCCGATTACCGCAACGGTTTTTCCCTGATAAAAAGCACCGTCACAAACCGCGCAGAAGGAAATGCCCTCTCCAACGAAATTTTCCTCGTTTTCGAGTCCTAACATTCTGTGCTTTGCTCCCGTGGCGATAATAACAGCCTTTGCCTCATACTCGCCACAGTCGGTTTGAACGATTTTCACCTCGTCGCCGCTGACCGAGAGAACCTCTGCACATTCAACATCGGCTCCCTGCTCAAGCACCTGCTCGGTTAATTTTTCGGCAAACTCGTTTCCGGTAAGGCTTAAAAAGCCGGGGATATTTTCTACCTTTGGCGAATAGGTTATCTGACCGCCAAAGCCGCCCTTTTCGATTACCAAAACATTTTTATTTGCCCTCTTAGCATAGAGGGGGGCGACGAGCCCTGCAGGGCCGCCGCCGATAATTATAATATCATACATAATTATTTTTCCTGTTTTTATGCGTTAAGCATTTTTTTAATATCGGATACTCCCGTAAACTTGGAAACCTCGCCATCCTTAACAATTACAAGGGTGGGTGCCTGCTTTACGCCGAGAGCGTTTACAAGCTCTACGTTATCGTTAGCAAGGAGCTTTTCATAAGCGACCCCTGCCTTATCAAGGAAGGAGCAAGCAATCTTGCAGTTGGGGCAGGTTGCAGTTGTGAAGAGATAGGTTCCGTCTGCAAGGACAGGCTTTTCTTCTACGGGCTCGTCCTTAGCGCAAGTGCATACCTGCTTTGTAAGCTTAGAGCCTTCGATATTGTAAACCTTACGGTCCTTATACTCCTGAGTTTTACCGTCGTTCCAGTTCTGAACGGGACGATAGTATCCTGTAATACGGCTGTAAACCTCGGTCTTCTCGCCGCAATCGGGGCAGGTAAATACTTCGCCTGCAATATATCCGTGGTTCTTACATACAGAATAGGTCGGAGATAAGGTGTAGTAAGGCAGACGATAGTTTTCAGCTATCTTACGAACGAGGTTAGCTGCAGCCTTCCAATCGGGCATCTTCTCGCCTAAGAAGGCATGGAAAACGGTACCTGAGGTGTAAAGGGTCTGAAGTTCGTCCTGAACATCGAGAGCAGTGAAGATATCCTCCGTATAGTTAACGGGGAGGTGTGAGCTGTTGGTGTAATAGGGTGTCTCGCCCTCGCCGCTTCCTGCGGTGATAATGTTGGGATAATGCTTAAGGTCATGCTTTGCAAGACGGAAAGCAGTAGACTCTGCAGGTGTTGCTTCGAGATTGTAAAGGTCGCCGTACTCTACCTGATAGTCAGAGAGGCGCTCTCTCATGTGGTTAAGAACGTCCTTGGTGAAGTTCTGAGCCTTTTCATTTGTAAGGTCAGCCTGAATCCAGTTAGCGTTGAGGCAAGCCTCGTTCATACCAACAAGACCGATGGTTGAGAAATGGTTGTTAAAGGTGCCGAGATAACGCTTGGTGTAGGGATAAAGACCTGCATCAAGAAGCTTGGTAATAACGGTTCTCTTAACCTTAAGCGAGCGGGCAGAGATGTCCATTAATCTGTCAAGTCTTGTATAAAAATCCCTTTCATCCTTTGCAAGGTAAGCAATTCTGGGAATGTTGATGGTTACAACGCCGACAGAACCGGTAGACTCACCGCTTCCGAAGAAGCCGCCCGACTTCTTGCGAAGCTCACGAAGGTCAAGACGGAGTCTGCAGCACATACTTCTAACGTCGCTGGGTTCCATATCGCTGTTGATATAGTTAGAGAAATAAGGTGTGCCGTACTTAGAGGTCATCTCAAAGAGGAGATGGTTGTTCTCGGTATCGGACCAATCGAAATCTCGGGTAATAGAATAGGTAGGAATGGGATACTGGAAGCCTCTGCCGTTAGCATCGCCCTCAATCATAACCTCAATGAAGGCACGGTTAACCATATCCATTTCCTTTTTACAATCTTTATACTTGAAATCCATTTCCTTGCCGCCAACAATACAGTTAAGCTCTGCAAGGTCGTTAGGAACAACCCAGTCAAGAGTAATATTGGTAAATGGCGACTGTGTGCCCCAACGGGAAGGAGTATTTACACCGTAAATGAAGGATTCGATACACTTCTTAACCTGACCATAGGAAAGGTTATCAACCTTTACGAAGGGAGCAAGATATGTATCGAAGGAGGAGAATGCCTGAGCGCCAGCCCACTCATTCTGCATAATTCCAAGGAAGTTTACCATCTGGTTGCAAAGGGTTGCAAGGTGGCTCGCGGGAGCAGAGGTAATCTTGCCGGGAACACCGCCAAGACCTTCTTGAATAAGCTGCTTTAAGGACCAACCCGCGCAGTAGCCGGTAAGCATGGAAAGGTCATGAATGTGTATGTCGGCATTTCTGTGAGCGTTGCCGATTTCATCATCATAAATTTCAGAAAGCCAATAGTTAGCGGTAACTGCACCCGAGTTGCTGAGAATAAGACCGCCTACCGAATATGTAACGGTGGAATTCTCCTTAACGCGCCAATCGTTGACGTTAAGATAATTGTCAACTATCTGCTTGTAATTAACCATATTAGCGTTTAGGTTACGAATTTTTTCGCGCTGACGACGATAAATAATGTAAGCCTTTGCAACGTCGTCGTAGCCCGCCTTAATAAGAACCGACTCAACACTATCCTGAATATGCTCAACCGAAATTTTGCCATCCTCAACCTTGGGTTCAAAATCAGCTGTAACCTTTAATGCCAAGAAATCGATTACATCTTGATTAAATTGTCTTTGACAAGCGTCAAATGCCTGGATAATTGCCGTAGAAATTTTTGAAAGCTCAAAAGGGACCTGCTTTCCGTCGCGTCTAATAACGTTATACATGCTTTTTCTCTCCTTCAATACAATTTTTGCGAACAAACTCATTATACGCTAAATATTGTGCCTTGTCAAGAGAGAAAAATCAATATATTGTGTTTATTCGCCTCTGATTTCGCATTTTTGTACATATTTAGATGACAAAGACCGCATAATTACTAGGTTTTCATAGGGTACGGGTGATAAATTTTCTCCCAAAATATTTCCCGAATCGACAAAGTTTTGCAAGAAATAGCTCTTGGCACCTTTAATTCTTTTAGCCAATTCCTCGATATCGGATGGTGTGTGCAGCTCATTTGCAACGGTTGTTCTAAACTCATAGTCGACTTTACCCTCCAAAAGGTAGTCGATGCTTTTCTCTATATTCACGGTATTATAATCCTTTATACCTGCACATAGTGGGTATTTTTCCATGCTGCTTTTAACGTCCATAGCCACGTAATCAATTAGTCCCTTTTCGCAGAGTGAGATTAGCTTTTCTGGATATGATCCGTTTGTGTCAAGCTTTACGGCGTAGCCCATTTCTTTTACCTTAATAATAAACTCCGGAAGGTCGCTTTGTAAAAGCGGCTCACCCCCCGTGATGCAAACGCCGTCGAGAAGACCTTTTCTCTTTTTAAGGAAGTCAAGAATATTCTGCTCGCTGATTTTTTCAGCAAGCTCAGGGTTTTCAACAAGCACAGCATTGTGGCAAAAGGGACAGCGGAAATTACAGCCACCCGTAAAAAGGGTGCAAGCAACCTTGGATGGATAATCTAAAAGAGTCATTTTTTGAAATCCGTTAAAAACCATATTTTCATCCTCTTTTTTAAGTATTTATATTTATTGTACAATATAAAATCTTTAAAGTCTATACAATTTTGCTGTGCCAAAATAAAAATAGCCGAGTATAGGCTCGGCTATTTACTAACAGATTATTATTTAAGCTTCGGCAATAACATCAACCTCAACAAGAACGTTTTTGGGCAAAGTTTTAACTGCAACGCAGGAACGTGCAGGCTTTCCTGTGAAGTATTTGCCGTAAACCTCGTTGAAAGCGGTAAAATCCGCCATATCGGAAAGGTAACAAACGGTTTTTACCGACTTTCCGAGTGAACTTCCTGCCGCTTCGAGTACGGCAGAAAGATTTTTGCAAACCTGTTCGGTCTGTGCCTCAATTGTGGTGGCTTCAACCGCACCACTTGCGGGATTTATTGCTATCTGACCCGAGGTGAAAACAAGGTTTCCTACCTTTACTGCCTGTGAATAAGGGCCTATTGCGTCGGGTGCATTTTTGGTATATACTTTTTCGCTCATTTTAACTACCTCACTATACAATCTTAAATCCGCCTGCAGCAAGTGCTTCGGTGATTTCTTTAATGTGGTCAAAGTTTCGAGTTTCTAAAACGATACGCAGGAAGCAACCGTTAATATCGGAGCCCTCGCCTGCTCTTTCGTGGTGAACAGAAATTACGTTTCCGCCCTTAGATGCGATAATATCCGAAACGCCCTTCAACTGACCGGGCTTATCCATAAGCTCAACACAGAGGTTGTAGTTTCTGCCCGAGCGAGAAAGACCGCGCTTGATAACACGGGAAAGGATTGTTACGTCAATATTACCGCCCGAAACAACGCAGACAACCTTTTTTCCTGCAACGGGAACCTTATTGAACATAGCAGCGGCAACAGATACTGCACCCGCTCCCTCAGCAATCATCTTATGCCGTTCTATAAGGGCTAGAATCGCAGAAGAAATTTCGTCCTCGGTAACGGTTACGATTTCATCAACAAACTCACTTACATACTTAAAGGTGTTTTCGCCCGGTTCCTTAACCGCGATACCGTCGGCGATTGTTGATACAGACTGGAGTCGCTCAATATGTCCGTCCTTGATGGAATTGAACATACTAGGTGCGCCTGCTGCCTGGACACCGTAAACCTTGATATCGGGTCTTAATCTTTTTGCGGCAAGGGCAACACCCGAAATTAGTCCGCCACCGCCGATAGGTACGATTATTGCATCGGCATCAGGAAGCTCGTCTAGAATTTCAAGACCGATTGTTCCCTGTCCTGCGATTACGTTTTCGGCATCAAAGGGATGAATAAAGGTATAACCCATTTCATCGCGAAGACGGATTGCCTCGGCATAAGCGTCGTCATAAACGCCCTCAACCATAACAACCTCGGCTCCGTAATTCTTGGTAGCCTCGACCTTGGAAATTGGAGCGCCGTCAGGCAAACAGATAACCGACTTTATTCCGTATTTTGTAGCGGCAAGCGCTACACCCTGCGCATGATTGCCTGCAGAGCAAGCAATAACGCCCTTTGCCTTTTCCTCCTCGGTAAGCTGACTTATCATATAACCCGAACCTCGGACCTTAAATGAGCCTGTAACCTGAAGATTTTCGGGTTTTAAATAAATGTCCGAATCTGGATTTAAAGTCGTTGCTTTTATTAGCTCGGTATGGCGGACAACGTCCTTTAAAACGTATGCCGCATGATAAACCTTATCAAGAGTAACCATAAATAAACTCCTTAAAGAAAAATTAAACGCCCCTACGGATAATTCCATAGAGGCGAAGACAGATAAAATCTCCGTGGTACCACTCTAATTGCTGTAAATCAGCCACTCTCACGCACTGCCGAGGATAATCGGTCTATGCGCTTTGCCTTTAACGCAGGTCTACGACTTGCTTACTATAATTTCAGCTTGCTACTCAAGGGTGATTCTCATTTTATCATCATATCGGCTCTCATCTACCGCCGACTCTCTAAAAATCCGAATAAACGACTGTCCCTATCAACGTATTTATAATTTATTATAAATTATACCACTAAACTAAATTTTGTCAACTATTATTTAATAACACGAACACGGATAATTCCGTCAACCTTCATAAGCATTTCCTCTATACCATCATTGTGTGAATCAACATCGAGAATAGTATAAGCAAAGTCGCCTCTTGAGCTGTTCTGCATATGTGCAACGTTGGTATCATTGTCTGCAAGGGCGGTTGTAATAGCAGAAATGATATCGGTGATGTTCTTGTGAATCACGCAGATTCTGACCTCAGTGCTTCTCGGCATAGAAACAGCAGGCATATTCACAGAGTTAACGATATTTCCGTTCTCGATATAGTCGATAAGCTCGTGTGCTGCCATAAATGCGCAGTTGTCCTCGGATTCGGGAGTGGATGCGCCAAGGTGAGGAATAGCAACAACATTTCCGACACCGAGCATCTCATCTGAGGGGAAGTCAACAACGTAAGAAGCTACCTTACCATTTGACAGTGCCTCAAGCATATCGTCAGAATTTACAAGCTCACCGCGTGCAAAGTTTAGAATGCGAACACCGTCCTTCATCTTTGCAAAAGCGTCCTTATTCACAGAGCCCTTTGTTTCCTTTGTGCAAGGAATGTGAAGGGTTATGTAGTCGCACTTTTCGTAAAGCTCGTCAAGAGAGTCGCAGTAAACCACGCTGCCGGAAAGACTCCAAGCAGACTTTATAGAAAGATAGGGGTCGTAGCCGTAAACCTTCATACCAAGCTTTTCAGCAGCATTTGCAACAAGAACGCCGATTGCGCCGAGTCCAACAACACCGAGGGACTTGCCCAAAATTTCGGGGCCTACGAACTGTCCCTTGCCCTTTTCAACCATCTTGCCTACTGCGTCGCCGTTGCCCTTTAAGGTCTTTGCCCACTCAATGCCGGGAACTACCTTACGGGAAGCGAGAAGAAGTCCTGAAATAACAAGCTCCTTAACAGCGTTTGCATTTGCACCGGGAGTATTGAAAACAACGATTCCCTCTTCTGCACAGCGGTCTAAAGGAATGTTGTTTACGCCTGCACCGGCACGAGCAATAGCAAGCAGGCTTTCTGGGAAAACCTCTTCGTGAAGAGCGGCAGAACGAACAACTGCACCTACGGGAGCGGAAACCTCGTCGGAAACTACATATTTAGCACTGTCAAATTCTTTCATGCCAACAGCAGATATTTTGTTATAAGTCTTAATTTCAAACATAAACTTATCCCCCATAAACTTAAAATAATATATCATATTCAATTATATTATCAAACATTCAAGTTGTCAATACTTTAACAAACAAAAGCCCGAATTTCGCGGGCTTTTAATTTATGCTCTTTTCTTTTTGCATTTTATAACTATTAATATAACAACTACTGCAACTATTACTACAACAGCTGCAGCGCCACCGATTATGAAGGGTATGTAATTATACTCTTCTCCCTCGGTTAGGGTTTCGTGCTCATCTTCTGAAACCTCGGGAAGCTCGGTTGCTTCATAGTGAATTGTTATGTCATCATAATCAGTCTTGTCACCAAATTTAATCTTTTCCCAATCATCCTCTGTCTTTGCATAGTAAATATCCTTGATTGGTGCATTTTCAAAAATGTCGTGCTCAAGGTTCATAAGGTCGCTTCCGAAATAAACCTGACGCAGCTTCTTACAGTCTGTGAAAATTCCGATTCCAATTTCCTTTACAGAATTTGGTATATAAACACTGCGAAGGCTGAAGCAACCTGCGAAAGCATCCTCGTCAATCTTAGTGAGTCCTTCGTTAAGAGTAACCTTTTTTAGTCCCTCACAGCCTGCGAAAACTCTTTCCTCAATAACTCTGACACTTGCGGGAACCTCGATTTCTTCAAGGTTGTAGCAGTTGATGAATGCCCCGTAAAGAAGATTTTTAAGTCCAACCGGGAGCTTAATATCTTTCAGCTTTTCACAGTTTTCAAAAACCTGCATACTAATAGTTTTAAGTCCCTCGGGAAGCTCTATCTTTTCAAGACTCTTGCAACCATAGAAGGTCTGAATATTAAGCTTTTCAATAGAAGAAGGAATGTTTACCGAGGTGAGATTTTCGCAACCGTAAAATACTCCGTATTCAATATTCTTAACCGACTCGGGAACTTTGATTTCTGTAAGAGTTTTGCAGTTTCTGAAAAGCGAATACCCAAGATTGTTAACTCCGTCCGGTATGTTAACCGAAGCAAGCGATTCGCATCCGTCAAATATACCATAGCCCATCTTTTTAACTGAGGTGGGTATTTCCATCTTCTCGAGCTTTGCACAACCCTGAAAAGCCGCCGCCTCAATAGCAGTAGTCTTAGGAGAAAGCTCGATATTTTCAAGACTCTCGCAGTCATAAAAGGCTTGGAACGCAATAACAGTTACGGCTTCGGGAATTTTAATATCTGTAAGACTTTCACAGTATGCAAATGCACTTTCTCCGATCACTCTGACACTGTCAGGAATCTCAATGCTTGTTACCTTTTTGCAGTCGCGAAAAGCGTACTTACCTATTTCTGTAATACCGTCTTCAACTACTATTTTTGTAATTGTGTTTCTCCATGAAGCACCGCTTGGAAGTTCTGTATTTGTAGTGCCCGTACCCGAAACAGTAAGGGTATCGCCGTCAACAGTCCAAACCGCATCGCCATTTTCTGCAACGGTTCTTGCAGATGCTGAAAGCGAGAATAAACTTATAACAATAAGCGTTGTAATCAAAAAAGTTATAGCTTTTTTCATTTTTACACCTCATATAGCAATCTTTTACAGATTCCTATTATAATATTCTAAAAGCTACCTGTCAATGATAATTATTATCATAATATTGTAAATGTTATCAATAAATATTCACCTGCAAAAGCCGATGATTTTATTTATCTTGATAAGAAAAACGGATGTGCTTTGGGCACACCCGTTTTGAACTTACGAAAAATATAAATTATTCGTTAATAGCGGTAACAACGCCGGAACCTACGGTTCTACCACCCTCACGGATAGCGAAACGAAGGCCTTCTTCGATAGCGATAGGAGTGATAAGCTCAACATCCATCTCTACGTTATCACCAGGCATGCACATCTCGGTGCCTGCGGGAAGAGAGATAACGCCAGTAACGTCGGTAGTTCTGAAGTAGAACTGAGGACGATAGTTGTTGAAGAAGGGAGTATGACGGCCGCCTTCATCCTTAGAAAGGACGTAAACCTGACCATGGAACTTGGTGTGGGGGTTTACAGAGCCGGGCTTACAAAGAACCTGACCACGCTCGATCTCTGTTCTCTGAATACCACGGAGAAGAGCACCGATGTTGTCGCCTGCCTCAGCATAGTCGAGGAGCTTACGGAACATTTCGATACCGGTAACAACAGTCTTCTTTCTCTCGTCGGTAAGACCGATGATTTCAACTTCCTCAGAAGTGCGGAGCTGTCCACGCTCAACACGGCCGGTAGCAACAGTACCACGTCCTGTGATGGTGAATACGTCCTCAACAGGCATAAGGAAGGGAAGGTCAGCCTTACGGTCAGGAGTAGGAATGTAAGAGTCAACTGCATCCATGAGTTCAGCAATAGGAGCATACTCAGGAAGAGAAGGATCGTTATCAGCAACGAGAGCCTTGTGAGCAGAACCCTTGATGATAGGAGTATCGTCGCCGGGGAACTCATAGCTGTCGAGGGTCTCGCGGATTTCCATCTCAACGAGCTCGAGAAGCTCTTCGTCGTCAACGAGGTCGGTCTTGTTCATGAATACTACGATGTAGGGAACGCCAACCTGACGAGCAAGGAGAAGGTGCTCCTTGGTCTGAGCCATAGGTCCGTCGGTAGAAGCGATAACGAGGATAGCACCGTCCATCTGAGCAGCACCGGTGATCATGTTCTTAACATAGTCAGCGTGGCCGGGGCAGTCAACGTGTGCATAGTGACGAGCATCAGTCTCGTACTCAACGTGTGCGGTATTGATAGTAATACCACGCTCTCTCTCTTCGGGAGCCTTATCGATGTTTGCATAGTCCTCAAACTGTGCCTGACCCTTAAGAGAAAGGTACTTAGTGATAGCAGCAGTAAGAGTGGTCTTACCATGGTCAACGTGACCGATGGTACCAATGTTTACGTGGGGCTTAGTTCTTTCAAATTTTGCCTTTGCCATTAGAATTTCCTCCTTAAATTAGAACAAATAAAAACTTCGTGAGTCTTCACGCTACATTGTAGCAAAAAAGACTGCAATTTTCAAGTATTATTTTGTGTTTTGGAGGGTTTTATCCCTCCAAAACGAGATTTTGACTAAAATTAGTCCTTTTTAGATCTTGTAGCGATGATTTTTTCAGAAATGCTCTTCGGAATTTCCTGATATCCATCAGGCTCCATAACATACTGACCGCGTCCCTGAGTCTTGGAACGGAGGTCGGTAGCATAGCCGAACATATCTGCAAGAGGAACTCTTGCGTTGATCTGCTTAACGCCGCCTGCTCTGTCCTCAAAGCCCTGGATCATACCACGGCGAGAGTTAAGGTCGCCGATAACGTCGCCCATATACTCTTCAGGAACAATAACAGTAACCTTCATGAGGGGCTCAAGAAGAACGGGGTTAGCCTTTCTGCAAGCCTCCTTGAATGCCATAGAACCAGCAATCTTGAACGCCATTTCAGAAGAGTCAACTTCGTGATAAGAACCGTCATAAAGGGTTACCTTTACGTCAACAACAGGATAGCCTGCGAGAACACCCGAAGAGAGTGCGCCCTGAATACCCTGGTCAACAGGTCCGATGAATTCCTTCGGAATAGATCCGCCGGTAACTGCATTAACGAACTCGTAGCCCTTGCCGGACTCGTTGGGTTCGAGAATGATCTTAACGTGACCGTACTGACCTGAACCACCCGACTGACGCTTGTACTTAGTTTCATGGTCAACCTTGGCACGAACGGTTTCCTTATAAGCAACCTGAGGTGCACCAACGTTAGCCTCAACCTTGAACTCGCGGAGAAGTCTGTCAACGATGATTTCGAGGTGGAGCTCACCCATTCCGGCAATAAGAGTCTGGCCGGTTTCTTCATCGGTATAAGCCTTGAAGGTGGGGTCTTCTTCTGCAAGCTTTGCAAGAGCGATACCCATCTTTTCCTGACCAACCTTGGTCTTAGGTTCGATAGCAACACGGATAACGGGATCCGGGAAGTTCATTGATTCAAGGATGATGGGGTGCTTTTCATCGCAAAGGGTATCACCTGTTGTGGTGTTCTTAAGACCTACTGCAGCAGCGATGTCGCCCGAGTAAACGGTCTCAAGGTCTTCACGGTGGTTAGCGTGCATCTGAAGGATACGTCCCATACGCTCCTTATTATCCTTAACAGAGTTGTATACACTTGCACCTGCATCAATAGTACCAGAATAAACACGGAAGAAGCATATCTTACCAACAAAGGGGTCGGTAGCGATCTTGAATGCAAGAGCAGCAAAAGGCTCTGAATCGGAAGAATGTCTTACTTCCTCTTCTTCGGTATCGGGGTTAACGCCCTTGATAGCCTCGACGTCGGTCGGAGCGGGCATATAATCAACAATGTTATCGAGGAGGGGCTGTACGCCCTTGTTGCGGTAAGAGGTACCGCAGCAGATCGGAACCATAGTTCCTGCTATTGTAGACTTTCTGATGATCTTCTTCATATCCTCAACAGAAGGAACAGTTCCATCTTCGAGGTAAGCCATCATAAGATCGTCATCCTGCTCAACGATGTGCTCGATCATCTCGGAACGATACTGCTCAGCGATCTCCTTCATATCTTCGGGAATCTCTTCTACGCGAACATCCTTACCAAGGTCATCGTAGTACATAATAGCATTGTTATTTACAAGGTCAACGATTCCCTTAAAATCGGACTCAGCACCGATAGGAAGCTGAATCGGAAGAGCATTACACTGGAAACGCTCCTTAATCATACGAAGAACGTTATAGAAATCTGCACCAAGAATGTCCATCTTGTTAACATAGACCATTCTCGGAACCTTGTATTCATCAGCCTGACGCCAAACGGTTTCAGACTGGGGCTCAACACCGCCCTTTGCACAAAGAACAGTCACTGAGCCGTCAAGTACTCTGAGCGAACGCTGAACCTCAACGGTGAAGTCAACGTGGCCGGGAGTGTCGATAATATTGATACGATGGTCTTTCCAGAAGCAAGTGGTAGCAGCCGAAGTAATGGTGATACCTCTCTCCTGCTCCTGTGCCATCCAGTCCATTGTAGCAGTACCGTCGTGTGTTTCACCAAGCTTGCGGTTAACACCGGTATAGTACAAAATACGCTCGGTAGTAGTAGTCTTACCGGCGTCGATGTGAGCCATAATACCAATATTTCTTGTCATTTCAAGAGATACTTTTCTTGCCATAATATCCTCCTAAATTAATAAGCAATATGGTATTACAATTACCATCTGTAATGTGCGAAAGCCTTATTAGCTTCAGCCATCTTATGAGTATCTTCGCGCTTCTTAGCAGCACCGCCGATACCGTTAACAGCATCAAGAATCTCGCCAGCAAGTCTTTCTTTCATTGTTCTTTCGTTACGCTTACGGCTATATGCTGTTAACCAACGAAGACCTAACGTCTGTTTTCTCTCAGGACGAACTTCAAAAGGAACCTGATAGGTAGCACCGCCCTTACGGACAGCCTTAACCTCGAGCAAAGGCATAACATTTTCCA
>JAZUAU010000007.1:0-55115 GCA_045638145.1 Acutalibacteraceae bacterium
GTTATTTAAGTCGTGCAAAACAACTTTGCAATAAAGTTATAGAAGATTTTAGTGATAATACAGGTGGATTTTATTTATATGGAAATCAAGGTGAAGAACTGATACTGCGACCAAAGGAAACCTATGACGGCGCAATTCCCAGCGGAAATTCGTTAACGGCATACAACTTTGTGAAGTTATATCATTTGACTTCAGACGACAAATATAAAGACTTAGCAGAAAAGCAGTTGGATTTTATTTCTGCCACAGCTAATTCTTACCCAACCAATCACGCAATGTTTTTAATGGCACTTTTAGAATATAACGAACCGCCAATGAAGGTTACTGTTGTAGTTGATGATAATGCAAATATAAGCGACTTTGCCTTGAATTTACCTGCAAATGCAATGATTAATCTCCTGACCAAACCCACAAAAGAATATTCGCTAAAAGATGGTAAGACCACCTACTATATATGTAAAGGAAAAGCCTGTATGCCACCTACCAATGATTTGAATGAATTAATAAATGCAGGCAAATACTAACAGCAGAAAGGAGTTTTAACTATGAATCACGATAAGAAAATCGAGAAAAAGCCCGAACCTGAGATCAAAGAAAATAAAAAGCACATTAAACCGGGTGATATAATCGGTAAAATTGATGTTCACGATACACGTGAACGCAGAGACGGCCCAGGTGGTAATTAGATAGAAAATCGCCCTTGCAACCTGATTTAGATTGCAAGGGTGATTAACTTTTTATTGATGTTTCACGGCAGGTTTGGACCTAATTTATAGTATTAGTTAACCCGCCGTGGCCTGCGTCGATTATTATCTTCTTTATTTGGCTAACCCCTGCAGAAACGCTTTCCGTTTTTGGCTCATCCACCCCCATAAAGCAGGCGGTAAAAAAGAATATAAAGCATACTATGGCAATAGTTGCCCTTTTAATGAGACCCATCGGGAACGCTCCTTTTAATGATATACTAAAAGTTCGGTTTTTTCAACCTTACTATATTAAAAATATGCGCGAATCGCCAGAAAAACCACTTTTATTATCTCTATTATATAAAAGCTACTGTGTCAAACTTGACACAGTAGCTTGAAGCTTATAGTATTTTCTTTTTACCGCCAACTCCCAATACTCCGCCAATTAGAGCAGACAGCATTATTATCAGAAAATTAAAAAGTGTGTTAAGGGTTAGTCCTCCGCGGTCAGCAAAAAGGGATATTACAAGCACTATTAGAAAAAGCACACCGCCCGTTATAGCTCCATTTACAAGCCCACCGCTTTTAAGGATTTTTGAAGTGATAAAGCCCGATGCAAAACCGCCGAAAGCCGTGGCAAGCGATGCCGCAGGCGCAACAAAGCCGTCAGGCAGGTCTGCACCCACAATAAGTGCCGCAAAGATAAGCATAAATATAAAGGTTACGGCGGCGCCCACCACAACCGAAATAGCATAGGTTATAACTTTCGGTTTTTCCTGCGTCAATAGGTCTTTTTTCATAAAATCAACTCCCGTAAAATATACGGGAGTTGTATCGATTATATTACTGTTATTCGCTGAAGACTACAAGAATTGACTTGTTTTTATTAGCCTCATCCTTGCCCTCGTAAAGTATCCAATATACCGATGTGTCGAGCTGATTTGCAAGCTTTTTCATAGCTGCCTCGGCAGTGCGCTCGTTAAAATCATAAACGATAAAACAGGCATAATTCTCTCTGTTTGCACGGTATGCCGCCTTTACCCTTTTGATGAAATCAGAGGCTTCTATCGTTTTTAGCTCACCGTTGATATTCATACCAATGTTATTTTTCGCTTCCGGATAAGCAGCAGAATAATCCGGAGTATACTGCTGGGTCTTATCGCTGAAGGCGAAAAGTTTTCTGACTCTGTATTCATAATCGATACTGTCTCTGTCTTCAACCGCGGTGGCGTCAATGTTATACCACTCACCGTCTAAATACGCCATATTCCAGGTGTGTCCAACTGTATTTTCACCGGTATATTGCTTTTCCATACATTTTATACCCGCCAGATTCAGCAGAAGACTATATGCATTTGCCGAGCCGTCACAATGGGTTTTGCCCGTTATAAAAGCATCAAAAAGGTAGTTACCAAGATCTTCGTTTTTATTGGAATAATCGTAATACTCTATGTTGTCAAGCATTAACCGGTGGAGGTATCGCGCAGTCTCTACCTCACTCAATCCAGAAGGCAGAGAGTCTACGAGCTTTTTTGCAGCCTTTACCGCAATCATCTTTTTATCCCAATAATGTCTTTCAAAATTTTCTACCTTTATATAAAAGCCCGAAAGCTCGGCAGTTGAATCTCCCACATCGTAATATGTAGTAAATTCACCCGTTTGATAGGACAGGTTTTGCTCTAAAAGAGGTGAATCAAGAGCTAACCTTTCAAGCACATCGCCAAGAATATCTGAGCCCGAAACAAGCTTTTCATCCATATAAATATAAGGATAGCCCATCTCAAGTGCATATTCAAGTGCGTGATAAACAACCGTCTTTTCTTTTGAGAGCAGCTTTAGATGATTGTCTTCTCTGTAATCATCGGCAATAAGCTCTACATCATAAAGCTCTTGCTCCGTAAGAATAACGGTTTCACTGTCCTCGGTAAGTGATTCCTCACTAAATCCAATTTTAGGTATTGCTTCGGCTTCTCTCACCGCTTTGCTCTTCCAATTTTTAAAAAACGGGATCGAGCAGCCTACACTTGACAACAAGAGGGCAAAACAAAAAAGCAAAATTACCGCTTGTTTTGTATACTTCATCTATTCTACTATTACCTTTCCGCAATGGTCAAATACCGAATCAAGGGGTGTAAAATCTGCCTTGTTTCCGCGCAGAGTAAGATTGTCGGTACTCTTTGCATAAATCCAAGCTACAGGCTCTGTACCCTTGGCAATATTGTTTTCAAAGGTGATGTTATTGTGGACAAACTCGTTATCCTTGAACTTTTTGTTTTCGGGCTGGATGCGAAAAATGGGTTTTGCGTACTGATTATATATTCTATTATTTCTAACCGTTATATCACAAACAGGGCCTGTTTCGTACCACATCATAGCGTCGTTTGCAACAAGGACCGCTGCTCTTCCAAGGTTATAGAACTTGTTATTTTCGATAACCACCTTACCTCGGGTTGAAACAAGGAATCCGCGGGTTGGGCAACGGCGTACAGTGCAGTTAGCAATATAGACATCGGGGCTTGCAGATACATTCTCAATAACAAAGCCCTCAAGGAACTTATCGGCGGGCTTATCGAGTACAATTTCAATATCATAGGGATTGATGAGTTTGCTTGAAACAACGGTCGCTCTGTCCTCATAAAGCATATATTCGGGGTTGCAGACCTCTATTGTGTCGCCATCCTCAAAAATATTGTAGTTATAAGTATCGGGCTGAATATAGCGCACCGTAACAGTGTTGCCCTCACTCTTCACTATCTTCATATAAGTACCGTGAATGTTAATAGCGTCATCGTTAGAGCCCGAGAAATGGCAGTTTGTAACAGTCACCTGTCCACGGCAGGAGGAAATCTGACATCCATCTGCAAAGCAGGAAATAATTCTGCCGGTTTTGGGGTCGGGTGCGCAAACAACATTTTTCATAGTAAATCCGTCGGTACGCTGTGCAACAATTCCAAGTCCATGCATATAATGCATATTCATATTTTCAAAGGTAGCGTTTTTACAGCGGTCAAAGAAGGTACCGCAACGGTCACGAATGCCGTCACGAAGCTGTAGGTGCTCTCCTACCGCCAAGCAGTAAGGATTTTCGTGGTCGTACGGCCCTAGAGGTTCGGGAACTCCACTCCTCGTAGTAATTTTGAGAATATTATTCCCCAAATCCTCATAGCGTGCAGTCGGATCCTTCATTGGACCATCCCACTGACTTATGATTATCTCTTTTTCGGGCAGATATCTCTGACAAAAATGGTCAACAGGATAGAACTCGAAATTATCTCCGTACCAAGTGATTTTGCCCACATCGTCAATGCGATATTTTACATCGGGATGAACGCGGAAGATGTAATATCCCTCACCCACCTCAAGGCACTCAAGCTCCGACTGTGTGGGGGTTGCATAATCGAAAGAGAAATTTCTGAAGGTTACATTCTCACTTTCAAATGCACAAAAAGGAATGAGCTTACAGTGGGTTATAAGCTTTGAGCCGTTACCGTCGATAACAACATTTTTCTTGCCGTCAACAGTAATACCAATATTCTTTTCATAAACTCCGCCGTATTTTACTGCCTTATGCTCGGGCATAGAGTTTGTAATTTTGAAGGTGCGAAGAACGGTATCCTCAGGGTAAATATGATATTCGCCCTTTTGGATAATAACGGTAGTATCGTTATCGATTACCGCGTTTATATCGCTGACAATGTTTTTAATATTTTTCAGTTGTACTATTCTCATAACATCACCTGATTCAATAGCTAATTTACAACACTTTTAACACATTCGAAAATGTTTTTGTGTTGTATATCCTCCTTCAAGGTTCACGTTTATTTTATCAATATGATACTTTTATGTCAACAGAAATAATGGTCAAATAGCAAAGTCTTATCTGTTTTTTGAATAATTTTGACCTTTTCGGAAACACTTTAGTTGAGGTGATTTTTAATGATAGAACAGGATACCATAAAACTTCTAAGAGAATGTGACGCGGGAATAAAAATGGGTGTTTCATCAATTGAGGATGTTCTTCCCTACGTCGAATCGGCGGAGCTTGAAAAGCTTCTCACAAAATGCAAGGAAGAACACGCAAAGCTTGACGGTGAGCTACAGGAACAGCTCAACCGCTTCCGTGACGACGGAAAGGAGCCCAACCCCATGGCAAAGGGTATGAGTTGGCTTAAAACCAATATGAAGCTTGCAATGCACGAATCGGACCATACCATTGCCGACCTAATGACCGACGGCTGTGATATGGGTGTAAAGTCACTTTCAAAATATCTGAACGAATATGCCGCGGCAGACGAATTTTCAAAGGATATTGCAAAGAAGCTCATCGCCCTTGAAGAAAAACTCGGGCAAGACATCAGAAGATTTCTCTAAAAATCATAACCACCCGTCCAACAACGGGTGGTTATGATTGTACCAAATAAGTACGATTTATCTTTCTTCTCTGAAATAAGATAATCCCAAACTTTCGGGAGGCTGATTCTTCTTTCTGCTTCTCATACTTGTAAAGATAAGAACTATGATTGTTACCACATAGGGAAGCATCTTGAAAAGCTCTTTTCCTGCAAAAGAAACTCCTTCGATATAGCTCGAAGCAATATATAGAGAGCCAAAAATGAGTGAGCCGAAAATCGCAATATTGGGTTTCCAAACTGTGAATATAACGAGTGCAATAGCAAGCCAACCGATATCGTCTATTACGTACTCCCAGTTACCGTTCAGATAATCCATTATAAATGAAAGTCCGCCAAGCCCTGCTATTCCGCAACCGATACAGGTGGCGATATAGCGATAAAGGGAAACGTTTATACCTGCGGCGTCTGCCGTTGCTGGATTTTCGCCGACGGCTCTGAGATGAAGTCCAACGCGGGTGCGATTAAGAATAAAAGCTGCGCCCAAAGCGATAATTATCGCAAGATAGGTAAGAATACCGTGCGAGAGGAACACCTCGCCAAACGAGCCTAATTTTGAAGCGAAAGGCAAGGAAGTTCTGAAATAGTTTGCGCCCTGAATATAGATGTCTGCCGTCTTGCCTATCATATAATCGGATACACCTACACCAAAGGTAGTAAGAGCAAGTCCCGTAACGTTCTGATTTGCACGGAGTGTTACCGTTAGGAAACTGAAAATAAGTCCCATAAGTGCTCCGCCTATTACCGTAGCCACAATCGGGATTACAATAGCAAGCACAGTATTAATATTGCTCTTTGCGACGGTAAGATAAAGATATTCCGCAAAACAACCGCAAGACGCGCCAACACACATTACGCCGGGGATTCCGAGATTAAGGTGTCCTGATTTTTCGGTAATTGTTTCTCCGGTTGCTCCGAAAAGCAGACACATACCGAGCTTTATAGCACTAACTAAAAATGCAATCATCAGTCCGCCTCCTTTACGCGCCTCGAAACAACTATCTTATAGCGAAGGGAAAATTCGCATCCTATAATGAAGAGCAGCATTATTCCCGTTATAATATCGGAAATTGAGCTAGATATTCTGAAGCGGGTGGATATTTGTTGTGCTCCTCTGCTTAAGAAAACTATAAGGAAAGTTGTAAATACCATATAAATCGGATTAAACTTGGCAAGCCAAGAAACCATAATTGCAGTAAATCCGCGACCGCCTACCGTAGTTGTGCTGATCGTGTGGTTTGTACCGCCGACTAAAAGCAGTCCTGCAATGCCGCATACCGCACCGGAAACCATAAGTGTACGGATTATTACCTTCTTAACACCGATACCGATATATTTTGCGGTGTTTTCGCTTTCGCCGACCACCGATATTTCATATCCGTGCTTTGAATATTTAAGATAAATATAAGCCACAACGGTTATTACCGCAACGATTATAACGTTGAGCAGATACTTATACTCTCCGATTACAGGTAATCCATACTCAGACATAGTATCCAAAACACCTGATCCGTTTGTTGCAAAAATCTTTAAGAAATATGCTACAAGTTGGATTGCAACATAGTTCATCATAAGAGTAAAAAGCGTTTCGTTTGTATTCCAAATCGCCTTGAAAATAGCAGGAATTACCGCCCAGATAATACCTGCAGCAATACTTGCAACAATCATAACAAGTATCAAAAGCGACATAGGCATTTTTCCGCCACAGAACATCATTACCGATATGGTTGCAAGACCGCCAATAAGTACCTGACCCTCTGCGCCGCAGTTCCAAAATCGCATTTTAAAAGCGGGAGTTACCGCAAGAGAAATACAAAGCAAAATAGCGAGATCCTGAAGCGTGTTCCATATTCTTCGCTCTGTTCCAAAGACACCCTTTACCATCTCTTCGTAAACCGCAAGCGGATCCCGGTTTGCAAGAAGGGTTATTACAACGCCCGAAACAGCGAGGGCTGCGATTATTGCAACAGCTCTGACAATAATTCCGAGATACCACGGAATTGAAGCAGGGTCTCTTTTTGCAATATGAAAAGACGGGAATCCGTTCCTTACTTTTGTTTCTGCCATGTCACATCTCTCCTCCCTGCTCGCTGTTTTCGTTCAAATCTTCGGCAACTGAAGTGGACTTTGTCATAAGAAGTCCGATTTCATCCTTCTTTGCGGTACGTCCGTCAACAACTCCCGTAACCTTGCCGGAGTTTATTACCAAAATGCGGTCACAAAGCTCCATAAGAACATCGAGGTCTTCGCCGACAAAGATGACGGCAACGCCGCGTTCTTTCTGTTCATTTAAAAGATTGTATATAGTGTACGATGCATTTACATCAAGACCGCGAACGGGATATGCCGCCATAAGCACGCTGGGTGCCGCCGCAATTTCACGTCCGACAAGCACCTTTTGAACGTTACCGCCCGAAAGCTGACGAACGGGGGTAGTTGCTCCCGGAGTAGAAACATTGAGGTCGTGAATTATCTTCTCCGCAAGGTCTTTCGGCCCCTTTCTTTCAAGGAATGCCGATTTGCCCTTTTTGTAGCTGCGGAGCATCATATTATCGATTATGTCCATATTTCCGACAAGTCCCATTCCGAGTCGGTCCTCGGGGACAAAGGAAAGTCGAACGCCAAGATCACGTATTTGAATGGGGGTCTTATCACGAAGATTTTCGTTCTCACCCGTTTTGGGGTCAATATATGTTATCTCGCCCGTACTGAGCTTGTGAAGACCTGCTATTGATTCAAGAAGTTCTCTCTGTCCGCTTCCCGCAATGCCCGCAACACCAAGTATTTCCCCCGATTTTGCGGTGAAGGAAACGTCATCGAGCACCTTTCTGCCCTCGTCATTTACACTTGTTATGTTGTTTACGATAAGGCGGTCGACCGAGTCTTTCGGCTCGCTTCGGTTAATATTAAGGCTAATCTTTTCGCCCATCATCATCTCGGTAAGCTCGGACTCGCTTGTTTCGGCAGTATTAACAGTAGCAACATGCTCACCGCGACGAAGCACGGCAACTCTATCCGACAAGGAAAGTACCTCGTGCATTTTATGGGTTATGATTATTATAGATTTTCCGTCCTCGCGCATTCTGCGAAGAACTGCAAAAAGCTTTTCGGTTTCCTGCGGAGTAAGTACGGCGGTGGGCTCGTCCAAAATAAGTATGTCTGCGCCACGATACAGCACCTTTATTATTTCAACAGTCTGCTTTTCCGAAACGGACATATCATAAACCTTTTTTTCGGGGTCTATAATAAATCCGTAGCGCTGAGTTATCGCGATAACCTTTTTCTGAATCTCGGAAAGCTTATATTTCTTCCCTTTGTCGGTACCGAGTGCAATATTCTCAACTGCAGAGAAAACGTTTACCAGTTTGAAATGCTGATGAATCATTCCTATTTTATAGGTGAAAGCATCCTTAGGAGAACGGATAACAACCTCTTGTCCGTCTACAAATATTTGTCCCTCATCGGGGAAATAAATACCTGCAACCATATTCATAAGAGTAGTTTTTCCGCTTCCGTTTTCGCCAAGAATTGCAAGAATCTCTCCCTCGCGAACGTCAAGATCGCAATTGTGGTTAGCGACAACGCTTCCAAATGTTTTTGTTATACCGCGACATTCAAGTTTCACGCTATTTGCCAATGAGTGCACCCCCGTAAATTTTTCGATTTACTTCCGATAAAAATGAGATTTTTCTTATTCTTATCGCAAATAAATCCTTATATAAAAATCAGGTATAGGCGGAGTAGTTAAACTCCGCCTATACTGTGCGCTTAAAATGTTAAATTAAAACTTCTCGTTGATGCGAGTGATTCCATCGATCTGGAGATCAAAATAAGGAGCGGACATAACCTTAGATTCCATAAAGATACCGTCTTCGATAACTTCCTTGTCCTCAACCTTATGGCTCTCAACCTTGTTTCCGCCTACGGTGAAGTTAGCGGTGTCAAATACCTTAACGGTACCGTTCTTAAGACTGGTCTTAACTTCTTCAAGCTTAGCAGCGGTGCCTTCAGCAGCTGCCTTTGTGTTAACATCGGTAAGAACTACAGAGCCTTCTTCAATGCCGCCGCACCAGTCAACAGCAATCTCCTTGCCAGCCTTAGCCTGCTCGATCATATACTTGAAGTAAGGAGCCCAATTAATTCTGGAAGAAACGATGAATGTGTTGGGGCAAGCGTCAACAGTGCTTCCGTTGTAGGAAACGTTGGGAACATTTGCAGCCTCACAAGCGGAGGGGGCACCCATGGAGTCAGCGTGCTGAGAAATAAGTACGCAGCCTCTTGCGATAAGAGCTTCAGCAGCGTTCTTCTCTTCTACTGCGTCATACCAAGAACCGGTAAACTGAACGTCCATTGTAACCTCGGGAACGATGGACTTAGCGCCGAGATAGAAAGAAGAATAACCGGAGATAACTTCAGCATAGGTAAATGCACCAACATAGCCCATCTTAGCTTCTGCAGCAGTGATTGTGCCTGCGTCGATCATTTCCTTAAGCTTGAGACCTGCAGCAACACCTGCAAGGTAACGGCCTTCATAGATAGAAGCAAATGCATTGTGATAGTTGGGCAGATTCTCAACATGAGCCTTGGTACCTGTAGCGTGGCAGAACTGAACATCTGTGAATTCCTTTGCAGCCGTGATCATGAAATCTTCGTGACCGAAAGAGTTTGCGAAGATTACAGAGCAACCCTGGTCAACAAGATCAGCTGCTGCTTCGTAGCACTCGTTTCCTTCGGGAACGTTTGTCTTAACGATAACCTGATCATCGGTAAGACCGAGCTGCTTCTTCACTTCTTCAACACCGTTAAGGAAGTTGAGGTCGTAAGTAGACTTTTCATCGTGAAGGCAAATGAAGCCAACCTTGAAATCGTCTGCTGCGTCTTCGCTCTTAGCGCCGCAAGCTGCAAAACCTGCAACCATAACGAGAGCGAGGAGAATTGCGAGTAACTTTTTCATTTTTATTTCCTCCTAAAAGAGTTTTTAAAATATTTTAAAAGGCTTTTGCCCCTTTTAAACAAAAATGTCTACGCTTGTCCTAAAGTTACTTCTATTATAGTGCATTATTCTCTATTTTTCAATCAAAAATTTACAAAAAATTTAAATTAATAAAACTTCGTTTTTATGTTGATATTTTAATAAGATACAAGTATAATAAAAATATGTGTAAAAATTTACATTCGGGAGGAATAATCTTGGATTGCAAACAGTTTTGGGCAGACCTTTCTTCAAAGCGTATCGCTATGTGCGGTATTGGTATAAGCAATACTCCACTCATCCTTGACTTTATTAAAAAGGGTGCTACAGTTTATGCCTGCGACCGCAGGAGCCGCGAGCAGATTGGCGAGATTGCCGACAGAATCGAAGCTGCAGGCGCAGAACTTCGTCTTGGTAACGGATATCTTGACAATTTAGAGGTAGATATCATCTTCCGCACACCCGGAATGAGCTTTCATCTCCCCGAGCTTTCCTCTGCACGCAAGAAGGGTATCGCCGTTACAAGCGAGATGGAGGTCTTTTTCGACCTTTGCCCCGCTACAATTTTTGCAGTAACCGGCTCTGACGGAAAGACCACAACAACCACCCTTATTGCCGAAATGCTGAAAAAACAAGGCAAGACGGTTCACGTGGGCGGTAATATCGGCAATCCTCTGCTTCCTGAAATTGATAACATAAAGCCCGAGGACTTCGTAGTTGTTGAACTTTCTTCCTTCCAGCTTATTTCAATGAGAAAAAGCCCCGACGTTGCCGTTGTTACAAACGTTGCTCCCAATCATCTTGACATTCACAAGGATATGGACGAATACGTTGAGGCGAAGAAAAATATTATCCTTCATCAAAACGCATTTTCACGAACCGTTCTTAATTACGATAACGATATTACGGTTGGCTTTAAGGATTACGTCCGCGGACAGTCTCTTGGCTTCAGTATGGAACGCCGTGTTAAAAACGGAGCCTTCCTTGCCGAAGACGGTTGGCTTCATATGTCCTATCGCGGAATTGATGCACCCATTATGCACCGCGACGATATAACCATTCTCGGCGACCACAACGTTGCAAACTATCTTACCGCAATTTCTGCCGTTTGGGGCTATGTCAGCGCCGAAAATATCCGTAAGGTTGCAAAGGAATTTTCAGGGGTTGAACACAGAATTGAATTTGTTCGCGAGCTTGATGGTGTAAAGTATTATAACGACTCTATCGCTTCCAGCCCGACCCGTACCATTGCGGGACTTAAATCCTTTAAATCCCCCGTTATTCTTCTTGCGGGCGGCTATGATAAGCACATTCCCTTTGAGCCTATGGCGCCCTTTGTTTGTGAAAAGGTTAAGACTCTAATTCTTTGCGGACCTACGGCAGACGCTATTGAAAACGCCATAATAGAATGTGATGCTTTTGAGGAAGGTAAGCCCGAAATCATTAAAACGAACGACCTTGGTGAGTCTGTAGAGCTTGCGAGAAGCCTTGCCGTGGCAGGCGATATCGTTGCCCTCTCCCCTGCTTGTGCTTCATTTGACGCTTTCCCGAACTTTGCCGCAAGAGGAAAATTCTTTAAAGAAAAGGTTATGTCATTCTAAATGAACACTAAAGATTTACTAAAGAAGCTGTCCGATGCCGTTTGCATCGGAAATATAACCTCTGCTGCCGATATAGCCGCAGAGGAGCTTTCGAAATATGCCGAGGTCAGCCGTCACGGCACCTCGGGAATTATAGCAAAAATAGACAAGGGTCAAAAGTACACCCTGCTTCTTGACGCCCATATCGACGAGGTCGGCTTTGTGGTTACCTCGGTATCGGATACGGGCTTTTTAAAGGTTTCGAACGTAGGCGGTATCGACCCCAGAATTTTGCCTGCTTCCCGTGTTATCCTTCACGGCAAAAGCGATATTCCCGCAGTTTTCACCTCTACTCCCCCTCACCTTGCAAAGAAAGAGAACGAGACCGTTTCGCTCGATGATATTCTCATTGATACGGGACTTGGTGAAATGGCAAAAGAATACGTTTCTGTCGGCGACTATGCAACCTTTGATTCAAAATTCGCATCTCTCGGCGAAAGATTTGTCGGAAAATCCTTTGACGACCGCGCAGCAGTAGTCTGCCTTATAAAGGTCGCTTCTGAAATTTACGACAAAAACCTGCCCATAAACATTATCATCTCTTTGTCCGAGCAGGAAGAACTTGGCACAAGAGGTGCTATAACCTCTGCCTTTGATACAGACCCCGACGAGGCTATCGCAATAGATGTTTCATTCGGAAAAGCCCCCGGTGTTGCAGAACACGAGAGCGGAAAGCTCGGCGGCGGTGCTATGATTGGCATTTCACCGATATTGAATAAAAAAATGACAGACCGTATTTCTGCGCTCGCTAAAGAGAACGATATCCACCATCAGTTCGAGGTTATGAGCGGAAAAACCGGCACCGATGCCGACGTTATTTCTATTACCAAAAGCGGAATTCCCTCTGCCCTTCTTTCAATTCCAATTCGCAATATGCACACCCCAGAAGAGGTTATTGACCCTAGTGACCTTGATTCGGTCTGCCGTCTTCTTTCGGCATATATTTTGGGAGGTGACGAGTAATGCGCGAGCTGTTCAAAGAGCTTTGTACCATCCCCGCTGTTTCAGGCAGAGAAGACTTGATTAGCGAGTTTATTTTGTCTAAAATAAATGGATTCTGCAATGCAGAGGTTGATAAAAATGGCAATATAATCTGCTTTAAAAAGGGTAAAAATACCGCCGCTAAAAGGATAATGCTCGATGCCCATATTGATGAGGTTGGTATTATCGTAACCGGCTATACTGAGGATGGGTTTTTAAAATTCAGTACGGTTGGTGGAATAAGTCCTGCCGTTATGAATGCCCGTCGCGTTATTTTCGAGTGTGGCAGAACCGGTGTTATCGGAATAAAGCCCGTGCACCTTGCATCCGCCGACGAAAAGAAAAAGTATCCTGATGTCGATTCACTTTATATTGATATCGGTGTTGATTCAAAGACAGATGCTGAGAAAATTATAGCACTCGGCGATACAGCAGTTTTCGAGGGCGGCGTTTCTGAGATGAACGGCAAGATTTTTGCCCGTGCCATTGATGACCGCGCAGGTGTTGCGGTACTGATTAAGCTTCTCCAGAGCGATGCTTTATATGATTTTTATGCAACCTTTACGGTGCAGGAAGAGGTTGGTTGTCGCGGTGCAAAAACAGCCGCTTATGCAGTTGACCCCGACGGTGCTATCATACTTGAAGCAACCACCGCCGCAGACCTTGACGGCGTAGCGTCAGAAAATACAGTTTGTCTGCTTGGAAACGGTCCTGCGATTTCCTTTATGGACCGTTCTACCATCTATGATAAGCGCCTTTACGATGCGGCTATAAATAGCGGTATCAAGTGTCAGCCGAAGGCAGCTGTTGCAGGCGGTAACAACTCGGGGGCCGTTCACCTGACCCGTGGCGGCGTACCGACCCTTGCGATTTCTGTGCCCTGCAGATATATTCATTCTCCCTCTTGTCTTGCCGATTTCAGTGATATTGAGGGCGTGTACACCCTCTCTAAATATATGCTTTACAAAATGGCTTCGGGTGAGGTTTTATGATTAAAAAGGTAGATTGCCTGCCTCTGCTTTCGGTTTGCGATATGTCCCTCGCAAAGATTTACGCGCAGGATAAGGCATTCCACAATTCTCCCCTCGCGAACGATTTTTGGGTGCAGAGTGACGAGAATAAAATAACCGCTGTAATTTCTAGGGACGGCGGCAGCATGAACATCTGGTGCGACAGCCCGGATTTCGGCGAGCTTCGTGATTTTGTTTCGGTGCTTTCCCCTGCCGTAATATTTACCGAACATAAAAACGCCGAGTCTCTCGGAATAAAGTGTGACCGCGTGCGGAATATGCTGACCTTTAAGACCGAAAAAACGGCAGAAACAAATTTCAATTCATCTTTAAAAGAGCTTTATGATAAACTGAACCGCGGTAGTGACGTTGATATTCATCTTCCCACTTTCGAAGTTTTTGCCCCCGATGTTTCTCACAGACTTCGCCACGGTGGCGCGGTTTCGGTCATATCGGACTACGGTGCAGCCCTCGCCTTTTTATTCGACGGAGGCGCGGTTATGAGCGGAATTGCCCTCTCCCCCGAATATCGCGGTAGAGGACTTGGCAAGTCTCTTTTAGAGGAGCTTTTAGCGAATATTGACGGAGACTTTTTCGTGGCCGCAAACGATATAAACAAAAACTTTTACCTAAAAAACGGCTTTATCCTCAGCGGTAAAGTTTGCTTTGGGAAAATGGAGTAGAAAATGACAGATTTTTTCAAAATTGACGAGCGTCTTATCAAGCTCGATAAAAAGGCGCGCCAGATGTGCGCCCCCGTATTTGCAGAAATTGACGAAATTTCACGCTACAATCAGCACAAGGTGCTTGCTGCTTTTATAAACAACGGCGTAAGCGAAACACACCTTGGAATTTCTACCGGCTACGGCTACGGTGACGTTGGCCGCGATAAGCTTGAGCAGGTTTTTGCCGAGGCCGTGGGTGCAGAGGATTCCCTCATCCGTCACAATTTCGTTTCTGGTACCCATACCCTTACAGTTATGCTTTTCGGTGTGCTTCGCCCGGGAGATAAGATGCTTTCCCTCACGGGCAGACCCTACGATACTCTTATCGGTGTTCTCGGTATTGACGGAAAGAGTGAAGGCTCCCTAGCAGACTATAATATAGCTTATAATCAGGTTGAGCTTGATAAAAACGGTGAGCCTGACATTGAAACCATAAAGACTGAGCTTAAAAAGAATCATTATAAGGTTGCCTACATTCAGCGTTCACGCGGATACTCACTCCGCCCGTCGCTGACGGTAGAAAAAATTGGTGAGCTTTGCCGCGCTGTAAAAGAGGTTTCCCCCCATTCCCTTATTTTGGTTGATAACTGCTACGGCGAATTTGTTGAGAAAACTGAGCCTCTCGCAGTCGGCGCAGACCTTATTGCAGGCTCTCTCATAAAGAATCCCGGTGGCGGAATCGCACCCACTGGCGGCTACATCGCCGGCAGGCGCGATTTGGTTGAGCTTTGCGGCTACCGCCTTACTGCCCCCGGTGTCGGACGTGAGGTTGGTGCTTCACTCGGACATAACAGAGAGCTTTATATGGGGCTTTTTGCCGCACCACACACGGTTGGTGAGGCCTTAAAATCGGCAGTCTTTGCCGCAGCCCTTTTTAATCTTCTGGGTTATGAGGCAACCCCCGCATTCGATGCTAAGCGTGCCGATATAATCGAAAGCGTGCTGCTCCGCACTCCCGAAGCCCTCGTTGCCTTCTGTCAGGGTATGCAAAAGGGTGCACCTGTTGATTCATTCGTTGTGCCCGAGGCTTGGGATATGCCGGGCTATGACGACAAGGTTATTATGGCGGCGGGCGCATTCACACTCGGCGCTTCAATCGAACTTTCTGCCGACGCTCCCCTTCGCGAGCCCTTTGCCGCTTGGCTTCAGGGCGGTCTTAACTTTGCCTCTGCCGAAGCAGGCATTCTTCTTGCGGCAGAAAGTATGCTTCAAAAAGGAATATTAAATATTTAGGAGACTGATATGGATAGAATTTCTCCGCATCGTGCCCTCTCGCTTTTGGCACTTCCATCAGGGTTTGTTTTTGCCTATCCCTTTGAGATTTCAAGTGACTCTATGAAGGTTGGCTATAAAATGGTAACCTTCGACACGGGAAAAATTTCGAACGTTACGGGCACTATTTACACCCTTACAAAGTTCGGTCCTGCATACCGCACATTCAAGGGCAAAATCAAAAATTTCATAACAAGTCTTTCGGCTGTTTTTGATGACGGCAGAGTTTTCGTATCGGAAAAGGATGGCTCTGCTATTCTTTTCGGTCAATCGGGCGAAAGCCTTTGGGAAGGAAAACTCACCTATCAGGGGCTACTACCCACCGCCATTGCCGCATCGGGCGAAACCCTTTGGGCGGCATATAGTGAAAAGAACACCCTTGTTAAATACAATATTAATTCTATGCGTGAAGAACTTCGAATCGGTGGTAGCTCATCCCCCTTCTCTTCCCCCGCGGCTATCTTCCTTGCGGGAAATAAGCTCTTCGTTTGCAACGAAGGAAGTAAGGATATCTGGAAAATTGACACCACCGATTATTCAACCGAGATGTATTACAAATTTGAAGAAAAGGTTTTTGATTATAAGTTTATAGATAAATATGAAATCGTCTGCCTTGAATCGGGAATTTATCTACTTTAATTATACTTTAGGAGGAATTTAAAATGTTTTGTCCAAATTGCGGCACTAACCTGCCCGAAAACGCAACCTTTTGCAGCAACTGTGGCACGTCCATAAGCACAGCTTCCGCTTCAGTCACACCGCCCACAGCTCCTGTCGTTCGTATGAAAAAGGGTCAGTATTTAAAATCAGAGCTTGCCTCTGCTAAAGCTAAAGCCCTTTCAAAAGCCGTTTTGATTATTTTTGCCGTCTGTGCACTTATTGTTGTGCTTAGCATCAGCAATCTTCTTAACGGCGCAGTACATAAGCTTCCCGTTATGAGCGTTGCACTTGAGGAAAACGAGATTGAAAGCTTTGAAAAAGAGCTTGACGAGCTTGACAGTATCGTTGATGATGCTCGTGGTATCTACGAAGAAAACAAAGACAAAGTAGATAAAGATACTGCAAAGGCAATTGAAAAGGCACTCGACAAGACAGAAAAATTCTCTAAAAATCCTTCGCTTTCAAATATGCAGTCACTCGTTTCAGAACTCAGGGCACTTGACGAAAAACACACCGATGAAATCGAAAAAGCGGGTCTTTCCGATAAACTTGACATAGACGGGTTTTCAAACGAATTTGAGGGAGCGAGTTGTATTTTAGACACCTTGAAGGTGATTTTTATCATGCTTGGTGCAGCAATTATTATCTTCACTCTTGTAGCCACCCTCTTTAAGAGAACGGCATTCGCAATTTTCGGACTTATCTTGGCGCTTCCCATTTGCGCTTTCTGCGGTGGTGCGGTTTATACCGTCCTCGCCACTGTTACCTTCATAACAATTATCGTTATGGTTGCCATGATTAACGGCGAATATAAGAAATACAAAAAATCTTTAGCATAACTAAAAGCCCGAAAGAAAAACTTTCGGGCTTTGTTTTATATCTTTTTAATTTTTTCTTTTAGCCATTCGTTAATAACAGAAGCGGTTTCTTTCAGTGCGCCTTTGTAATAGGGCGGTGTAAGTCCTGCGGATTTAACAAGTCCCTCAAAGGTCTTGGTGCCTGCGCCGTCAACGAATGCCAGATATTTTTTAAAGGTTGCCTCTCGGTCGGCAAGCGACTCGGCAAAGAAGCTGAAAGCCACCGTCTGGGCCATACAGTAGTCGATATAATAAAGCGGATACAAATATATATGAAGCTGACGCTGCCATCCGCCGCCACGGGAATAAAATGGCAGGTCAGAAAGGTCTAGGTGGGGTCTGTACTTTTCTTCAAGGGAAAGCCACACAGCGTTTCTCTCCTCGGGTGTCATATTTTCATTTTCATACATAATATGCTGAAATTCATCAACCATACAGCCATAAGGAATGAAATATAGTGCATCTACGGCATGGAAATATTCATAACGCTCGGTTTCTTCCTCGAAAAACTTTTCGTGCCAAGGAGCGGTTAAAAACTCCATTGTCATTGAATGCACCTCGCACGCCTCAATTGTGGGAGAAATATAAGACGGCAAAATCCCCTGTCTTGAAGCTCTGTAGTATGCGAAGGCGTGGCCTGCCTCGTGTGTAAGGACATCCACGTCGCCCGCAGTTCCGTTAAAGTTAGAGAAGATAAAGGGTGCTTTATAATTTGCAAACTCGGTACAGTAGCCGCCGGGCGCTTTGCCCTCCTTTGAAACCAGGTCGTAAAGCTCGTTTTCCTGCATAAAGTCTATAAATTCTGCCGTTTCGGGGGACATCTCACGATACATTTGTATTCCCGCTTTTAATATTCCATCAGAATCGGGATGCGGATTAACGTTGCCCTCTTTAAATACAATATCGTTATCGTAAAGATGAAGGCGGTCTACACCGATGCGCTCCTTCTGTTCGGCTTTAAGCTCGGTTACTATCGGCACGATATGGTTCTTTATCTCATCGCGGAAATCTGCAACCTCGCGAGGAGTGTAGCAGTTTCTGCCAAGTCGGTCGTAGCCCATCTGTATAAAGTTTTCATAGCCGAGCATTCTTGCCTGTTTGTTTCTGATTTTTACAAGCTTATCATAGAGGGTGTCAAATTCCTCTCTGTGAGAATCGAAAAACTCGGCATCCTTTAAAAAAGCCCTCTGTCTTATCTCGCGGTCTGCCGATTGCTTATATTTTCCAATCATCGGTAGAGGTATATTCTCTCCCTCCCACTCTACCATAGCCGAAGCAAAAAGCTTTTGGTACTCCGACTGGAGCTTATTCTCCTCTGCGGCAAGGGTTACAATCTCGGAAGAGAACGAGCGTACCGATATTTCAATATTTGTAAAAAGCAGACTGCCAAGTACCTGTTCAAGCTCGGGTCTGAATTTCGATTCGAGCATCGAGCGGTTTATCTTATTTAAAACATCCGATACGGCGGGTCCGTTTTCATCAAAAAAGTCATTTTCTGCTTCATAAAAGGGGTCTTTTGTATCTATCGTATGACGAACGTAGGCGAGTGAGCCCATTGTGGAATAATTCTCGCTGAGCTTTTCTACCGATTCATAAGCCTCTTTAACTGCGACGGCAGAATCGGCATTTATTATTCTTTCATTTTCTAAATTAAGTTTTGATTTTAAGTCCTCAAGGTCAGGACGGGTGTAAGACATTTCGCTAAATTTCATTATAAGCTCCTTAAAATTTGTTACTATTATTATATTACCACCGATAAATTTTATTTTCAAGTTTTGACAAATTGAATTTTATATGTTAATATATAATTCCAGTCGGTCAGACGGCTGCGAGCGGTAACGCTTGAGGAAAGTCCGGGCACCGCAGGGCAGGATAACGGCTAACGGCCGCCGAGGGTGACCTTAGGGATAGTGCAACAGAGATATACCGCCGAGTTTTCGGTAAGGGTGGAAAGGCGAGGTAAGAGCTCACCACGCGAACGGAGACGTCTCGCGTCTGTAAACCCTATCCGGTGCAACGCTGACAGGAACGATACATCTGCTCGATGTGTTCCGACGAGCGGCTTGAGCTTATAGGCAACTATAGGTCGAGATAGATAGTCGTCGCAGAGGAAACTCTGAACAGAACCCGGCTTACAGACCGAGTGGAGTTTTGCCCCGTTTTGGGGCAATAATTTTTTAAAAAAGAAGGGTGTCCGATGCAGATTCTTGTTCCCGATTATTATAACGATTTTAAATGTATTGCCGATAAGTGCCCTCACAACTGCTGTATCGGTTGGGAAATAGATATCGACGAGGACACTCTTGAGCTTTATAAAAATATCGGTGGTGACTTTGGCAAAAGGCTCGTCGGGAATATCGCAGAGGGCGACTGCCCGCATTTTAAACTTGCAGAACACGACCGTTGTCCCTTTTTAAACGAAAAAGGTCTTTGCGATATTATATTGGAGCTTGGCGACGGCGCACTTTGCGATATTTGTGCCGACCACCCGAGATATAGAAATTATTTCGATGACCGCATTGAAATGGGACTTGGGCTGTGTTGCCCTGAGGTGGCAAGGCTGATTCTCATGAAGCAATCTAAAACCTATCTCCGCGATATTGATTCGGGAGCAAAGGCAGCTATTGGCGGTGAAAGACAGAAAATTCTCGACATTCTGCAAAACCGTGAAAAACCTTTTTCTGACCGATTATCAGCACTTTGCAAATTCGAAAATAAGGACTATTCTCCCCTTTTTTACTCCCTTGAGCGGCTCGACAGCGAGTGGGAGAATTATATCGCCTTACTGCAAAGTAAATCCGATGCCAATCTTTCGGAATTTGACAAAGCTTTCGAACAGTTATCGGTCTATTTCGTTTTAAGACATACGGCAGAAAATTATGAAAAAGGGCTTTTGTTCTCCTTCTTTTCGGTTTGCATAATACGGCAAATTGCCTCTGCCCTAAAGCAGAAAAACGGCAGCCTCGACTTTGCCACACTCGCCAAAATCTGCCGAATGTACTCGTCAGAAATAGAATATTCAGATGAAAACATAGATAAAATAATAGCATTTTTAAAAGGTTAGATATATGTTTACTAAAGATGAAATTTTAAAACAGTTAAAGGCTCTTTGTCCCGAGGTTGCTCCCGTGACACTTATTCACACCTCTCTTCGTGCGATCGGAAAGGTCGAGGGCGGTGCCGAAGCATTGCTCGACACATTTATCGAGTATTTTACCCGTAGCGGCGGTCTTCTCTGCGTACCAACACACACTTGGGATAACCTTGGAAAGCCCGGGGTTTACACCCTTGATATGACAAAAGCTGAGAGTAACCTCGGCACCTTCTCGCTTATTGCGGCAAAAGACCCCAGAGGTATCAGAAGTGAAAATCCCACTCACTCTATGATGGTTTTCGGCGACCGCAAAAAGGCAGAGGAGTTTATATCTAATGAGGCATTCGTGAAAACTCCCACCTCGCCCGACAGCTGTTACGGAAAAATTTATGATATGGGTGGAAAAATTCTTCTTACCGGTGTGGCGCAGGATAAAAACACCTATCTTCATACGGTTGCGGAAATGCTGAATATCGAAAACAGAATGGCAAAAACGCCGATATCGGTTAGCGTTAAGCTCAAAAACGGCGATATTAAAAACCGCGAGCTTTATCTGTTCGATTGCAGTTATACCGATGATATTTCACTACTATTCCCGAAATACGATACCGCATTCAGATATCACAGCGCAGTTGAATATGGCTTTATCGGCCGTGCCCCCTGTCAGCTTTGCGATGCTGTAAAGCTTTACGATACGGTAAGGCTCATCCTCGAGAGAAGCGGCGGCAAAGACCCCCTCGAATACCCCGACGCGATCCCCCAAAGCTGGTATTGTGAATAGAAAAAGCAAGGCTTTAAACCTTGCTTTTCTTTTTGAAAACTATTGCGCTTCGGTTTGGGAGGTAGCAGTTAAAGCCGCTTCGACGGTCGGCGGTTTTATAGGTTTTGTAAACGTGGTCGGTATCGACACGCGAGAAACCGCCAAATTTTCCATCATCGCTTGAGAGGGCTACCTCGTAGCTTCCTCCCTTGCCCGTGGGGATAAAATATCCGTCAAAGGATTTTGTCGGGTGGAAATTAAAGGCAAATACATAATCGCCTTTTGTGAAAATTATTATTTTATCATCCTCGTGAAGCCATTTGCACTCTGCCTTTTTAGTGAGAAGATTGTCATTCTTTAAAAGTCTAACCATCGCTTTATCAAAATCGTTCAGTTCTCGGTAACGAAGGTTTTCGTTATCAACAAGGCTCCACTGCCTTCGGCAGTAATGATAGCTCCAGCCGTTGCCTTCTCGGGGAAAATCAATCCATTCGGGGTGTCCGAATTCGTTACCCATAAAATTAAGATAGCCCTCACCACCGAGTGAGGAGGTAATGAGTCTTATCATTTTATGAAGGGCGATTCCTCGGTCGATAATGGGGCTTCCGCCGAATTTTTGCATACTCGTATACATCTCTGCGTCACAAAGCCTGAACATTATTGTTTTATCGCCCACAAGCGCCTGGTCGTGGGACTCGGCATAGCCTATGTTTTTCTCTTTTGGTCGGCGGGTTGTGAGTTCCCACCAGAGGCTGCCCATATTCCAATTTTCATCGCAATTTTCCTTTATCATCTTTATCCAAAGGTCGGGCACACCCATCGAAAGTCGGTAATCGAAGCCGATTCCGCCGTCGGCTATTTTAATACACATACCCGGCATTCCCGACATATCCTCGGCAACGGTAATTGCATTTTTATTTACCTTATGGATAAGCTCGTTTGCGAGCTGCAGATAGGTTACGGCTTCGGTGTCGGTATTCATTGAAAAATACATATCGTAGCCCGTAAAGGCAGAGCCGAGACCGTGGTCGTGATAGAGCATGGAGGTTACTCCGTCAAAACGGAAGCCGTCAAAATGGAAAACCTCCATCCAATATTTAAGATTAGAGAGCAGAAAATGCAAAACCTCGTTTTTGCCATAGTTGAAAAGCTTTGTACCCCAAGCAGAATGGTCGCCTCTCCCACCATCGTGGAAAAACTGATAAACAGTACCGTCAAACTCGTTGATGCCCTCGTTTGTGTTCTTTACGGCGTGGGAATGAACAACATCGAGAAGAACGGTTATTCCCATACTGTGTGCGGTGTCTATAAGCCTTTTAAGGTCTTCGCTTTGTCCGTACTTGGAAGATGGTGCAAAGAAGTTTGAAACCTGATAACCGAAGGAGCCGTAATAGGGATGCTCCATTATTGCCATAATCTGAATGGTGTTGTAGCCGAGTGCTTTAATTCGGGGCAGAGTCCACTCTCTGAATTCATCGTATGTGCCAATTCTTCCGTGCTCCTGCGCCATACCGATATGGCACTCGTAAATAAAGGGGGTCTTTTCGGGGGTAAAGTCTTGGTCGGTCCAATTGAAATAGGAAAAGGTGTCCTCTATTTCGGCACACCAAAGGAAGTTCACGGGGTCTTGCACAACACGGGTAGCGTAAAGCGGAATACGGCGAAGCATATGCCCTTCGTGCCACACTATTGTCTGCACCTTTTGACCAACCGTAAGTCCATCTACATATATTTCAAAAACACCATTTGAGAGTTTTTTCATAGGGTGACTCTCAGTATTCCAGCCATTAAAATCCCCGCAAAGAAGCAGAGCGTCAGCGGCAGGTGCCCACTCCCGATAAACAAAACCGTTTTCGGTTTTGTGAAAGCCGAAATATTTATATCCGTCGGCAAAATCTGTAAGACTGCCACGACTTCCCACAAGCTCTTGCCTTTTTGCTTTGTAAAGCTTGTCGCGAAGCTCTAAATCTGATTCATAGGGCATAAGATATGTGTCAATTTCTAAAATTTTAAGACTTGATTCGCTCACTTTTCTTTAATCTTCCTTTTTTCGACAAATGATTATTACATTCTTTGAGCCGCCCCAAACGGAGCGGCTCAAATTATTTATTCTGCTTTAGACTCTTCAACAATCTTCTGCGCGATAGAAGCCGGAACCTCTTCATATCTTGCAAATTCGGTTGTGAATGAGCCTACACCGCGTGTTACCGAGCGGAGAACGGTCGGGAAATCTGCCATTTCGCTTTCGGGAACCTCCGCGGTAATTACCATAAGCTTCTTGCCCTCGGGGTCCATACCGAGAACTCTGCCGCGGCGCTTATTAAAGTCACCCATAATGTCACCTGCGTTATCGGTGGGCACAGTAGCCACAACCGTTACGATAGGCTCAAGAAGAACGGGAGATGCTTCGGGGATACCCGCCTTGTAAGCGAGAGACGCTGCCGTCTTGAATGCAAGCTCGGAGGAGTCAACGGGATGATAAGAACCATCGGTAAGGGTTGCCTTTACACCTACCATAGGGTAGCCTGCAAGAACACCCTGACGGGCAGATTCCTGGAGTCCCTTTTCAACTGCGGGGAAGTAGTTCTTGGGAACGGAGCCGCCAAAGATTGTCTCAGCAAATACTAGCTCCTCGGAATCGCAAGGCTCAAACTCAATCCAAACGTCACCAAACTGTCCATGGCCGCCCGACTGTTTCTTGTGACGTCCCTGAACCTTTGCCTTCTTGCGAATGGTCTCTCTGTATGCAACCTTGGGTGCAGAGAACTGAATCTCAACACCAAACTTAGTCTTCAGCTTTGCGGCAACTGTTTCAAGATGCTGTTCGCCAAGACCTGCAAGTATCATTTCGCCCGTAGCGTCGTTTGAATAGTAGGAAACGGTGGGGTCTTCTTCGGAGAGCTTCAAAAGTCCTGCGGCAACCTTTTCTTCCTCGCCCTTTACCTTAGGCTTTACTGCCATCTTGTAGCAGGGATTTTCAAAATTAACACCGGGGAGTGTGATGGGACGAAGGGTTGAGCAAAGGGTATCGCCTGTGCCGGTAACATTAAGCTTTGCAACGGCACCAATATCGCCTGCAGGAACACAATTTGTTTCAATCTGCTTTTTACCGCAAACGTGATAAAGCTTACCCATCTTCTCCCCTGTGCCTGTTCGCATATTGAGAAGGGACATATCGGGAGTAACCTTACCGCTTACAACCTTGAAATAAAGAAGCTTTCCAACGAAGGGGTCAACAACCGTTTTAAATACGGTAGCAACGGTCTGTGCATCCTCATTAACCGTAAGATGAACATCGTTTCCGTCGTTGTCAACACCTGTTTCGCCTGCAACCGTTTCCGCCCAAGGAGCAAGCCAGATAAGACCATTGAGAAGTTGGTCGATAGCGTGAAGCTCTACAGCAGAGCCGCAGAATACGGGAGCAATCTCGCCGCGGCGAACGCCGGTAGCAATGCCCATAATAAGCTCGTCGGGGGTAAACTCCTCACCCGAGAAATATTTTTCCATAAGCTCTTCGCTTGTTTCTGCAACTGCCTCGTTCATAGCGGTACGAAGTCCGTCAAGACGGTGTGCCATATCGGGAATCGGAACTTCGGTAGCCTTGCCGTCCTTATAAGCATATGCACGGTTCTGGATAAGGTTTATGTAGCACTGAACAACGTGATCCTCTACGTAGGGAACAACGATAGGACATACCATCGGTCCGAAGGTAGCCTTTAAGTCCTCGAAGACCTTGTAGAAATCAGCGTGAGCGTGGTCAATTTTATTTATAAAAAAGAGCTTTGCAATTCCCTTCTTGGATGCGGCGTCGAATGCCTTTTCAGCACCGACAGAAACTCCGCTCTTACCCGAAATAACAATAACTGCCGAGCCTGCCGCACGAATGCCCTCGGACACACCGCCCGCAAAGTCAAACTGACCGGGAGTGTCGATTACGTTAATTTTAACATCCTTCCATTCGCAAGGCACGATAGCTGCAGAAATACTTGATTTTCTTCTTATTTCTTCGGGGTCAAAATCGCAGATTGTATTGCCCTCAGCAATAGTACCGAGGCGGTCTGACTTACCCGTTAAATAATAAGCTGCCTCTATTAAAGAGGTTTTTCCTGCGGAGGCGTGTCCCGCAAAGACGACATTTCTGATTTGTTTAGCTGTGTACTGTTTCAAATGAAACTCCCCTTCCGTAAATGCTAAAATCTGTATTTTTAATTATTATATACAGAATTATAGTCGATTTTTGTCAATTTGCACAAATTGTAGCCTCAACTGTTACAAATTATATGCTAATATTACCACATTTTTATTGGTTTTTCAATAGTAAATATTAATTTTGTATTATTTTTTTAAAGAACCAATATTAGCGGCAACCATTTTAATTCCACTAATGAGAATAAAGATTTTGAAAACAGAAAAGAGAAACACCGAAACGTATAAAAAACCCTCAAGTCCCGAAAAGATATCTCCCATTGCGGCGGTGCTGACAGCCGCAACGTACGGGTAACGGAGTGTACTCGCGAATCCGCCTCCAAAAATGAGTAGTGTGCCGAGAGTAAAAAGCAAAATGAAGACCCCTCCCACAATACTACCGAAAAAAACAGGGCGCACATTTACATCTTTTCCAAATATTAACGCCACGCTTACTATAGCCGCCACCGATATACGAAGAGCGGTTTTTAAGCCGTTTACTGCTACTACCGCTATATTGGGCGCGCCGCTTGGCATTATATATTTAGTGTCCATTTTAGGAAGAGAGAAGAGAAATATTACAAGTGTTAGTACGGCTCCTAGCACAAAAAAGATTACCGCCGTTTTTTCTACTACGCTGACACCGCCCTTTGTTAAAATAAGGGCAACCGTAATGAAAAATGCGGCTACCGACCAAAGTGGTGCTTCGGGCAACACCTCGGCTACTGTAAATTCAGAAAACTCTTTAAGGGTCACGGCGGTAAAAAGTGCCATAAAAAGCCCCGCCGCAAGGTTGGAAAGCAAAATAATGGTCTTTTTAAGAGGCGTTATCACTGCCTTCTCTGTAAAAATTAGCTTTGGAATCAAAACAAAGCCGAGGGTTATAGAAACTGCTGAAACAACAGTTGCCATAGCGATGCTCAGAATATCGGTGCCGTCGGAATTAAAAATCGGCAGGGCAATTACCGATGCCGCTGCGAGGGAGAGAGCGACCGATGAAAATGCTCCCAGACTTTTAAGTTTTTGCACCGCTATTCCTCCCTTACCGTAAATTTTGCATTCTTATAATACTTTTCAAAATCCGCCTTTATTTTTTCATATATCTCGGGGTTTTTTCGCTCTAATTGAAGCTCAATTCCGAAAAGGTCGGTATCAAATTCCGATAAAACTGATTTCACCTCTTCGGTAAACAGCGCACTTTGCGGGTTTGAACGAATAGCAATATTAACAAAAAGCCTATCCTCCGAAAAATTAAAATCCATTTTCGAAGATGCCGTTTTAAGCTCTTCGCTCTTATAATAATCGCTTATTTCTCCGCCCTCAAACACGTTCCGAAGGAGTGCATAAACCCTACTCTCACGCATATCGAAAAGGACGGTAGGCTTATTGTCTTTATAAAGGGTCAGTCCCACCATACGAATATTATCGTCTGCCGTAAATCTTGGAAGGGCGAAAAGTGACACACTTTGCATCCTTGCGGTTTCTATCTCATAAATGGCAGAGTGTGCGCCTAGGCCAAGTTCTTTTGCAGTTTTATCAGCTATATCACTTATTTCATAGCCGTTTCCGCCCTCTGCAGCAGACAGTAAACTATTTGCATTATCTGCAGAAATCATTCTTGCCGATAGCGGTGTTTTCAGCCTGTCGATGCAAAAAAGAACCACCATGTTTAAAGCTTCTTCGGCAACGCTTTCACCCAGAACAACCGCCCGACAATGTGTAAATTGAAGCTTTCCCACACTACCTGCGACAATTTTTTCAAACGCATCTCCTATGTTGTTTCCCCTTGTAAAAAGGATTTTTCCACTCTCTTCACTACCACCTGCAATACGAAGCGAAAAAATCCATTCTTCATCTTCTTTGTCAAACCCCACGGCAGAAACGAAATTTTGCTCGTTTGGTACCGAGGTACGCCCCAAATCGCGGCACCCCGACAACCCACACGAAATTAAAACCAAACCTATAATAACTGCAAAAGCCTTTCTCATCTTTGTCTTGTTTCATCCTTTTTTTGAATGGGCGGTCTTTTTATCATATCACGCCACGATGTACGCGCCATCGAGTCCTTTAGGCTCTGTCTGCTGAGGTTTCTGAGGTTAACGGTATAATCAAGTCCAAAAGACTTGAGAGACAATATATGTCCGAGTAAAATGCTTAAACAACCGAGAACGCCGTATATTCCAAAAAATGCAGCAAGCAGAGTTATTGCGATGCGAGACACAAAAACGGCTGTGCGAAGCCGCGGCACCATAAGCCCTGCAATTCCGCTCACAGCTACTGCAATAAGCATATGTGCACTGACGATTTTTGCCTCAACCGCTGCCTGTCCCACCACAAGTCCTCCGACTATACTAAGTGCGTGTCCAACGCTTTGAGGCATACGAAGTCCCGCTTCTTTCAGGGTTTCAAAAACGAAGATTAAAAGCAACGCCTCTAAGGTGGGCGAAAAGGGCACACCCTTTCGGGCATTTGCGATTGAGAGGGCAAAGGCGGGTGGCAGCACCTTTATATGAAATACCGAAACGGCGAGATACAGTCCTGTTACGCTAATACTTAAAAAGAAGCAGATTATTCGGATAATTCTTGAAAATGACGCCATTTTATAGTCGGTATAGTAGTCCTCATCCGACTGGAAATTTTCGCTGAAAAGGTATGGCACCGTTAAAACAACGGGTGTGCCGTCGACCACAACAGCAATTCTGCCCTCTAAAAGATTCGCCGCAACAATATCTGGGCGCTCGGTGGTGCCCGTAGTTTTAAAAATCGAACCGCAGTTATCCCGAATCAACTCGTTTATATAGTTTGTATCTAGTATGCCGTCAATATTGATTTTCTGCAGACGCTTCTTGAGTAGCTCAAGGGTCTTTTCCGACACAAGGCTGTCAAGATAGCATATAAAAACGAGGGTATCTGTGCGTCTTCCAATCCTCATAGTTTCAATAGCAAGGTCGGGGGTTAAGAGTTTTCTTCTTATCATCGCGAGGTTAAACATAGCCGCTTCATCAAACCCCTCACGCGGACCGCGAAGAATCCTCTCGTTTTCGGGCTCGCTGATCCCCCTTGTGCGCCAGCCTTTTGCATTTACAATAATCCCTTTTTGGCTTCCTTCGGTTAAAAGTAAAAGGTCGCCGTAAAGCACCGAGCGTATCATTTCCTCTAAGTTATCGCTCATCTTTGCCTCGCCCGCAAAAAGTCTTGACAGCAGGAATGCCGCCCTGTCCTCCCACGGAGCTTCGTTTGAGCGCACTATTGGCTTTACAACAGATTCGTTTATTATCTGGTTGTTTACCATACCGTCAAAATAAAATATTACGGCATCCACGCCGCCTGCAGAGGTTACCGTACGCGAGCGAAGTACCGAATCCTTTGCAAAGATGCCCCGTACAAGCTCGGTGTTTTCTGCGAGATTTTTTGTGAGCTTTACAGTTTTTAAATCAAGCGAGCTTTTCAAAAATTATCCACTCCCAAAACAGTATTTGCGCCAAAATATGAAACTATGCGCGCCGTCTTGCATATCATATATTGAGTTTTCAAAGATTGGGAGAATTTATATGGATAAATCGGTCATTGATAAATACATAGAAGAAATGAAAAGAATGAGCGCTCGGGCAAATCCGACTTTGAAAAGTGAGCCCGTAGCGGCAAGCCCCGTAATCCCCGCAATCACAGAAACAGTAAATGAAAATCTGACTGGAGAGGGTTATCTTTCTGTGAACGTCACATCGGTCAGAGGACTATACCCGATAAAAAATGCAAAGGTAACCGTTTTTACGGGGCGGGCAGACAGTATGCAAAAGCTTTTTGAGGGCTATACCAACGAGAGCGGAAAAACCGAAACATTTTCACTTCCCGCGCCGCCACTTTCCCTTGCACAAAGCCCCGAGAACAGCCAGCCCGTTTATGCAGAATATAACGTGCTTGCCGAGGCAGACGGCTTTATACCCGCAATCAATTATTCACTTGCCATTTTCGATAAGGTGACCTCCCTTCAAAATATGAATCTTATCCCCAAAACCGTCTTTAGCGACAATTCGCCAATAGTCACTGATGAAGAAAACAAATACGAGCTTTAGGAGGACTTTATGCCCGAAGAAAACGTTTTTCAGTCAATCCCCGAAACAATAACCGTGCATCTTGGTCCGCCCGACAGCGACGCCGAAAATATCACCCTGCCCTTTGCCGATTATGTTAAAAATGTTGCATCAAGCGAAATATATCCAAACTGGCCCGAAAATGCCCTTAGAGCCAATATCTACGCCATTACTACATACGCGCTAAACCGCATTTATAACGAGTGGTATCCCTCGCGAGGCTACGATTTTGATATAACGAACACCACGCGATATGACCAGGCATTTGTGAAAGACCGCGACATATTTGAAAACATAAGTCGGCTGGTAGACGACCTTTTTAACGATTATGTGGTAAAGGACGGCACTGTTAACCCCTATTTCACCCAGTTTTGCAATGGTACTACCTCAACCTGCGAAGGATTGTCTCAATGGGGAACCGTAACACTTGCCGAGCAAGGCAGAACACCCTACCAAATACTTCAAAACTATTACGGAAACGATATAAATATTATTGAAAATGCACCCGTAGAAAACCTTTCCGAATCCTACCCTGGGTCTCCGCTACGGCTTGGGGATGCAGGTAACAATGTTAAAATAATCCAAACCGAGCTTAACAGAATAGCACAAAACTACCCCGCTATTCCGAAAATACCCGAGGAAAATGGATTTTTCGACACGGCAACCGAGGCGGCGGTCCGAAAATTCCAAGAGGTTTTTAATCTTGCAGTAGACGGAATTGTGGGCAAGTCGACATGGTATAGTATAAGGCGGTATTACGTAGGTGTCAAAAGCCTTTCGGAGCTTGTGAGTGAGGGGGTAACGGTAGAAGAGGCTCAACTTCCCTTTGAAACCGAGCTCAAGGTAGGCTCTGCGGGCGAGGCGGTGCGGCTTATTCAGTATTACCTTGCCGTTATTGCATATTTCCTCGGCACTGTGCCGCTTCTTCCCATAAACGGAATTTATGATGCCGTAACAGAAAACGCCGTCCGCACCTTTCAGGAGGTCTATGGTGTAAATCCCACTGGAGAGGTAGACATCGCAACCTGGGACCGCCTTCGCGAGGTTTATATTTCGGCAGTCTCCTCTATCCCCGATTCCTTCTACGGCAATCGTGCAAAGCTTTATCCGGGGTATTTTCTGACCGAGGGGCTTCGTAACAACGATGTCCGCGACCTGCAGACCTATCTATCAACAATCGGCAGATTTTATAAAGACCTGCCCGAGCTTCCCGTTACGGGATATTTCGGCAGTCAGACCGCCGCCGCAGTTGAAACCTTTCAGCGACTTTTCGGGCTTAACGTCACGGGTGTTGTGGGACCCGTAACATGGAACGATATTGCAAAGCAGTACGATTTTTTAGTAGAAACAGAAAACCTATAAAAGATATACGCCGACACTTGCGGTCGGCGTTTTATTATTGTATAATAGATTAAACACTGACTACAAGGAGAAATCCCATTGAAAGATAATATTCACGCAGGTCACCGTGACCGCCTTAGAAATGAATTTTTAATCCATCGGGAGCCTACCAAAATGCCCGAACATAAACTTCTCGAAATGCTTCTTTTTTATGGCATTCCTCAAAAGGATACAAATCCGATAGCACACGACCTGTTAACCAAGTTTGGCAGTTTTTCTGCCGTTTTTGAGGCAGACGTATCCGAGCTTGCCGCCGTTAAGGGCATGACCAAAAATGCCGCTACACTTATCAAGCTTATAATACCCCTTGCAAAGCTTTATATAAACGAGAAATATGAAAAGCCCGACCGCTTTACTAATATGTCGGACATTGGCGAGTTTATTTTTATGAAATATCTTGCCGCCACAAACGAAAGACTTTGCCTTCTCTGCCTTGACAGCCTTGGTTCTATGCTTTCCTTTGACGTTATCTGTGAGGGTACTCTTGATTCGGTTGGAGCCGGCATTCGCCCCATAATCGAGCGTGCCCTTCAGCTTCGCGCACATTCTATCGTAATCTCTCATAACCACCCGGGTGGAATTGCAATTCCGTCTAAGGAGGACGTTGAGGTTACCCTTGCCCTTAAGGAAGCGGCAAATCTTTTATCCATAAAGCTTTGCGACCATATTATTGTTGCAGGAAGTGATTATATTTCTATGGCAGAATCTTCGGAATATAAGGGGATTTTTGATAGATGAAAAGCTTTACCGTAACAAAAAACGATGCCGACAAGCGGCTTGATAAATTTATTGCAAAGGCGATTCCTCTATTGCCTCAAGCGCTTATGTATAAGTATATCCGCACAAAGCACATAAAGGTAAACCGCAAAAAGGCTGAAATCTCAACAAGACTTCGCGAGGGTGATATTGTTGAAGCGTGGATCAACGATGAATTTTTCGGTGAGGTAAAACCGAAACACGAGTTTTTATCGGCACCGACAAAGCTCGATATCGTTTATGAGGATGAAAATATCATCCTTGTTGATAAAAAGCAGGGACTTCTCGTTCATCCCGACGAAAAAGAGTTTAAGGATACCCTGATTTTCAGAATCCAGCATTATCTTTATGAAAAGGGCGAATATAAGCCCGACCTTGAAAACACTTTCAAGCCTGCCCTCGCCAACCGAATCGACCGAGGCACAGGAGGAATTGTAATTGCCGCAAAAAATGCCGAGGCTCTTCGTATTCTATGCGACAAAATAAAGGGCCGTGAAATAGACAAGCAGTATCTTGCCGTAATTCACGGTGTTCCAAAAGAAAAAGAGGCAACCCTTGAGGGCTACCTAGAAAAAAACGAAGACAAAAACAGAGTTTATCTGAAGAAAAGCCGAGAGGACGGCGCACTTACAATCAAAACACGCTATCGCACCCTTATAACGAGGGATAATCTCTCACTTATTGAGGTTGATTTGCTGACCGGCAGAACCCACCAGATAAGAGCCCATATGGCATCAATCGGACATCCTCTGCTCGGCGACGGAAAGTACGGCAAGACGGCGGTCGATAAGAAAAAAGGCTATACTAGACAGGCTCTCTATTCCTATAAACTGACCTTTAATTTTAAAACCGACGGAGGAATACTTGAATATCTAAACGGAAAAGAGTTCAAGGTGCCCGACGTCTGGTTCGCAAGAGAACTATTTGATTATTATGTATAAGAAAAAGGACTGTGGTTTTCCACAGCCCTTTTTGTTACAGTTCAAACTCAACCTTCTTGCCGCCGGCGGTGTAGGGAGTGAGCTTTACGCCTGCCGCTTCGAACATACGGGTAGATGCCGTTACCGAATCGGTGCCTGCATACTTGTTGCTCTTGTAAATAATTTCGGAGATACCCGACTGGATAATTGCCTTTGCGCACTCATTACAGGGGAAGAGGGTTACGTAAACACGGCTACCCTCTAATGAGCCGCCGCGGAAATTAAGTATCGCGTTAAGCTCGGCGTGGCAAACATAAAAATACTTTGTGTCGAGGTTACCACCCTCTCTGTCCCAAGGGAACATATCATCATCGCAGCATCTCGGCATTCCGTTATAGCCAACCGACAGTATCTTGTTATCCTTACTTACTATGCACGCACCGACCTGTGTTGACGGGTCCTTACTTCTCTCTGCCGATAGCTCGGCAATACCCATAAAATATTCATCCCAAGAAAGATAACCTGTTCTTTTCATAATTTTTACACCTTTTCAATTATTTTAATAAGCTCTTCCGCTTTGTCTATTATGTAATCTGCGCCGTCTCTCAAAAGCTCCTCGCGAGGTCTGAAGCCCCACGAAACACCAACAGCCGTAAAGCCTGCATTTTTCCCGGTTTTCATATCCACTCCCGAATCGCCTACAAAAAGCACCTCGGCAGGCTCTGCGCCAAATTGTTCCGCTATCCAAAGAGGACAAGAGGGGTCGGGCTTTAAGGGGAAGCGGTCGTTTTGACCAAAGACGAAAGAAAACTTGCCGTCAAAATATTTTTCAACAACCTTTTCGGTCATATTCTGAATTTTATTCGAGCAAACGGCAAGGGCTATTCCCATTCCCTTTAACGCCGAAAGCATTTCGGAGACACCATTATAGGGCACCGTTTTATCGAGATAATGCTCCCCGTAAAATGTGAAAAACTCATCTAACATCGAGCGTATCTTTTCTTCGGGGGTATCCTTTGGGCTTGCCTTTTTAACAAGATTATAACAGCCTGTGCCCACAAAGTAGAAATACTCCGCTTCGCTGTGGGTGGGAAATCCGTTTTTATCTAAAACAAAGTTTACGGCGGCCGCCAAATCGCCAATAGTGTCAGTCAGCGTTCCGTCCAGGTCAAAAACTACTGCTTTTATCATCAATTCAGCCTCATTTCTCTGCTCATTATATCAAAAAGACTATCAAATTACAACAAATATATAAAATTTGAAAAAAAGACTTGCAAAATGGACGGTTTTCTGTTATTATATCATTTGCTATTGAATACTGATTGGTCGATTATGCCCATCAGGCAAATCTAATAAGGAGGTGCAGTGTCCATGGCAAAGTGTGATATCTGCAGCAAGGAAATTGCTTTCGGCATTAAGGTTTCTCATTCTCACAGAAGAACTAACAGAACTTGGAAGCCCAATGTTGTAAAGGTTAAGGCCATCGTTAACGGCTCACCCCGTCGAATCAATGTCTGCACCCGTTGCCTTCGTTCAGGCAAGGTTGTAAGAGCTATTTAATTCTCGACAACAAAGCAATAACTTAAAACCGCAAGCCAAACGGCCTGCGGTTTTTGCTTTATATATATTCTTTCATTAATAATTAGATTTCAATAACAGGATTCTCCTCATCCACCGCAAGCGGTCCCCCTTCCCCGCTGGGGAAGGCGTTATTCCGCTCCAAAGGGTCGGGTCATAAGATACTCGACCGAGCGCATAAGGGGTAAATTTTCATAGAGTATGCCGTAGCAAACTTCTGTTATCGGCATACTTATACTATATTTCTTTGCAAGCGCCATCGTCATTTCAGCGGCATAATAGCCCTCTACCGTACCGACGGTTTTGAGTGCTTCCTGTACAGGCACACCGCTTCCCACCAAATTACCGAAACGGTTGTTTCGCGAGTGCTTCGAGGTGCAGGTAACGATAAGGTCGCCAAGTCCCGCAAGACCCGAAAAGGTCTGCTCGGCGGCTCCCATAGCGGCGCCAAGTCTTGACATTTCGGCAAGCCCTCTCGTTATAAGTGCCGCTTTTGAGTTGTCGCCAAGTCCCATTCCGTCGCAAACGCCTGCGGCAACAGCAAGCACGTTCTTTATTGCACCGCCAAGCTCAACACCGATTATATCGAAATTGGTATAAACCCTCATAAAGCCGTTTGAGAAGGCCTTTTGCACAGCTTCTGCGGCACTTTTTTCTTCGCTTGCGGCAGCAAGCATTGTAGGAATTCCCCGAGCAACCTCCTCTGCGTGGGAGGGACCCGAAAGGGCAACTATGGGGTTTCCATTTATCTCCTCTCGGATAACCTGCGACAGGCGGAGAAGACTTCCCTTTTCAAAGCCCTTCGCAACACAGGTAACGATGCCTGCGTTTTTGACTGCCGAAAGCTTTTTTGCCGTTTCGCGTACGGCAAACGAGGGTGTTGCGATTACCGTGATAAGGCTGCCCTCAGCTTCATTAATATCGGTTGTAACCTTAATATTTTCGGGAAATTTGATTCCCCGCAAAAGCTGTTCATTTCCGTGATTCGCTATTAGATTTTTTGCCTCTTCCGAAAAAGGCGTCCAAATTGCAACCTCGTGACAGTTGGCTTCGGCAACCATAGCGAGTGCCATCCCCCAACCGCCTGAGCCAAGTACGGTAATTTTAGCCATTTTTCTTGCACCTACCGATTTTCAGCTTCTTTTCATCGCCGTGAAAAAGCCTTACGATATTTGCGCGGTGGGTATAGAAAACTATTCCGCCTGCAATAATTGCCATAATTATCTGGGGAATAACGTTTTCTGCCGTGCCTGCAATCGAAACATCACGGAAAACTATTGCAAAGGTAACAACAAAAACAGTTGCGATAAGTGAGCTCAAAGAAACAATTTTAGAAACAAAGGTGGAAATTGCAAAAGCAGAAAGACCGATTACTATTGCGGGCCAGCAACAAACGGCAAAGCCGCCGACAGAGGTTGCTATTCCCTTTCCGCCTCTGAAGCCGAAGAAAACGGGGAAAATGTGTCCCACCATTACAAAGATATAGCAGATATATGCTCCATAAATGGGGGTGAAAAGGGGGAGCGCTGTGACACCGAAAAGATAGTCAAATACTACCTTTCCGACGAATGCACCTGCAAAGCCCTTTGCCGCGTCAAAAATAAAGGTTAGTGCCCCCGGTAAGAAACCGGCAGTGCGAAGCACGTTTGTAGTGCCCGCATTTCCGCTTCCCGAGTTTCTGACGTCTTTACCTGCAAATAGATTAGTGAAAATAACGGCAAAATTTATCGAGCCTATTAAATAGGCTGCGATAATTGCGCCTACGGCAAAAAGAACATTTGCGATGGTCATCATTTATCTCCTCTCTCCCTGATGACAAACCTGACCGGCGTACCCTCAAGACCGAAGGTAGCACGAATCTGGTTTTCCAAATATCTCTGATATGAAAAATGGAACAACTCGGCATTGTTACAGAAGCAAACGAAGGTTGGCGGCTTTGTAGATGCCTGAGTCATATAGTAAATTTTAAGGCGCTTACCCTTGTCGGTAGGCGGCTGAACACGGGCGGTTGCATCGGCTAAAATGTCATTCAGCTTACCCGTTGAAATTCGCATTGTGTTTTGTGCGTGAACGAACTTTATAAGCTCGAAAAGGCGGTCGATTCTCTGACCCGTTTTTGCAGAAATAAAGATTATCGGGGCAAAGGGCATAAAGGAAAAGTCCTTCATAAGGCTCTTTCTGTAAGAGTCCATAGTTTTGCCGTCCTTATCAACAATATCCCACTTATTAACTGCAATAATACAAGCCTTTCCCTGCTCGAGAGCAAGTCCCGCAACCTTTGAATCCTGCTCGGTAAAGCCATCCTTGCCGTCAAGCATTATAACACAAACATCGCTTCGCTCAATCGCCATCTGAGCGCGGAGCACCGAGTATTTCTCAAGCTTGTCCTCTACCTTGCTCTTTCGTCTGAGACCTGCGGTGTCGGTAAAATTGAATCTGCCGTGCTCGTTTTCAACCATAGTATCGATTGCGTCACGGGTGGTGCCCGCAATGTCCGAAACGATGCTTCTCTCCTCCCCTGCAATGCAGTTTATGAGGGAGGATTTGCCCGCATTCGGCTTTCCGATTACGGCAACATTTATAACCTCTGACTCGAATTCATCCTCATCGTCACGTGGCAGATACTTTATAACCTCATCTAAAAGGTCACCCGTACCGTGACCGTGCACAGATGAAACGGCTATGGGATCACCGAGTCCGAGATTGTAAAACTCGTAAAACTCAAGGGGGATATCGCCTATTCCGTCGCACTTGTTTACGCAAAGCACAACCGGCTTGCCGCTTTTTTGAAGCATTGCGGCAACGTCCATATCGGATGCGGTAACTCCGCTTTTTACGTCAACAACAAAAATGATGCAGTTTGACATATCAATAGCGAGCTCTGCCTGTGCTCGCATTCCCGAAAGAATAACGTCGTCGGTGCCATGCTCGATTCCGCCCGTATCGATAAGCATCATCTTTCTTCCACACCACTCGGCGTCTCCGTAAATTCTGTCCCTTGTTACACCGGGAGTATCATCAACTATTGACATTCTTTTCCCGATTATTTTGTTGAAAAGGGTAGATTTTCCGACATTTGGACGGCCAACAACCGCCACTACAGGTTTAGCCATAAGATACTCCTTTCTTTACTCTTCGACAACGAGACATTCGATAAACGAATATCCGTCGGGCTCGGTTATCTTCACCTTTACGGAGAGCGCCTTTTCAACGTCCTCAACCGAGGTGTCGTCAAGGAACAAATCCCTTTCAAAACGAAGCATATTGGAGGGGATAAGAAGCTCGCTCCCGAGCTCTTTTCCCTTTAACTGTTCTATAATATCGCGTCCCGTAACAAGACCTGCTACGGTAATTTTTTCGCCAAAGAAATTGTTTTCTATGGCAAAAACCTCTGTATCTAAATTATGCCATTTATCCCGTACCTTGTCAACCGCCCATTTTATAAGTGGGTATGCCGCAACACCCGTAACACAGGTTACTTTTTTGTTTGGAGCATCACACTCAAGGCTGTCAAGCGCATCGATTACGTCCTTTTTGAAAAGCGCCCACATTCCGACACCGTTATCAAGCTGATGAAAATCATCGTAATATTCTGCCTTTGGAATCTCCCTTTCAGCCTTCAGATAAAACTCATCTGCCGCAAAAATCAGCTTTTCACCGCGGATTTTCATAGCTTTTTCGGCATATTCCTCGGTTATTCTTATAACCTCGGTAGCAGTTTCCTTGTTAAATGGCTCGATTTCGCTGAGCCCCTCGCGGAATTTTGTGAGACCGACAGGCACAGAGGCTATACAAAGTACATTTTCGTACTCGAGCAGGTTGGAAAGACTTCTCGCAAGCTCTTTTCCGTCGTTATAACCGGGCACCAGAACAAGCTGGAAATTCATCTTTATTCCCGCCTCGTCAAAACGCTTTATGATAGAAAGGGTAGCCCCTGCAAAGCGGTTATTCATCATTTTACAGCGAAGCTCGGGATTAGTCGTATGCACCGAGATGTTGACGGGGCTTATATGCATCTTTATAATTCGGGAAATCTCGTGCTCGGTAAGGTTAGTAAGGGTGATATAATTTCCGAAAAGGAAGGAAAGACGGGAATCATCATCCTTAAAATAAAGGGTGTCGCGCATACCACTCGGAAGCTGGTCGATAAAGCAGAAAATACACTTATTGCGGCAGGAATGCTGCGCATCCATAAGGTATGAATCAAAAAGAAGTCCGAGCTCAACCTCTTCCTTTTTCTTAATACACTTGGTTTTTTCCTTGCCCTTTTGGTTTGTAAAGGTTACACACAGCCTTGATTCGCCCTGATAAAAACGATAGTCAAGCACATCGACTATCTCGTTTCCGTTAATTTTTACGAGGGTATCTCCTGCTCTCAGTCCTTTTTTATAGGCTGGCGAGCCTTTTTCCACCTCGTTTATAACAACCGACACAAAATTTCACCTCTTTTTTCTAAAAAATGAAAAAGAGGGAGAGTATCCTCCCCCTCTCTACCTTGTGGAATTAATCCTCAACCTTTACAACCTCACGGCCGTTGTAATATCCGCAAGCGGGACAAAGTCTGTGAGGTCTCTTGTACTCGCCGCAACGGTCGCACTTTACAAGAGCGGGAGCTGTAAGCTTCCAAAGATTATTACGTCTTTTATCTCTTCTAGCTTTCGAGGTTTTTCTCTTCGGTACTGCCATTTTCGGCACCTCCTTAAAATTCTTTTTAGTAGTTTTAGTCTTTTAAAAGCTCCGCCAACGCAGACAAACCGCCGACAGTTTCCTCATCTGTCTTGCAATCGCACCTGCCAAGGTTAAAGTTTGTTCCGCACGAGGGACAAAGTCCCTTACAATCCTCTTTACAGAGATGCTTCGTGGGTAGCGACATAATTATATCGGCATAGCAGAACTCTTCGAGGTCGAGCTTCATATCGGGAACCACCGTCATTTCGTCGGTGTCTTCATTTTCAAGCTCTGTAACTATTGTGCGAAGAATTTCGAAGGTATAGTCCTCCGCAAAATCCTCTCCGCAACGGTCACAAGGGGCTTTATACTCGACCGAGCAGGTAAGCTGTGCTTCGACAATGCCCGCTCTGCTGATTATCCGTCCCGAAATTTCAACAGGCTTTACGATCGGTTTAAGACCGTAAAAATCAACTGAAGAAAGGTCGTACTGAAAATCTACCGGAATAAATTCACGGCTTCCTACAAAAAGCGGCTTCAGATCGAGAAGCATAATCTCACCTCATTTGTCACAAAGTCAATTATACATAAACCGTTTTGCTTTGTCAAGTACTTTTTATAAAGAAAACGGAGCGTTAAAAAACGCTCCGTAAAATCTTTTATTTACATTTCTTCAGCTACCTTGAAAACAGCACCTGGAAGCTCATCCTTGTCGCAGGATACGGTGAAAACAAACTGAATACCGGTTTCCTCTGCGAGAGCTGAAACTCTGCCGAGAAATTCTTCAATACCGTCAAGTCCGCCGCCAATACGCTTTGTAGCGTCACCGAAAATGTGTGTAACGTCGTGGTTGCTTGCAGCCATTCCGCAGAGCATTGCATAATACTCGCCGTAACCGGAAATTCCATAGTTTTCGGTATCTACCAAACGAACCTGTGTTGAGAGGTTAAAACGAAGAGCATCGCCCTGTTCTACACAAACAACATTGCCGTTTGTGGTCTTTGCAGCTTCATTAACTACGTCAATGAGCTTTTTGGTCTTTCCTGAACCTTTTTTTCCGATAATAAGTTTAATCATATTATATGCTCCTTTTCTATATAAAACCGCTTTGGCGGTTGTTTTACTTTTTTTATTTTTGAAGTCTTGCTTCGAGCTCTGCCTTTGCCGATTCATAACCGGGCTTGCCGAGTAAAGCAAACATATTCTTCTTATAGCTTTCAACACCGGGCTGATCGAAGGGATTTACACCGAGCATATAACCCGAAATGCCACAAGCCTTTTCGAAGAAGTAAACAAGTCTTCCGAAATTTTCCTCGTCCGCCTTGTCGAGAGAGATCACAAGGTTGGGCACACCGCCGTCGGTATGTGCGAGCACAGTACCCTCAAACGCCTTGCCATTTACAAAGGACATTGGCTTTCCTGCAAGGAAGTTAAGCCCGTCGCCATCGTCCTCTTCAGCCTCGATAACTATATCCGAACCGCAGTCACCGATATTGACAACCGTTTCAAACATAATTCTTGTGCCGTCCTGAATGAACTGTCCGAGAGAATGAAGGTCGGTTGAGAAAACAGCCGATGCAGGGAATATACCCTTATTATCCTTGCCTTCGCTCTCACCAAAAAGCTGCTTGAACCACTCAGCCATCATTGTAAAACGAGGCTCATAAGAAACGAGCATTTCAACCGACTTACCTCTTCTGTAAAAAGCATTACGCAGTGCAGCATAAGTATAGCAATCATTCTTATACATATCAGGCTCAGCATAATCCTTTGCGGCTGCAGCTGCTCCCCTCATAATCGCGTCAATATCTGCACCCGAAACAGCAATGGGGAGAAGACCAACTGCGGTAAGCACAGAATAGCGTCCGCCAACATCGTCCGGAATTACGAAGCACTCATAACCTTTTTCATCAGCAAGCTTTTTGAGAGTTCCTCTTGCCTTGTCAGTGGTACAGTAGATTCTCTTTGCGGCTTCCTCTTCACCGTAGCGCTCCTCAAGAAGCTTTCTGAAAACACGGAAAGCAACTGCCGGCTCGGTAGTGGTGCCTGATTTTGAAATAATATTAACAGATACTCTCTTGCCCTCGCAAATCTTTAAAAGGTCGGAAAGATCAGAACCGCTGATAGAGTTACCTGCAAAGTAAATATCGGGTGTGTCCTTAGGGAGAGCGTTATAGTTATTGCTCTTTAAAAATTCGATAGCAGCGCGTGCTCCGAGATAAGAACCGCCGATGCCGATAACTATAAAAATATCGGTGTCTGCCTTTATCTTTTCAGCAGCATTTTTAATTCTCGCAAACTCCTCTTTGTCATAATCAAAAGGAAGATTTACCCAGCCCGTAAAGTCGTTTCCTAGGCCGTTCTTGTTGTGAAGTAATTCGTGAGCTGCTACAACCTGAGTTTCAAGACCGCGAAGGTCGTTCTCGCGGATGAAATCTGTCGCGTATTTATAGATGAAGTTAAGTGCCATTTGCATCTCCCCTTATATTTTCTGTATATATTTTACACTATATCTTATAATTTTTCAATACAAAATTCTTATAAAGAGAATAATTTTCCTAAAAGTAGTTTTAAACAGTATGAAACGCTCTTTTTTTCGCAATCTTCAGAGGCGGTTATAGCCACGGTTCCTATCTCTTCGTCCTCGTATTTTATATGAACATAGCCTATAATCTCCCCCTTTTTAACGGGAGCAGTAAGTTCTTCGGAAATTTCAATTTCCTGAGTTACCTTTGAAATTCCGCCCTTCTTTAAAAGGACAGGCAGACCACCCTCTGCCATGGGGGTTACATAGGGCAGCGTTCCCTTTTTAACCGTTATAGGCGCAAGGGAGGAAATATCGGCGGAAATATTGTGAAAGGAGAAGTTTGCAAAACCGAAATCAAGCAGCTTTCTCGCAGCGTTAAACCGATCGTTGCTTGTGGGGGAGCCCATTACCACAGCTATTAGATTCAGCCCGTCACGCTCAGCGGCGGCAGAAAGGCAAGACCCTGCTTTTGAGGTTGTACCCGTTTTTAGTCCGTAAGCACCACTGTAAAAGCGGACCAGTCGGTTTGTGTTTACCAGCTCACTCTTTCCGTCACGGAGGGTATCCATCCAAACGGTAGAATAGTTTTTTATAAGCTCGTGTTCAATAAGTGCCGCAGACATAAGGGCAATATCGTGGGCAGAGGTAAGATGCCCCTCGACATCAAGTCCCGTGCAGTTCAGGAAGGTCGTTTCGTTCATTCCGAGCTCTGCCGCCCGCTCATTCATAAGGGCGACAAAGCCCTCTTCACTCCCCGCAACCGCTTCGCCAAGTGCGACGGTCGCATCGTTTGCCGAGGCAATAACGGTAGCCCGCAAAAGCTCGTCAACCGTCATCTGCTCGCCCGGCTCAAGCCAAATCTGTGAGCCGCCCATACTGCAGGCGTGGTCGGAGGCGGTAATTACCGTATCGAGCGAAAGCTTTCCCTCGTCGATTGCCTCCATTATGAGCAGCAGTGCCATTATTTTTGTAATTGAAGCAGGGGCAAGCCGCTCGTCGGCATTCATTTCATATAGCACCGCACCCGAGCGTGGCTCAAGGAGTATCGCCGACTTTGCCGAAAGGTCTATCGCCTCACCTATTGCCGCCACCGTAATATCATCCGAGAAGGGCTTGTTATAATCGGGGGTTGGATATTCCATAGAAACGGTTACCCCACCCTCCGCCGATACGTTGATAGGTATAACCGCCAGAATAAGGGTTAGAAAAAACACAATTATCTTCTTCATATAAAAACACCTCGCATATATAAATATGCGGGGTGTAAAATTTTAATAACCGAGTTCCTCGTTTGCAATTATTACTTTTACTCTATCCTTCAACCTCTGTCTGCCGCTAACAAGGTAGTTTACACAAATGCGCTCGGGGCTGTCGCAACCCTCGGGGATGGGAGCATCTGCCTTTATGCAATGTCCGAGTGTCACACAGGGGGTTTTACAGCCGAGTCTTTTGGTGTTTTTAGGGGCGGCAACGGTTTTTACCCTCTTAAAGCCTGCCTGAACGTCGGGAACAAGCTTATTTACCCCTACAACTACGATTACCCTCTTGGGTCCAAAAGCAATTGCAGAAATGCGGTTACAATTGCCGTCAACATTAATGAGCTCGCCGTTTTCTGTTATGGCGTTTGCCGAGGTTAAAAAGGTGTCGACATAAAAGGTCTGTCTATAAATTTCGGAAATCTCTTCGGGGGAGTTTGCCCGGCTCCTGTCAAGGAAGTTGTATTTTCCGCTTTGCATAAGGGCAAAAACTCCACTCTCGGCAAGGGTTACTGAGCCACCGCTGGAAATAGTTTCGCCCTCTACGAGCATTTTTTCCACTAGTCTTACAACATCTGCTGAAGACTCGACAAAGAAAGCCTCGATATTATTTTTCTTTAAATTTTCAATTGTTTTTTCTACTCGTTTATCCATAAATTATCTTTCCTCCGCCAAGCATATACTCTCCGTCATAAAATACCGCAGACTGTCCGGGCGACGGGGCTCTTTGCGGATCGGAAAATTCCATCACTGCTTCGTTTTCGCCCGTCATAATTACTCTGCATTCGCTATCCTTTACGCTGTATCTGAGCTTTGCTGTGCAGGTAAACTCGTTACCAAGCCCTGCCGCCTGCAGATTTACATTATTTATATATACACGGTTTTTGAAAAGGTGTTCTTCATCACCGAGCACAACCTTGTTTGTCACAGGGTCTTTTGATAGGACAAACTGCGGCTGTCCAAGGGCAATTCCAAGTCCCTTTCGCTGACCTACGGTATAGCACTGATGTCCCATATTGTCGCCAAGATACTCTCCATCAAGGTTTATATACTGTCCCTTTTTAAAGGGATTTCCTGAAAACTTCTGTAAAAATGCGGCATAGTCACCGTCGGGCACAAAGCAGATGTCCTGACTTTCCTTTGCCGTTTTACATGAGAAATCATGTTGCTCGGCAATGACGCGCGCCTCCTCCTTTGAGATATCCCCGAGGGGCATTAAGATATGTGATAGCTGCTTGGGTGTTAACTGCCAAAGCACGTAGGTCTGGTCCTTATTTCTGTCCTCTGCTCGGCAGATAAGCCGTCTATCCCCTATTGTTTTTATTTTGGAATAATGTCCCGTTGCGATATAGTCGCAGCCTAGGTCTATTGCTTCATCAAGAAGTGCTCCAAACTTAATATATTTATTACATTCAATACAAGGATTAGGGGTAAGTCCTGCATCGTAGTCTGCCTTAAAGCGGTTTATAACTTCTGCTTTGAAAAGTTCCCTTTTGTCAAAGACGAAATGCTCGATATGAAGTTTTTTACAGACCTCTCGCGCACGGTCGATTTCTGGCGATGGTCCACTTGACTCATAAAGGCGCAGAGTACCGCCTATAACGTCGTAACCGTTAGTCTTTAGAAGCACCGCCGCCGCAGAGGAATCTACTCCGCCCGACATTGCAGCCATTACCTTTGACATTTACTTTCACCTACCTTTAATTTTTACTATTATACTATTTTTTAGATAAAAAAACAAGGACTGTATTTTCACAGTCCTTGGGTATTTTAAGCAGACAATTATTCAGCGTCGTCGGTCTTATTTTTCTTGGAAAGAACAACATTAACGACGATGCCGAGTATAAGAGCGCAAGCGATATTTGTAATGGTTACCTTGCCGATTGCCATTGCCATTCCGCCGATACCGGGGATAAGAATAGCCGAAACGGTAAAGAGATTGGCGTTATCCTCAAGGTCAACCTTCTGAAGCATCTTAAGACCGCTGACTGCGATAAAGCCGTAAAGTGTGATGCAAACGCCACCCATTACACAGTCGGGGATAGAATCAAGGAATGCAACGAAAGGATTAATGAAGGAAATGAGAACAGCCATAATAGCTGTAGTTGTAATGGTTACGATAGAAGCGTTTCTTGTAATAGCTACGCAGCCTACAGACTCGCCATAGGTGGTATTGGGGCAGCCGCCGAAAACAGCGCCTACTGCCGAACCGACACCGTCACCGAGAAGTGTTCTGTGGAGGCCGGGATCCTCGAGGAGGTCCTTCTCGATGATGGAAGAGAGGTTCTTGTGGTCAGCGATATGCTCAGCAAATACAACGAAAGCAACAGGAACATATGCGACTGCAACGGTCGCAAGATAAGAAACGTTAAAGTCCTTAAGTCCCTTGAATGCGTTTACAAAGGTAAACTCGGGAACTGCAAAGATGGTGTTAAGGGTTACACCGTCTGCCACAAGTGCCTTGAAGGGAGCAAAGTCAATGATCTGGAGAGCAGGATTATTTGTGTTAATACCAATCACGGTAAAGATAAGAGCAACCGCATATCCTGCAAGGATACCGATAATGAAAGGAATAAGCTTTGTGAACTTTTTACCATAGGTAGAACAGATAACTACTGCTAAAAGGGTAACAACAGCACAAATCAAGGAAATCCAAATGTTGCCTGTCATAATGAAGGAGCCGTTAGCATCCTGAGGACCGTAAGAGAAAACGTCCTTAATAGCGGCACCTGCAAGAGAAAGACCGATAAGAGCAACGGTAGAACCGATAACTGCAGCTGGCATAAGCTTATTAATCCAAGAAACGCCTGCAATCTTTACTGCAATAGCAAGAACCACATAAACAAGTCCTGCAAAAACAGCACCGATGATAAGTCCTAAATATCCAAGGTAAACGTTAGACAGCGCACCTGCAAAAGCGGCAACCATAGAGCCGATAAATGCGAAGGACGAGCCGAGGAAAACAGGACTTCTGAACTTGGTGAAAAGCTGATAAACGAGCGTTCCGATACCTGCGCCGAAAAGGGCTGCCGAAGTGCTCATAGAGTCAGCCTGAGAAAGTCCTGCCTGACCGCTTACGAGTACCGGAACAACGATTGTTGCCGCCATAATGGCAAGTAGCTGCTGGAATGCAAAAATAAGTGTTTGTCCGAAACTAGGCTTATCTTTTACATCATAAACAAGTTTCATTTTTTAATTCCCCCAAAAAATTTAATATTCACGGCTTATACATTATATATAATACAAGCCGAAAATTACACCTCATACAGCGCTACCGTTACCTCGGCGGTTTCGCTGTTTGCATTTACAACCACCTTTTCGCTTCGGGCAGTCGGAATATTCTTTCCTACAAAGTCACCACGTATCGGCAATTCTCTGTGTCCACGGTCGACGAGGACGGCAAGCTGAATTGCGGCAGGTCTGCCAAAGGAAATAAGGGCTTCCATAGCAGCACGCGCTGTTCTTCCTGTATAAAGCACATCATCTACCATAATAACCTTTTTACCCGTAACATCAAAAGGTATATCCGAAGTGTTAATTTGGGGTACGGGAATATCGCTTCGGTCGTCACGATGGGACACAGTATCTATAATACCAACAGGTACCTTTACACCCTCAATGGCAAAAATGTTGTCACGGAGAAGCAGCGCAATCGGAATCCCGCCTCTTTTGATTCCTGCAAAACAAATATCTGCACTACCGCCGTTGCGTTCTAGTATTTCATGAGCTATTCTTTTAAGTGCACGGGCGGAAGCCTCGGCATTCATTATCTCTGCCTTGAGTTTTGCCATTACTGTTCCTCCAAATAAAAAAGGTCCCTATCTTTCGGCAGGACCTTCGTAAACTCTCTGGGGTGTAATATTTTCCACCCATTCGGGTATATAATATATGTGTAACGAAAATCTTACCGTATCTCTGTACATAATTTAAAGATTCATCGCGATTATCATAACATATTATATAGTGTTTGTAAAGTGGAAAATCCCCCGAAAACCGCAATATATGCCGTTTATACCCTGATTTTTGTCATTTCATCATATTTTAAGGTTGCTTTTTCGTGCATTTTAACAATAAATTTTTACAAAAAACGGCAAAAATAAAGTTACAAACCTGTAACCTTTTGATACTTTTTGTTTTTTATTGTGCATTTTGCACAAATTCAGGTGTCGTGGTTCGTTTGACATTGTAGAACAATGCGGTTATAATACCCGTTGCTGAAAAATTCTTACTTAATAAAGGAAGTTATTACCTATCTTCCATATAAAAAGGAGTTTTTGAATGTTAGAAAAAATGAAGTTGTTTGCGGCCGACTTTTGCAAAAAAGCATCTACTGTAATCTCTTCAAATTCAATAAGAGGCATCTCTCTTCTGCTTGCTATAACCTCGGTGCTCGCAATTGCTGTTTGTGCGTCCCACACCATCCGCGTTTCAGACGGTAAGGACACCTATGTTGTAACCACCGCAGTAGACAGTGCAGAACAAATTACTCAAAAGGTTGCAAAGTCTCCCGACTACAAGGTCACAAGCGTTAATCAGGGTCTATATGCCACCGATGTCACTATTATATATAATGTAGCGCTTACCGTAACCATGGGCAACCACACCGAAACCTATGAAACAAACTCTGGCGTTCTCCGCGAAGTACTCGCAGAGCTTGGCATTATAGTTGATGAATTTGATATTGTTTACCCCGCGCTTGATACAGTAGTTGTTTCTGATACCTACGTTGACATTGTAAACGTTGAGTATCGCACCGAGGAATTTTTAGAGGAAATTCCCTATGGCACAAGCTACGAATATTCCGACCAGTACTACACCACCCAGAAAAAGGTCGTTGCAGGTGTTCCCGGTTCTAAAAATGTAACCTATTCGGTTATGTATGTAAACGGTGTTCCTACAATGAAGACCGCCCTCAATGAGGTTACAGTTTCCGAGCCTGTAAACGAGACAACCTATATCGGTACCGTTGCACCCACCCATGCAAACTCTTACGACGGAACGATTTCCACCCTCAAGGTTCCCGATGACCTTGAACTTGACGTAAACGGCATCCCCGTAAACTATTCCAAGGTTAAAACCCTTCACGCAACTGCATACACCCACACCGGCAGCCGTTGCTCTACTCTTGTATGGCCTCAGCCCGGCTACGTTGCGGTTGACCCCAAGAAGATTCCCTATGGTACCAGAATGTATATAGTATCTGCGGATGGTAAATACGTTTACGGTTATGCTATTGCAGCAGACACCGGCGGATTTATCTATGACGGCAGAACCGATATGGACCTCTTCCTCGACACCGAAACGCAGTGCCGTAACTTCGGAAGAAGAAATATTACAGTTTATTTCCTTGACTAACTAAAACCACCCATTGGGGTGGTTTTTTAATGCGGAATTCAGAATGCAAAGTGCAGAATTACGGTGTTGCCTTACGGCAACGGTATATAATAATGGTTTGTTGTCGTAAACGCCAATCCCTACAACAATAAATTATCATCGTATCGTAATTACATCATCCGAAGGACACATTAATTCTGCATTTTGCGCTTTGCACTTTGCATATAAAAACAAAAAGCCGTCTGCATAGCAGGCGGCTTTTTTATTATTTATAAGGTTTTGGATTGTCGGTAAGGCCGAGAAGATAATCGACACTTGTCTAATAATATTCCGCAAGGCGAACAAGCAGCGCAACAGGAATAGGCCGCTCTTCCCTTTCATATTTTAAATATCCTGATTGGTCACAATTAAGATATTTTGCAATATCTCCTTGAGTAAGGTCTCTGTCTTCTCTCAAATCGCGTATTCGCAATCTCATTTCTATCACCAAAAATATCTTATCCAAGGACAATGCGTCCTATTGACATTTTGGCTCGTTTGTCCTAAAATATAGATAAAAGGGGTAATTTTATGCCGGATTATAAAGAAATGTATCGAATAATGTTTACCGCCATAACCGAGGCAATATTCATATTACAAGAGGCTCAGTTAAAATGTGAGGAACTATATATCGAAGCCGAGCCCGAGGCAGACCGTCAAACTATCATCAAGCTCCGTGAAATAACCGCAGAGCCTAAAAGTGCTCTTGAAAAGTGTAATGAATAAACCCTTTCCCTTGCAAAACAAAAAGCCGACTGCAATGCAGTCGTCTTTTACTGTTTTTATTAGTCGTTTACGTAAGGAAGAAGAGCTACCTGACGTGCGCGCTTGATAGCAGATGTGAGAGCTCTCTGGTGAGCTGCACAGGTGCCAGTTGCACGGCGGGGAAGAATCTTTGCACGCTCAGAGATGAACTTGCGAAGACGAGCTACGTCCTTATAATCGATGACCTCTACACGGTCAACGCAGAAATGACAAACCTTCTTATGAGGCTTTCTGCGCATCGGTCTATCCATTTTCTCCATGGTTTTAACGCCTCCTATTTAAAATTCAGGGCATATACAAAGTGATAAATCACTTAAAATCAAATTAGAATGGTAAATCGTCATCGGCCCCGCCCGAGAGGTCGGTGAATTCGGATGCACTTGCATTCGAGAAGCTAGGCTGAGCCTCGCCTGCAGGAGCAGCAGCTCCGTCACGCTTGGACTCAACAAACTGAACGTTGTTTGCAATTACTTCGAATGCGGTGCGGTTTTTACCTGTTTCCTTGTCGACATAGCGACGGGTCTGAATAGAACCCTCAATGCCGATCATACTTCCTTTCTGGAAGTACTTTGTTACGAACTCAGCAGTCTGACGCCAAGCAACGATGTTGATAAAATCAGCTTCTGCCTGCTCGCCTGCCTTATAACGGCGGGAAACTGCTATGGAGAATGTTGTTACCGGGATATTGGTGGGAGTATAACGAAGTTCCGGATCTGCGGTAAGTCTTCCTGTGAGAACAACAAGATTGAACATATTTTTTCTCCTTCGTTTTAATTACTTTCTTGTGGTCATAACGCGAAGAACGCCTTCGGTAATGCCTGCTATACGCTCAAGCTCCGCGGGGAACTCTGGAGCGCTTTCAAAGGTTGTGAAAACATAGTAGCCTTCAGCTTCATCGTTGATAAGATAAGCAAGCTTGCGCTTACCCCAATCATCAACGTTAGCTACAGTACCGTTTTCAGCAATAAGGGTAGCAAACTTTTCCTTTAGTTCGTTAACCTTTTCCTCGCCTTCTGCTACAGAGTAGATAAGGCAAGCCTCATACTTGTTAGCCATTTCGTTGCACCTCCTTTTGGACATTTGGCCCTATATCTTAAATATAGAGCAAGGGGCTAAAGATTAAAAAATTTCATTAGCTTTGCAATTATAACAAAAAACTCGCCTAAAGTCAACTATTTTGTTAGGATAATTCTCTTATTGTTAAATGGTATTGATTTTTGTTTAATAGATGGTATAATAAACTTTAAAGGAGTGGTTCTATGTTACTTGCAATTGATATCGGAAATACTAACATAACCCTCGGTCTTTTTGGGGACTCTATTCTTCGTATGACGGGAAGAATTGCAACCGACCCGAAAAAGACCTCAGACCAATATGCTATTGAGATAAATGATATTCTTACCCTTCACGGCGAGGATATTTCGGAGATTGAGGACTGTATAATCTGCTCGGTAGTTCCTGTAGTCGGCTCTGCTGTCAGCTCGGCTGTCGCCATGCTTTGCGACACCGTTCCTCTTATGCTCGGTCCCGGGGTAAAAACGGGGCTTAACATTAAAATTGATAATCCCGCACAGCTTGGCGCTGACCTTGCGGCCGGTGCCGTTGGTGCTCTTTCAGAATACACTATGCCCTGTATTATTATTGATATGGGAACGGCTACTACAATTTCGGTGCTCGATAAAAGCGGAAGTTTCCTCGGCGGTGCAATTGCCGCAGGAATGAAGCTGACCCTTAATGCTCTCGCTACAGGCACTGCGGCACTCCCCTCCCTCAGCGTATCGTCGCCAAAAAATGCAATTGGTCGTAACACCGCAGACTGTATGCAATCGGGAATCGTGTACGGTACAGCCGCAATGCTTGACGGAATGATTGAACGCATCGAGGACGAGCTTGGCGAGACGGCTACCGTTGTTGCAACGGGCGGTCTTGCTCGCGAGGTAATTACCTATTGCAAGCGGGATATTATCTATAACGAAAACCTACTTCTCGACGGACTCCGCCATATCTATGAGAAGAATAATTAAAGGGTCCGGGGTCGAGGGAAATGTGTCTGCGACGCTATCCCCTTCTCCTTTCCCATTTCCCCTTTCCCTAATTTAATCCTGCTATAAGGCAGATTAAAATATTATGAACTGCACCGAGAATCAACGCTTTAGTAAAAGAGTTAGTGTAAGATTAAGTCTGAAATGATGATTACTCACATTTACATCCGTTTGCGTATGCAAACACCTTCACTATTCACTATTCACTATTCACTCTTCACTTTTCACTAAACGAAGTGCAACGGGCAGTATCGGAGGTAATTTTATGTCAAATACAAAAAAACTTGTCAGAAACCTTTCACTTGGCGCTGTTTTCACGGCACTTGTTGTCGTGCTCCAGCTACTCGGCACCTTCGTCCGCTTTGGACCCTTTGCCATTTCACTAGTGCTTGTACCTATAGTCCTCGGCGCGGCAATGTGCAACTGGAAGATTGGTGCTTGGCTTGGATTTGTATTCGGAGTTACGGTGCTAGCTAGTGGTGATGCAGCTGCATTCCTTACCGTAAACGTGCCCGGCACAATCGCAACCGTGCTCCTTAAGGGTACAACCGCAGGTCTTGCAGCTGGTCTTGTCTACAAACTTGTTTCAAAACGCAACCGCTATCTTGCTATTATCACGGCGGCTGTTGTTTGCCCCATTGTTAACACCGGAATATTTCTTATCGGCTGTAAGCTTTTCTTTATGGAAACTATCGCAGGTTGGGCTGCATCCTTAGGATTTGCAAACGCAACTGTTTATCTTTTTGTTGGAATGATAGGGGTAAACTTCCTTGTTGAGCTTGCCGCAAATATCATTCTTGCACCCGTAATTCTTCGCATTACTAACCTTTTCGCAAAATAATTCTTTTGCGCTCGGATGTTTCCGGGCGCTTTTTAGTTCAAAATCAATATTTTTGTATGGTTTTTAGGCAAAAATTAGTTTATTATCAAAAAAATCATACATTTTAAAAATAATTCTTTATTTTTACGAAGAAATGTGGTATTATAAATTGCTGCCTATTTTATGGGCTGATTTGTTATGTTAAAAAACAGACTTTAGTCTGAAAATTCAGGAGGTAAAATTATGAGCCACAAGTTTGTCTACCTTTTCAAAGAAGGCGACGCTAGCATGCGTGAGCTTCTCGGCGGTAAGGGCGCTAACCTTGCAGAGATGACCAAAATCGGTCTTCCCGTTCCTCAGGGTTTCACCGTAACTACCGAAGCTTGCACACAGTACTATGAAGACGGAAGAAAAATCAACGATGAGATCCAGGCCGAGACCATGGAATACATCGACAAGATGGAAGAAATCAGCGGCAAGAAGTTCGGCGATAAGGAGAATCCCCTCCTCGTTTCTGTTCGTTCCGGTGCTCGTGCATCCATGCCCGGTATGATGGATACCATTCTTAACCTCGGTCTTAACGAAGACGTTGTTGAGACTATGGCTGCAAAGAGCGGCAATGCTCGTTGGGCTTATGACTGCTACAGAAGATTCATTCAGATGTACTCTGACGTAGTTATGGAAGTTGGTAAGAAGTATTTCGAAGAGCTTATCGACAAGATGAAGGAAGAAAAGGGTGTTAAGCAGGACGTTGAGCTTACCGCTGATGACCTTAAGACCCTCGCAGAGCAGTTCAAGGCTGAATACAAGGCAAAGATTGGTAAGGACTTCCCCACCGATCCTAAGGAGCAGCTCATGGGCGCTGTTGAGGCTGTATTCCGTTCTTGGGACAACCCCCGTGCAAACGTTTACCGTCGTGACAACGATATTCCGTATAGCTGGGGTACCGCTGTTAACGTGCAGATGATGGCTTTCGGTAACATGGGTGACAACTGCGGTACCGGCGTTGCCTTTACCCGTGACCCCGCTACCGGTGAACCCGGCCTTATGGGTGAATTCCTCACCAACGCACAGGGTGAGGACGTTGTTGCCGGTGTTCGTACTCCTATGCCCATCGCAGAGATGGCAGAGAAGTTCCCCGCTGCTTTCGAAGAGTTCAAAAAGGTTTGCGCTATTCTTGAGGACCACTACAGAGACATGCAGGATATGGAGTTCACCGTTGAAGACGGAAAGCTTTATATGCTCCAGACCAGAAACGGTAAGAGAACTGCTAAGGCTGCTCTCAAAATCGCTTGTGACCTCGTTGATGAGGGCATGATCGACAAGAAGCAGGCTGTTGCTATGATCGACCCCAGAAACCTCGATACACTTCTCCATCCTCAGTTCGATGCAAAGGCTCTCAAGGCTGCTACTCCTGCAGGTAAGGGTCTCGGCGCTTCTCCCGGAGCTGCTTGCGGTAAGGTTGTATTCACTGCTGAAGATGCTGAAGCTTGGAACGCTCGTGGAGAAAAGGTAGTTCTCGTTCGTCTTGAGACTTCTCCCGAAGACATTACCGGTATGAAGGCTTCTCAGGGTATCCTCACCGTTCGTGGCGGTATGACCTCTCACGCAGCCGTTGTTGCTCGTGGTATGGGCACCTGCTGCGTTTCCGGTTGCGGCGACATCATTATGGATGAAGAAAACAAGAAGTTCACTCTCGCAGGCAAGACCTACGTTGAGGGCGACTATATCTCTATCGACGGTTCTACCGGTAACATCTACGACGGAATTATCCCCACCGTTGCCGCTGAACTCGCTGGTGAGATCGGCAGAAACATGGAGTGGGCTGATGAGTTCAGAACCCTTAAGGTTCGTACAAACGCTGACACACCTGCAGACGCTAAGAAGGCTCGCGAGCTCGGTGCTGAGGGTATCGGTCTCTGCCGTACAGAGCATATGTTCTTCGAGGCTGAGAGAATTGCTGCTTTCCGTGAGATGATCTGCTCCGATACAGTAGAAGCAAGAGAAGCTGCTCTTGCAAAGATTCTTCCCTATCAGCAGGGCGACTTTGAGAAGCTTTATGAGGCTCTTGAAGGAAATCCGGTTTGCATCCGTTTCCTCGATCCTCCGCTTCATGAGTTTCTTCCCACCGAACAGGCTGACATTGAGGCTGTGGCAAAGGCTCAGGGCAAGACTGTTCAGGACATCAAGAACATCATCTCTTCTCTCCATGAGTTCAACCCCATGATGGGTCACAGAGGATGCCGTCTTGCAGTTACCTATCCTGAAATTGCAAAGATGCAGACCGCTGCTGTTATCCGTGCTGCTATCAATGTCAAGAAGGCTCATCCCGATTGGAACCTCGTTCCCGAAATCATGATTCCTCTTACCGGCGAAGTTAAGGAAATGAAGTATGTTAAGGATGTAGTTGTTGCTACCGCTGATGCTGAGATCGCTGCTGCAGGCGCCCAGCTCAAGTACGAGGTTGGTACCATGATGGAAATTCCGAGAGCTTGCCTTACTGCTGATGAGATTGCTCGTGAAGCTGAGTTCTTCTGCTTCGGTACCAACGATCTTACCCAGATGACCTTCGGCTTCAGCCGTGACGATGCTGGTAAGTTCCTCACTGCTTACTATGACTCAAAGATCTATGAGAACGATCCGTTTGCTAAGCTCGACCAGAACGGCGTTGGTAAGCTTATGGATATGGCTGTTACCCTTGGTAAGAAGGCTCGTCCTTCCATCCACTGTGGTATCTGCGGCGAGCACGGCGGAGACCCTGTTTCCGTTGAGTTCTGCCACAAGATTGGCCTCGACTATGTATCTTGCTCTCCCTTCCGCGTTCCGATCGCACGCCTCGCTGCAGCCCAGGCTGCTATCCGCGAAAGTGGGAAATAATTAATCACTTAAAAACCCAGTATTTACAAGGGTTTTGAGAGATTACTAAAAAACAATTATACCCGTGGTTTTTCGGAACCACGGGTATTTTTTAGTATTCTCTTTAACATTGTCTAAAATTATGCTATAATACAACTAACCGATAAATAAGAATTTGAAACAGAGTGTTTATTATGGATTTTAATGAAAAATTACAGGAACTACGAAAACAAAAAGGACTTACCCAAGAAGAACTTGCAGAGGTTCTTTTTGTGTCCAGAACTGCTATTTCTAAATGGGAGTCGGGCAGAGGGCACCCCAATATAGATTCTTTGAAAGCAATTGCAAAGTTTTTCGGTGTAACAATTGATGAACTGCTGTCTGGTGATGAATTGTTGACCATAGCAGAAGAAGATACCAAGCGGAAGGAAAAGCATTTTTGTGACTTGGTATTTGGATTACTCGATTGTAGTATTGCAATGTTTTTCTTTCTGCCATTCTTTGGACAGAAATCAGATGCAATTATACAGGAAGTGTCTCTTTTATCCCTTACCGAAATTGCACCATATTTGAGGATGGCATATTTTGTTGTTGTAATTGGAATTATAGCATCTGGAGTTTTAACCCTTGCTCTGCAAAATTGCTATCAAGCATTTTGGGTGAAGAATAAAAGTAAAATATCGTTAGCATTAAATGCAATTGGAGCACTCCTTTTTATCATTAGTTCGCAACCGTATGCAGCAGCATTTCTGTTCATCTTCTTGGTAATAAAGGTGTTAATGCTCGTAAAAAGGCAATGATACGAAGAGTA
>JAZUAU010000008.1:0-43475 GCA_045638145.1 Acutalibacteraceae bacterium
ACCTCGGCGGGCAACTCCACACGAACACCAATATCAACTCTGTTTGACTTAGTTTTGATATTAAGGCTCTCGCAAACGCTTTCCATCCATTTGCTTCCGCTTCTGCCAACAGAGATAACGCATTTATCCCCTGTGAAGCTCTCATTCTTTGTGGTTACCTTATATTTACCATCAACAATCTCAACAACTGTTGCAGGGGTGTTGAAATAAAAATCAACCTTGTCCTTCAAAAAATCGTAAATATTCTCTAAAACTATATAGTTAATATCTGTTCCAAGGTGGCGTACCGATGCTTCAAGCAAATGCAAGTCGTGCTGGATGCAAAGGGTCTTGAAACGACTGCCTACGGTAGTATAAAGCTTTGTTCCCTCACCGCCAAACTTAAGATTTATATTGTCAATATACTTCATAAGCTCAAGTGCTTTTTTCTTGCCGATATACTCGTAAAGTGTGCCGCCAAAATCGTTTGTAATATTATACTTTCCGTCCGAAAAAGCACCTGCACCACCGAAGCCACTCATAATAGAACAGGTTTTACATCCGATACAGCTTTTTATCTTATCACCATCAATCGGACACTTTCTTTTATCGAGAGCGTGTCCCGCCTCAAAAACGGCTACCTTTAAAGAAGAATCAAGCTGTGCAAGCTCAAAAGCGGCAAATATACCGCCGGGACCAGCGCCAATAATTATAACGTCATAATCCACGATAATTTCCTCCGTAAATTTTATCCTCTTTATTTTAACACAGATTTACACTAAAAGCAATATGAAAACGAAACGTTAAAATTTGCAAATCCAATTAATACAAAAGAGAGTGCAAAAAAAGTATCCTTATTTGTTTGCTTAGGGTAGCAGAATAGGGTGTGCTCTTGATTTTAAAGACTGCTCCGGGGTGTTTGCTTTAAAATCTTCTGCTGCCGACTCCACGCATTAAAAATTCTATCGCGCATTTTTGAGCCCTACGATAAATCTGCGTAGGTTAATCCTACATATATAAGAAAATAAGAACCAACCTATCATAAATTCGTTCATTTTTAAAGTGAAATATTCGACGTTGCCGAATGTGAAATAATTCCTTTGCGGAAAATGTGAAATATATCTCTTCGTTCGATGTGAAATGAAATTCGCCTCTTCACATTTGCGAAGCAAATATTTTACAGCGAAGCTATTTCGCATGGCGAGGCCATATTTCACTCGCCGAAGGCGAATTTCGTTGAACAAAGCACACACTGTCTTGGTAGACAAATGTGTGCTTTTTTTGGTCGAGGTGACAGGATTCGAACCTGCGGCCTCTGCGTCCCGAACGCAGCGCTCTACCAAACTGAGCCACACCTCGCTATATTTAATTTGAACTATTCGCTTTACGACTATGATATTATAATGAAAATTCATATAAAAGTCAAGCCTTTTGAGGGTATAATGGCGGTAATTTTTGCAAAAATAATCTTGGAAGGTGTTTTTTATGAATCTAAGTCGAAAGCAATATATGAAAATGGCAGAAAAGGCGTCGCCCCCCTCTAAAAAGCTAAAGGACTTTACCCTCGCTTTTTTAATAGGCGGAATCATTTGCACTATAGGTCAGCTTCTCCGAGAGTTTTACGCGTCTCTTGGGCTTCAAAAAGAGGTTGTTTTATCCGCCGTTCCTATTTCACTAATTTTTATGGCGGCAATTCTTACAGGAATGGGTCTTTTTGAAAAGATTGCAAAGCACGCAGGTGCCGGGACTTTAGTGCCTATAACCGGCTTTGCAAATGCGGTGGTCTCCCCTGCTATTGAATTTAAAACCGAGGGTTGGATACTTGGTCTTGGTGTGAAAATGTTTGTAATCGCTGGTCCAGTTATAGTTTACGGCACCGTCGCCAGCGTTGTTTACGGGCTGATTTATTGGATTACAACAATGCTTTAATATTAAAAGTGGCGTATATTCCGACGCTTAAAACTTTTCAATGTTATTTCTGACAAAGGATATTAGATAAGTTTCCAAAGGTTCAATATCATAAAACGCATTATCGTATTCATGGAACGGATATCGTTTATACCGTGCCTGAAATTGCTCAACTGTTTCACATTCAAATGAATCAAGATAGTTTGTGTTAATATTATATTTTTCTATAAATGAATCATACAGTCTTTTATGTTCAGTTGCACCGATAATATCCATATATTCACTCACATAAGGAGCAACTATGCGACTAGCGTTCACAAAAAATTGACAAAGCCCACCATTATTGACTTCCATTTCCAGGTAATTGACGGCATAAAATATTCGCTGTTCTTCGTTAAGAGCGTTAAATCCATCGCGTATATCCTCTTTGGATGATACAATATTTTTTGCCCGTGTCCATACGGCATTAAGAAGCTTTTCATCTGAGAGCCGTGATAGTTCATCAACTGACATTTTAAGCAGCTTTCCATTCAACAATAAAGCTTTATTAATTTGCTCTACTAATCTGTCACTAATAATAGCCATAGATTCAATGTGAACCTTTTTATTAGCCACAAATAAAGTCCAAGAATCATGATTTGTGCGCAACTTTTGGATGTCGGAAAAATTATAAGTATAGGTGTTGCCAAACATTGTAGTATATGTAAACTGGTCGTTAGAAATGATTCGGATAGATTGATTTTTCCAACAAAGCACAATGCCTAAAACTGAGCAAACTATTGCCCAAATAGTAAACTCAAAAATAGCAATAACAACTAACACAGCACTTCCGGCTATAAGCACAAACGCTATAGCTAAAAGGCGGTCTGGCAAAAACATATCCGCGCGAGGTTGGTCTTCATCAGCCACTATGCCAAACAGTTTTTCGATTATATTTACCAAAATTTTAAGTTTCATAAGATTATTACCCTTCTATTATATTAATAGTTTTAGACACGAAACCTGTTGCAATTATTCCAATAGTAATTCGTTTTATAACATTGTTTTCTGTATTATATAATAAAATTCAGGGGAAAGCAATCGCTTTCCCCTGAATTTTATGCAACTTTTAATCTGAGTTTAAGTTTATCTGCAATCATGGCTATAAATTCGGAATTAGTAGGTTTTCCCCTGTCGTTATTAATTGTATATCCAAAGTATGCATTAAGCACATCAATATCGCCTCTATCCCACGCTACTTCAATCGCATGACGTATGGCACGCTCAACCCTTGAGGAGGTTGTTTGAAATCTCTTTGCAACCGTGGGATAAAGAATCTTTGTCACGGAGTTTATCATATCATTATCCTTGACCGCAAGAATAATCGCCTCACGAAGATAGTGATAGCCCTTTATATGAGCAGGCACGCCTATTTGGTGTAAAATTTCGGTTACCATCATCTCGAGCTCACTATCGGTATAAACACTGTCTTTCATAATCACTGGCGTTTCTTTGTTTTTCCATCCGGTTAGTTGAATTATTCGTTCAGCAAGAGTATTGATATCAAAGGGTTTTAAAAAATAATAGCTTGCTCCTGCTAAAAGAGTTTCCCGTTCAAGCTTTGGATTATCAAAGCTCGACATAGCCATTACCATCGGTCGATTTGCCGGTTCAATCTTCTTGAACTCGTGAAGAAGACCTATAATATCTATATTTGACATAAATACATCCGCAAGGATAACATCCGGTCGGAAGGTTCTGCTCTTTTCAAGCACAGCTGCTCCGTCTTTTTCGCACACCGCCACCTCCATTCCATAGCTTTGGAATACCTTTGCACACGTATTTCCCAGCTCTGTCTGATTGTCTGCAATAATTACTTTTAATTTTGTTTCCATTTTGAAAACCTCCTGTTTGTTTGTTATGTTTAACATTTTAACATAATTTTCCAGTTTACGCAAGTTAAAAATGAGTAATTCTTAAATTCTTTTACATTTTGTTTAATTTAATTGCATTATTTTTGGTGTTTTGCATATTTTTAACGAAAAAGAATGTCGAAAATTCAAACATTTTGTCTATGGCGCTCGAACGATTATATACAATAATTATCATAAAATGTTTTTATAAACTTCTTGCCGTTTTTCGAAATATATAGTATAATATTATAGATTACTTACTATACGCGAGGTTTATTATGGAAGACATTCAAAAGAAAAAAGTATTAAGCTGCATCCAGCCGAGCGGTATGCTCACACTGGGAAACTATCTTGGAGCGCTTAAAAACTGGAAAAATATGCAAGAAGATTATGATTGCACATTTGCGGTCGCCGATCTCCATGCCATTACAGTCCGCCAAGAGCCCGCAAAGCTTCGTCAGCAGATTTACTCGACCTTCGCAATTATGCTCGCTCTCGGGCTTGACCCTAAAAAGTCTACTCTTTTTATTCAGTCGCATGTTTCCGAGCACGCTCAGCTTGCATGGCTTCTCTCTTGCTATACACAATTTGGCGAAATGTCGAGAATGACACAGTTTAAGGATAAATCTGCAAAGCATGCTGACAATGTAAATGTTGGCCTTTTTGCCTACCCTGCCCTTATGGCGGCTGACATTCTTCTTTATAATCCTGATTTTGTTCCCGTGGGCGCAGATCAGAAGCAGCATCTTGAGATTACCCGCGATATTGCAGGCCGCTTTAACGGAATTTACGGCGATATTTTCACCATTCCCGAGCCTTTCATTGGCAAGACAGGTGCCCGCGTAATGTCGCTTCAGGATCCCACAAAAAAAATGTCTAAGTCGGATGAGAATGCTAATGCTTGGGTTGCTATTCTAGACGATGCAGATACCATTATGAGAAAGTTCAAACGTGCCGTAACCGATAGCGAGGCTCGCGTTTGCATTGGCGAAGATAAGCACGGAATTAACAACCTTATCGGCATATATTCCGCAATTACCGAAAAGACTGCAGATGAAATTACCGCCGAATTTGAAGGCAAAGGCTATGGTGATTTCAAGATGGCGGTTGGCGAGGCGGTCGTTGAAGAGCTTCGCCCTGTAAGAGAACGCTACGAGGCTATTATCAAGGACAAAAAGACCATTGAAGAGCTTTATCGTGAAGGTGCTAAAAAGGCAGAGTATACTGCTATGCGAACACTTTCAAAGGCTATGAAAAAAGTAGGTTTTGTTTTATGATTTTTCCCCTTTGTAGGAACGAGCGCGTAAAGGATTCTCTGTGCAGACTCATCGAGCAGAAGAGACTTCCTCACGCTATGTTGATTGAGGGAAATGCAGGCACAGGAAAAAGAACACTTGCAGGCTTTATTGCCGCAGCGGCACTTTGCGAGGAAGCAAACCGTCCTTGCGGTGTTTGCAGAACCTGTCATCTTGCCTCTGTCGGCACCCATCCCGATATTGATATTACCGCTCCCGAAGAAAAGAAAAAGAATATTGCTGTAGACCAGATTGACCGCATCCGTGAGATTGCCTATCTTACCCCCCATACAGCTTCGGGCAAGGTGCTGATAATTGAGCAGGCAGATACTATGAACGCCGCTTCACAGAACAAACTTTTAAAGGTTCTTGAGGAGCCACCGCAGAACGTCCATTTTATTCTTCTCGCCGAATCATCCAATTCTCTATTAGAAACGGTTGTATCGCGTTGCACTGTATTTTCTCTCAACACCCCTGATTTTGATTCTGCACTTTCCTATCTTACAGATAAAGGCTACGACCGCGAAAATGCGGCAAGTATGCTGGAATCAAACAACAATAATATTGGCAAGACGCTCGAATCGCTTGGTTCATCAAAGATTTCTCTTGGCATTAAGTCAGCACGAGATTTCTTCGACGCTATTGAGCGAGGCCGTCGCCTTGACGCATTAAAAATCACTGTAGTGCTTGATAAAAACCGTGGCGAGGTCGCAAAATTTACAAAAGAACTTAAAGACATTCTTATAGAAAAGATAAAGAAAAGCGCAAAACTCAGGACAACAAAGCTTGAATACACGCGTATGTTTGGTATTATTTGCGAAATGGAAGATCTGCTTATTACAAATGTTAATCTTTCACTTTTCTTTACTGCACTAACCTCAAAACTTATCGGAATTAAAACCAACTAACATGGAGGACGCAATGACAGAAGTTGTATCTATAAAATTTAAAACCGACGGCAGAGCATATTTCTTTGATCCTGCAGGAACTAATCCTAAAATCGGAGAAATCGTCGTTGTAGAAACCGCTCGTGGCATTGAATGCGGAATTGTTTTTGAATCTGCAAAAAAGGTTGCCGACGAGCAGATAGTAAAACCTCTTAAAAAGGTATTGCGAATTGCAACCGAGGCTGACAAAAAGAAGCTCGAGGAAAATAAGAAAAAGGCAGAGGAAGCCTTTAAGGTTTGCGAAAGCAAGGTGCTAGAGCACAAGCTTGATATGAAGCTTGTTGAGGTTGAATATGCCTTTGATGGTTCAAAGATTCTCTTTTACTTTACAAGCGACGGCAGAGTAGATTTTCGCGACCTTGTAAAAGACCTTGCCGGAAGCTTCCACACCCGTATTGAGCTTCGCCAAATCGGTGTTCGTGACGAGGCTAAGATGCTTGGCGGACTTGGAATTTGCGGACAGCCCTTCTGCTGTGCAAGATTTCTTGACGATTTCCAGCCAGTTTCTATTAAAATGGCAAAGGAACAGGGACTTTCCCTCAATCCCACCAAGATTTCGGGCAGTTGTGGCAGACTTATGTGCTGTCTTAAATATGAGCAGGATGCTTATGAATATCTCAACTCTATAACTCCTCCCGTAGGCTCCCTCGTCAAAACCTCAAGTGGAACCGGTACTGTCGTTGACCTTAATCCCCTTACAGGCAACCTTTACGTTCGCATCGGAGAAGAAGGCGCACCCATCAAGGTCAACAAGGATGAGGTCGAAGTTCTGCATCGCGGTCGGTCAAAAAAGCCCCAAAAATCGGAAAATAATGCAAACTAATAAATTTATCTTGCATTTTTTAACTCATGTGATAAAATGTAATTAGCCAAGGAGGTGTATGTAAATGGCTTTCAAAATTACTGACGCTTGCATCAGCTGTGGTGCTTGTGCTGCAGGTTGCCCCGTAGAGGCTATCTCTGAGGGTGCCGACAAGTACGAGATCGATGCTGATACCTGCATTGACTGTGGCGCTTGTGCCGGCGGTTGCCCCGTAGATGCTATCACCGAGGCTTAATTACCACAAAATTACTTATTTTAAGAAAAAGGGAGTCGATTTTTCGACTCTCTTATCTTTTTATACTTGAAATATGATATTTTATTGTGTAAAATGTAATAGTAAATAAATTCCTTATAAGGAGATAATGAAAAATGAAAAAAGAAGTACTTGTTGAAATTTCCGCAAGACACGTTCACGTGTCCGAAAAAGACCTCGAAATTCTTTTCGGTGAAGGCTACAAGCTCACACCCAAAAAGGACCTTTCTCAGCCCGGTCAGTTTGCTTGCGAAGAGAGAGTTACCGTTGTAGGCTCTAAGCGTGAGCTCAAGGGTGTTTCCATTCTTGGACCCTGCCGTAAGGCTACTCAGATTGAGCTTTCTCTTACCGATGCCCGTTCTATCGGCGTTGCAGCCCCCATCCGCGAGTCTGGCGACGTTGCAGGCAGCGGCGCTTGCAAGCTTGTTGGTCCTTGCGGCGAGGTTGAGCTTACCGAAGGCGTTATCGCTGCAAAGCGTCATATACATATGACCCCCGAAGATGCTGAAAAGTATGGCATCAAGGACACTCAGATTGTTTCGGTTAAGATTCCCACCGAAGGCAGAGCTCTTATTTTTAACGACGTTGTAGCAAGAGTTAGCCCTTCCTACGCACTCGCAATGCACCTTGATACCGACGAGGCAAACGCTGCAGGTATCCCCGGCAGCTGCCTAGGAGAAATCCTTGACTAAAGGACTTTACATACACATACCCTTTTGTGAGCGAAAGTGTAACTACTGCGATTTTTATTCGGGCAGTTTTTCTAGCGATACAAAAACGCGGTATGTCGACAAGTTATGTGGTGAAATAAAGAAATGGGGCAGACTAAACACCTGCCCCATTGATACTATTTATTTTGGCGGAGGCACTCCTTCCCTGCTTTCATCGTCAGAACTTCGTAAAATCATCACTGAAATACGCACTTCTTTTACAGTTACCGAAGATGCCGAAATCACCTGTGAGATAAATCCGAGCGACGACCCCGAGTTTATTAAAACGGCAGCAAAGTTAGGTGTTAATAGACTATCTGTAGGAATTCAAAGCTCATGTGATAAAGAGCTTCAAATTCTTGGCAGACGGCATTCTTTTGCCGATGCAGTAAACACCATAAAGGCTGCAAAAAACCTCGGGATATCCAATATTTCGGTTGATATTATGATAGGTCTTCCAAACAGCAGTATAGATTCGCTTAATAGCACTCTTAAGGATATTCTTTCATTAGACGTTCCACATATTTCTTCATACATTTTAAAAATCGAGGAAAGCACGCCCTTTTATAAAAGTGGTATTGTACTCCCAGAAGAAGATGAGGTTTCTGACCAATATCTTTATATATCTAAAATGCTTCGCTCTGCTGGCTATGAACATTACGAGATTTCAAATTTTGCGAAATTAGGGTTCCAGAGCCGACACAATAATAAGTATTGGAATTCGGAAGAATATATTGGAATCGGCCCTGCCGCTCACTCGTTTTTCGAGGGTAAGCGTTTCTATTATACGCGAAGTATAGAATCCTTTATGACCGAGCCCAAAACCGTAGACGACGGTACGGGCGGTGACAATCAGGAATTTATAATGCTTGCACTTAGACTCTCTAAGGGTCTAGTTTTCAAGACTTATGAAAATAAATTCGGAAAGTTACCGAATAAATTTATAAATCGCGCCCGCTCCTTCAATGGACTTTGTATCGTAGACGATGAAGCCATCCACTTAACCGATGAAGGTATGCTCCTTTCAAACACCATTATTTCAGAGCTTATTGAGGTATTATAATGAAAACTTATAAAATTCACCTTATCCGCCACGGACTTACCGAAGGCAACCTTGCACAGCAGTATATCGGAAGAACAGACCTTCCCCTTTGCGGTGCGGGTGTAGCACAGCTAAAGCAATATGCCGAGGAAAATGACTACCCAAAGGTTGACCGTGTTTATTCAAGCCCCATGCTACGCGCAGTACAGTCAGCAAGAATTCTTTACCCTTCAAAGGACATTCAGACTGTAGACAATCTTCGCGAAATAGACTTTGGTGATTTTGAGGGCAAGACCGCAAATGAGCTTGAAGCAAATCCCGCCTATGCAGACTGGGCAGCAGGCAGAATAAACGCTACGCCCAACGGTGAAGATAACAGAGAATTTGCAAAGCGCCTTTGTGTCGGACTAAATGAAATAGTGCGCGATATGATGGCAAAGAAAGCCGAGCACGCAGCAGTTATTATGCACGGCGGTGCAATTATGATGCTGCTCTCTGCCTGCGCACTACCACGAAAGAATATGGTTGAATGGACCTGTCCCGCAGGCAGCGGTTTCACTCTGCTCATAACCCCCTCTCTCTATCACTCTAGCGGAGTCGTTGAGGTTGTGGATTATATAGGATAATTACAAAAGGCAGTAACAAACGGTTACTGCCTTTTATTAATTCATCTCACTCATTTCACGTTGTGCCATTACGAGGCCGTAGTAAATGCCTTCTTTTTGCATAAGCTCGTCGTGGGTGCCGATTTCGGCTATACCACCCTTATCAAGCACAACAAGTCGGGTTGCATTTCTAAGGGTTGAAAGTCTGTGGGCAATCGCAACGGTGGTACGCTCTTTGGATAGATTTGCAAGTGCATCCTGAATCTGCTTTTCAGTTTCGGTATCGAGTGATGCCGTTGCTTCATCAAGAATAAGTATCTTTGGGTTGTGAAGCAAGGCTCTTGCAATCGCTATTCTCTGACGCTCGCCGCCCGAAAGGGTCGAGCCCTTCTCTCCTACCCTTGTGTTGTAGCCGTCGGGTAGATTTGAAATAAAATCGTGACATCCAGAAAGCTTTGCTACCTTGATTATTTCTTCCCTTGTGGCCTTTGGCTTTGCATAGGCAATATTTTGATAAACCGAGCCCGAGAAAAGGAAGGTTTCTTGCAAAACTACGCCCATTTGAGAGCGAAGCGATTCCTGAGATATATTGCGGATATCTACTCCATCAATTTCAATGCTTCCCTCTTCTACATCGTACATTCTCATTATAAGGTTAATAAGGGTTGATTTACCAACACCCGAAGCACCCACTAGCCCAACAAACTCGCCTTTTTTGATATCGAGGTTTATCTTATGAAGCACCTCGTTTCCTCCGTCATAGCCGAAGCAAACGTCACGAAGTTTAATATTTCCCTCAATCTTAAGGTCAACCGGTTTTTCCGCATCCGACACTTCAACCGTTTCATCAAGTATCTCGTAAATCTTCGCGGACGAGGTTGTGAAGCGCATTAAGTGGCGTGGAATCATAGCAATCATGCGAAGCGGGGCGTAAATCATTCCTGCATATGATGAGAACTGCGCCATTTCGCCAAGTGTCATTTTACCGTTCAAGATAGCGTTTCCAACATAGAAAAGAATAATATATTCACCGAAGCTGATTAAAAATCTTAAAATCGGCATTAAAATACTCCAGATGCAGTCACTCTTTTCTTGAAGCAATTTTTCCTGCTCGGCCGAATTGCTAAAACGCTCATATTCTCTATGCTCAGTCCCAAACGACTTTACAACACGGATTCCCGAGAAAATATCGTGAAGAATGGAATTAGTTTTGCTTGCCGTCTGCCAACGCTTATGAAAAAGCACCCTCATAAACCGCCAGAAAAGTCTGAAGGAAAGAACGACTATCGGGGTAGGCACTATTATCATTAAGAACAAAACTGGGTCGTATGTAAGTAGGAATACACCTACAACAAGAAAGATTGTAAGCTGCTCGAGTACGCTAGGCAAATAGTTTACAAGAAAGTTTTCTACCTGTGCTGTATCGGAGGTGACCCTGTGCATAAGATCGCCCGATTCCCTTTTGGAAATCTTGCCGATGCCGAGTCGCTGAATTTTTTCAAAAAGCTTGTTTCTAAGGTCAACTATCATCTTGTTGCTCGCATGAATTAGCAGATGAGTACGAAAAGCAGAAAAACCCTTTAAAGCAAGCTCAACCCCAAGCATTGAAAACATTATAAGAACGAAATTGCCGATATTGACTGAATGTGAATTCGGATTCTTGATAAAGCCGTCTACAGCTACTCTATTAAGAAAAGGAAGCAGCAAATTTAGTCCGCTTATGGCAAAGAACATAAATACCGATGCAAAAATAAAGCCTTTATAAGGTGTCAAAAGCGCCCAAGTTCCAACCAGAACCTTTTTGCGGTCAACACAATGCAAACAGGTTTCGCTTCCTTGTCTGTATGGGCGTCCGCATTTGGGACATTTCTTCTCGGTATCCTTTTTTTGTAAAATGTTTCCTTCAAGTACAGAGTTAATTCTGCGAACAGCCTTTGTAATTTTATCGGAATATGTATTATCGCTGCGGCAAAGAAGAAAAACCTCGCCGTCCTTTTTATGGCAGAACACAAGGATACAGCCTACTGCCAAATCGGCGGTAAGCTTTTCTATTTCGCTGCAGAGAAATGCTGTCGCAACCTCATCGTTTACTATAACCCGCAATTCTTCCTTATCACAGGTTACAATACCATCCGTGCGGGAATTGATGTCCTCTGCAGAAAGATTGAATCTGAAGCCGCAAAGCTGATTTTTTGCCGTTCCTTCGGACAAAACAGCCGCAAGCCTCTCCTTAATGTCCTTCTGTTTTTGTTTTTTCATAAATAAAGTTCTATTCTCTTATAGCTTTTTTTATCAAGAGCCTTTATGCTCTCTATTACAAATCTGTTTCCGTCAACGTCAAGAAGAATTGCCTTATCCTCACCTGCACGAATGATATTTCTGAAGGTATCCTGCATCGTGAATTCCACGGTTCTTCCGTCGTTTGTTTTTACACTCCAATAGGAAAAACCGTAACGTTCCTTGAGGGACAGCACCTCGCTGATTTGGGGCTCGTAATATCTGCGTTGAAGCTCGGTTTTAAGAAGCTCTTCCACCTCGCCAAAATCGGAAACATCATAAATAAGTCCTATTTCGTTTTCCTCATCGTCAAGCACCGAAATATACTGCCAAAGCATATCAAACGGGAAGGAACGGCGAAGAGAAACCTTTGAATAGTGTTTTTCCTCTTCGGCCTTTTTAAGGGTCATCGACGGAAAGCCGTTCTTTGAAGAAAATTCGGCATTATCAGGTGTCAGGCGCAGTATTTTTGCTGAACTAACGGTTTTTCTGCCTCTTCGCGGGCCGATTGGACCACCGCGTCCCATCGGGGGCGGACCCATCATTCTACTCATATTTTCTCTCCTATTCTGTAATTCCTGCGTTCTTAAGAGCTTCTGCCTGCAGGGTGTAAAGTTTATTGTATACGCCATCTTCTATCGCCAAAAGCTCGGCGTGAGTTCCACTTTCAACGACCTTACCATGCTCGATAACTATAAGCTTATCTGCGTCGCGAAGGGTAGAAAGTCGGTGGGCAATCATTATCGTTGTTTTTCCTCTGGTAAGCTCTGTTAGAGCATTTTGAATGATTTTTTCTGTCTTTGTATCCATTGCCGCGGTTGCTTCGTCGAGTATTAAAATCTTGGGATCGCGAAGAAGCGCTCTTGCAATTGATAATCTTTGACGCTCGCCGCCCGAAAGGTCCTTATAGCCCGTTCCGATTTTTGTGTTATATCCGTTAGGTAGTTTTACGATAAAATCGTGCGCACCTGCAAATTTTGAAGCTTTGATTACCTCTTCGTAGGTTGCTGCGGGGCAGGCATATCTAATATTATCAAGGATAGATCCCATAAATAAATATGTTTCCTGCGAAACGATAGCTATGTTTTCATAAAGGGCCTTGAAGGACAAATCCTTAACGTTTATCCCGTCAATAAGCACCTTGCCCTCATCGGTATCGTAAAGGCGCATTATAAGGTTTGCAATAGTGCTCTTTCCTGCGCCCGTATGCCCGACTATTCCAAGAATTTTGCCCTCTTCGGCAAGGAAAGATACGTCATCGATAACCTTTCTATGCTTCGAATATCCAAAATCAACCTTCCTGAACTCCACCCTACCCTCTATTCTTTCGGGCGTAACTGCATCGGGCTTTTCGGATATTTCAGGTTCGGTATCGTATATCTCAAAGAGTCTTTGCAGAGAATTAGTACAGGACGCCGACCAGTTTATCATATTAGAGAAGAAGTTCATAGGGGCATAAATCATATTGATATATGCAGTAAAGGTTATAAGCTCGCCATAGGTCATATTGCCCTGCATCACCATATAGCCGCCGACGCCGAGAGCAATAATATTACCAAGATATAAAAGATAGCTTATCGCGGGATAAGACCAATTATTGAACACTGCAAGCTTCCGGTTTCCCTTTGCGGCGCGCTTGTTGTTATAGTCAAATCTTAATATTTCTGCCTCTTCTTTAGAAAAGGCCTTAACAACGCGGATGCCACCAATTACGTCGGCCAATCCAGAGTTCATACTTCTTGAGCCTGAATATTTTACTGCATTCAGTTTTTTGCTAACTCCATAAGTTTTACGAAGCAGAAAGAAGAATAGCGGCACTGTTGCAAGTGATAATACCGCAAGCAGCGGGCTCATACTAAAGAGAATTACCACTAAAACAATAACCTGAACAATGTTTATGAGAAAATAAGGCACACCATCGCAGAAGAAGGAATAAATAGTATTTGAATCCTCGTTTACCTGTGTCATAAGTCCGCCCGTCTGACGGCCTGTAAAAAAACGCATTGATAGCTTTTCAATAGCACCAAATATTGTTTTTTTTAGGTCGAAAACCACCCGTGCAGCGATTTTTGTAGAAACGTATCCGTTTATCATATCGGCTATATGAGACAAAACCTGGGTTGCTACAACGATTCCTACAGCAAGGAGAACCTCACCGTAAAGTACGCTTCCCTCGGTCAGAATCTTATCATAGAAAAAGCCCTTTGAAAAATAAGGTACAATTATACTTGTTGCGGTAAGTAACAAAAGAGAGGCCAAAAGTATTACAAGTTCTTTTTTATACTTTAAGAGGAACTTTGCAAACCGAGAATAAAGCTTGCCCTTTTCCATACAGCGTGGGCAAATCTTTCGATTTCGATCGGGGTATCTCATATTACAGTGAGGACAGCGGTTTTCCTTGGGGTCGTCCTCGGCATCCATTATGAATTCGGGAGAGGTTATCTCCCCTTTTTTTATTCTTTGGAAATACTTTGAGAAAAGCCCTGCATCGGCTTTACAGAAATTTGTCATAGCAGTAAGACAAATAGTTTCGCCCTGGTCTGTTTTAGCAACAAGGCGGGAGGAAGACAAAAGTTCTTCTACAAAAACAGATTCTATATTTTGGGTTTTATAAATATCGAATCTTTGCTGATTAAGTATGGTTTCGAGTCCTTTTTTACCCTTTTCAAGCGATTCTGTGCCCGAAATTACAAAAAGAGAGTCTGCCGTTGTGCCAACGTAGGTATCACAAAATACGTGCTCAGAATTCATATCGCAATATACTATAAGAATAATCTCTTCACGTTTTATTGCGTTTTGCTCGGCAATATCATAAATATATTGCTGTATTTTTCCAAATTCTTCCATATACACTCTCCTTTCATAATCATATAAAATAGATGCAAAGCAACAGACAGGGTGACCCCTATCTGTTGCTTTCTTAATTATAGTTTAAAGTAATTTACGGCTGACTGGAACATCTTGATATCATAATTACCGGGAACATTCTTATAAAGACCGTCACACCATCTCTCAGAATGTCCCATCTTACCGAATACGCGACCGTCCGGAGAAAGGATACCCTCGATAGCGCATGTAGAGTCATTCGGGTTGAAGCGAACATCAGATGTCGGGTTGCCGTCAAGGTCTACATACTGAGTAGCAATCTGTCCGTTTGCGACAAGACGTTTAATTGTTTCATCATCCGCAAGGAATTTGCCCTCACCGTGGGAAATCGGAACGTCATAGATTTCGCCAACCTCGCATGCAGAAAGCCAAGGAGACTTGGTGGAAGCTATTCTTGTTCTTACAATTCTCGACTGGTGACGAGCTATTGTATTGAAGGTAAGGGTCGGGCAGGTTTCGTCGGTATCAATAATCTCTCCAAATGGTACCAAACCGAGCTTGATTATGGCCTGAAAACCGTTACATACGCCGCACATAAGTCCGTCGCGATTTTTAAGAAGCTCGTTTACCTGCTCCTTTACGTCGCCGTTTCTAAAGAATGCGGTAATAAACTTGCCAGAACCGTCGGGCTCGTCGCCTCCCGAGAATCCACCGGGGATAAATACCATCTGTGCTTCCTTCAGTTGCTTTGCAAAATACTCAACAGATTCGGTGATACCCTGAGAGGTAAGGTTTTTAATAACGATAATTTCGGGCTCTGCGCCTGCTCTAGCCATTGCCTTTGCGGTATCAAACTCGCAGTTTGTACCGGGGAATACAGGAATGAGAACCTTAGGCTTTGCTACCTTAATAGCGGGTGCAAGTGTTGATTTTTCGTTGCAAGAGAAGACAGGAATCTCTCCCTTGCCCTGCGCGATATTACAGGAATATACGGGTTCGAGCTTATCCTCATAGGTCTTCTGAAGTGCTGTGAGGTCAACCGCTTTATCCTTATAGAGAATGACGTTTTCTGCGAGGGTTATACCGAGAGTTTTGCCAACATTGATATCCTCGGTAAGCTCAAGCACAAACGCACCGTAGTTGTATCCGAAGATGTCCTTCATATCGGTATTTTCTGCGAATGCAAAGCCTATTCCGTTACCGAAGCTCATCTTCATAACAGCCTCAGCAACACCGCCGAAGGTAGGAGTATAAGCGGCGGCACATTTGCCCGCCTTTACAAGCTCATAAACCTTATCATATATAGCAAGAAGCGACTCGGTTACGGGGAGTCCGTTCTCGTCATAATCGGGACAGAGAAGAACTATCTTGCGGTCAGCTTTCTTGAATTCGGGAGAAATAATATTATCAATATCCTCGGTTGTTACTGCGAAGGAAACGAGGGTCGGAGGTACGTCAAGGTCTTCAAATGAGCCTGACATAGAGTCCTTACCACCGATAGCGGCGATTCCAAGCTCAACCTGTGCCTTAAATGCACCGAGAAGTGCGGCAAAGGGCTTGCCCCAGCGAGCAGCTTCCTTGCGAGGACGCTCAAAATACTCCTGGAAAGTGAGGTATACATCCTCAAACTTTGCACCTGAGGCAACAAGCTTTGAAACAGATTCAACAACTGCTAGATAAGCCGAATGATAGGGACTCTTCTCTGCAATATAGGGGTTATAGCCCCAGCTCATGAGCGAGCAGGTCTTTGCATCCTTCTTTTCAACTGATACCTTATGTACCATTGCCTGAATGGGGGTCTGCTGATGCTTACCACCGAAGGGCATGAGAACTGTGCCTGCACCGATGGTAGAGTCGAAACGCTCAGAAAGTCCACGCTTTGAGCAAATGTTAAGGTTTTCGGCAAGAGCCATATATTCTTTGACGAAATCATCGCCAATATTCTTTTTATAAGAAGCAGGCTTTGTAGCGGCAACTGCGATTGACTTCGGAGCGCCGTTGGAATTAAGGAATTCACGGGAAATGTCGCATATCGCCTTACCGTTCCAGTTCATAACGAGTCGAGCTTCCTCGGTAACGCGTGCAACAACGGTAGCCTCAAGATTTTCCTTATCGGCAAGTGCCTTGAATGCGTCTACATCCTTTGCCTCAACAACAACTGCCATTCTTTCCTGAGATTCAGAAATTGCAAGCTCGGTACCGTCAAGTCCGTCGTACTTTTTTGGAACTGCGTTAAGGTCAATAACAAGACCGTCTGCAAGCTCGCCAACAGCAACCGATACACCGCCTGCGCCGAAGTCATTACAACGCTTGATAAGGCGGGATGCCTCCGGATTACGGAAAAGTCTCTGAAGCTTACGTTCTTCGGGAGCATTACCCTTCTGAACCTCTGCACCGCAGGATTCAAGGGATTCTACAGTATGAGATTTGGAAGATCCCGTTGCACCGCCACAACCGTCACGACCTGTTCTGCCGCCGAGAAGGATAACGATATCTCCGTCCTCAGGGCGCTCACGGCGTACGTTTTCAGCAGGAGCGGCAGCAATAACAGCGCCGATTTCCATTCTCTTTGCGGCATAGCCGTCGTGGAAAAGCTCGTCTACCTGACCTGTTGCAAGACCAATCTGGTTACCATAGGAAGAATAACCTGCAGCAGCGGTTGTAACAATCTTTCTCTGAGGAAGCTTGCCCTCAAGAGTTTCACTAAGGGGGCGAAGCGGGTCAGCTGCACCAGTTACACGCATTGCGGCATAAACGTAAGAACGTCCCGAAAGCGGGTCGCGGATAGCTCCGCCGATACAGGTAGCAGCGCCACCGAAGGGCTCGATTTCGGTAGGATGGTTGTGAGTCTCATTTTTGAAGAGAAGAAGCCAATCCTGCTCCTCACCCTCAACGTTTACCTTAATTTTAACAGTACAAGCATTGATTTCTTCAGATTCATCAAGCTTGTCGAGTTTACCCTGTGAACGCAAATACTTCGCAGCTAATGTACCGATATCCATAAGGGTAACGGGCTTTGTTCTGCCGAGTTTTCTTCTTATATCAAGGTATTCCTCGTAGGTGTTTTGGGTCAGCTCGTCGTCAAATTTAACATCTTCAATCTTAGTATTAAAGGTAGTGTGACGGCAATGATCTGACCAGTATGTATCTATCATACGAATTTCGGTGATAGTGGGGTTTCTCTGCTCTGTCTTAAAATAATCCTGACAGAACTTGATATCATCGTTATCCATAGCTAGACCGTAGGATTTTACAAAATCTGCAAGTCCGTCTGCATTAAGGTCTAAAAATCCATCAAGCACCGCAACCTCGGTAGGAATATCGTACTTTGTAACAAGGGTTTCTGCCTTTTCAAGAGATGCTTCCCTTGATTCAACGGGGTTGATAACGTACTTTTTAACAGCGGCAATATCTTCCTCTGTAAGGTTGCCGTAAAGCACGTAAACCTTTGCAGTCTTGACTAAAGGACGCTCGCCCTGGCTGATAATCTGAATGCACTGTGCGGCAGAGTCTGCTCTCTGGTCGAACTGACCAGGAAGATACTCGGTTGCAAAAACAACTGCGTCTTCGGCGTCCTCTACCTTTTCGGTTACGATATCAAGCTGAGGCTCGCTGAAAACCGTCTTTACAGAATAATCAAAAAGCTCCTTTTCAATATGCTCAACATCATAACGGTTTAAAAGGCGAAGACCCGTAAGGTTCTTTATCTGAAGGAAGGTACGAAGGTCGGACAGTACACCTGCCGCTTCGTTTGCAAGCTCCTTTTTCTTTTCAACATATATGCGATAAACCATTTTATTACTCCTTAATTTAAAGCCTTTAAAGCTCTCTGTCCAATGTCATGGCGGTAGAATGCGTTATCGAAGGTTACGTTATCTACCTCGACATAAGCCTTATTGATTGCTTCTTTCAAGGTGTCTGCAGTAGCAACTACACCAAGCACACGACCGCCTGCGGTAACAACCTTGCCGTCGGAAATTTTTGCGCCTGCAACATAAACCTCTGCCTTGCAGGTGTCGGCAATCTTGATTTCAAAGCCTGAATCGTATTTTTGTGGGTAGCCCTTTGATGCCATAACAACACAGCAAGCTGCACCGTCACTGAATTTTACCTCTGTGTCTGCGAGTTTTTCCTCTGCTACCGCCTTCATAACGGTAAACAAATCACTTTCAAGAAGTGGCAATACAACTTGTGTTTCAGGATCACCGAAACGGCAGTTATATTCTATTACCTTTGGACCGTTCGGAGTAAGCATAAGTCCGAAATAGAGGCAACCCTTAAATCTTCTGCCTTCGGCATTCATAGCATTAACGGTAGGAATGAAAATCTTTTCCATACAAACCTTTGCTATCTCCTCGGTGTAATAGGGGTTGGGCGCGATTGTTCCCATACCGCCCGTATTAAGTCCCTCATCGTTATCAAGGGCACGCTTGTGGTCCATAGAGGAAACCATAGGAACTAAGGTTTTACCGTCGGTAAAGGAAAGCACAGAAACCTCCGGTCCGGTTAAGAACTCTTCGATTACAATATTACTTCCCGATTCGCCAAACACCTTGTCACCCATAATAGATTTTACGGCGTCGAACGCTTCTTCACGTGTAAAGCAGATAAGCACTCCCTTACCGAGGGCAAGCCCGTCTGCCTTAACAACGGTCGGAATCGGTGCGGTTTTAAGGTATTCGAGTGCGGCTTCCATATCCGAGAATACCTCGTATTCTGCGGTGGGGATTCCGTATTTCTTCATAAGATTCTTTGAAAAGACCTTACTACCTTCGATTATAGCGGCGTTGGCTCGAGGTCCGAAGCAAGGGATGCCGATTTCCTCGAGCGCGTCTACACAGCCGAGCACAAGCGGATCGTCGGGTGCTACAACTGCAAAGTCGATAGCGTTATTCTTTGCAAATTCAACTATTGCGGGAATATCTTTTGCACCGATTGCAACACACTCTGCATCGTCCTTCATTCCGCCGTTTCCGGGGAGAGCATAAATCTTTTCAATATCTTTATTTTCTTTTAATTTCTTTATGATGGCGTGTTCTCTTCCGCCGCCACCTACAACCATTAATTTCAAAGTGTTCAGTCCTTTATTAATAATTTAGATTAGTGGTGGAAAAGACGCATTCCAGTAAACGCCATAGACATTCCGTACTTGTTGCAGCAGTTAATTACAACGTCGTCACGGATTGAGCCGCCCGGCTCTGCAATAAAGGAAACACCGCTCTTCTTTGCGCGTTCAATATTGTCGTCAAAGGGGAAGAAAGCATCCGAACCTAGTGCAACACCGGTAATGGTATCGAGATATGCTCGCTGCTCTTCAAGAGTGAAGCGCTCGGGCTGAACGGTAAAGTACTTCTGCCAATTTCCGTCTGCACAAACGTCTTCTTCGTTCTGGTTAATATAGCCGTCGATTACATTGTCACGATCGGGTCTGCCGAGGGTATCCTTGAAGGGAAGATTTAATACCTTGTCATGCTGACGAAGCTGCCAAGTGTCTGCCTTGCCGCCTGCAAGACGGGTACAGTGAACACGGGACTGCTGACCGGCACCTACACCGATAGCCTGTCCGTCGACTGCATAGCAAACCGAGTTGGACTGGGTGTATTTAAGTGTGATAAGAGCGATTATAAGGTCGCGAACTGCACTTTCGGGCATATCCTTGTTTTCGGTTACTATATTGCCGAGAAGCTCGCGATTAATCTTAAACTCGTTTCTTCCCTGCTCAAAGGTAATGCCGTAAACCTGCTTATGCTCGATTTCTGCAGGAATATAATTAGGGTCAATCTTAACGATATTGTAGCTTCCCTTTCTCTTGGATTTTAAAATCTCAAGAGCTTCAGGCTCGTAGCCGGGAGCGATAATGCCGTCTGAAACCTCACGTTGAATGAGCTTTGCGGTAGTAACGTCACAAACGTCGGAAAGAGCTACCCAGTCACCGAAGGAACACATACGATCGGTACCGCGAGCTCTGGCATAAGCACATGCGAGAGGAGAATCATCAAGACCCTCGATATCATCAACAAAGCAAGCCTTTTTAAGCTTTTCGGGAAGCTTCGTACCGATTGCGGCAGAGGTGGGGCTTACGTGCTTAAAAGATGTTACTGCGGGCATTCCTAGAGCCTCTTTCAGCTCCTTAACAAGCTGCCAAGAGTTAAAGGCGTCAAGGAAATTGATAAAGCCGGGTCTGCCATTTAAAATCTCAATTGGAAGTTCGGAGCCATCGTGCATAAAGATTTTAGCAGGCTTCTGATTGGGGTTACAACCGTATTTAAGTTCGAATTCTTTCATTTTCCTTATCCCCTTTTATTTATTCTTATTAACAATTCTCGTCTCTGTCTCCCCGCTTTCAATATCGATATAGCGAACGAAGAGAGATACTTTATTATCTGCGTTTAGATTGGTCCAGATGAGGTCTGTAAGTTCATCTATTGATACGTCGGGGAGCTCTAAGGTCTTAGGCTCTCCCTCGAAGGAAGGAAGCGGATTTCCGTCGCAGTTATAGGTGTGGATAAACTTTGCAAAGCCTGCCTTGGGATTTGAATAAGCGTATGTAAATCTCTCGCAAGAGGAATCATCGCCCTCTGCCGACTTTAATATTGACATTGCGAAATTCATACCGTCGGCCTCTCTTCGGATAACACCCGAAATACGGGGTGTGAAGTTCGGGCAATCGTCCTCAAACTCACGTGTACGAAGGGCCTGCTCGAAAGTCATCTGCTTGTCCATAAGCTCGTAAATTGTGTCGGTCTGGTCTCCGTTTGTAACGATGGTCTTGTTACCAAGTACACGAACGGGATAATAAATAATAAGATGAGGGTCGGTCATTTTGGACTCATCAAAAGCCTTTGTTCTCATAGCCTCACCCTCTGCTACGAAGACGCGGTTGCGGCTGTTTTCGCTTCTGCCCATAATGAAATAGGCGGTTACTGCCTTTTTAGAGTCGGCACTTTTGCCAATTATAATTCCTCTGCCGTGATAAGCAAGAGAGTTAAGTTCGTTTTTGATAGTTTTAATTTCCATTTACTTTACCTCACCTTTTTTCAGATAACTCAAAGGATAAAAGCTCGGTGGCTTCGGGTAAAATCTTCCACTCTGCCTCTTCCATAACTCGTTTTTGTAAAATTTCGGGAGTGTCGCCCTCTTTAATCTCAACCGCCTTTTGTAATATAATTTTTCCTCCGTCGGGAATCTCATTTACAAAGTGAACGGTAGCACCTGTTACCTTTACGCCATAGCTAAGTGCCGCTTCGTGAACGTGAAGTCCGTAAAAACCTTCTCCGCAAAAGCTAGGTATAAGCGACGGATGAACGTTTATAATACGGTTTTCGAAATGCTTTGTAAAGTTAGCGGAAAGAATACACATAAATCCCGCAAGCACAATAAGGTCTATTCCCTCCGAGTCAAGTTTTGCGATAAGCTCGGCTTCAAAGTTAGGATTGCCCTTTTTCTCAATAACCACAGTAGCTATATCTGCTTTTTTTGCTCTTTCAAGAGCATATGCATCTGGCTTGTTTGATATAACAAGCTTAATTTCTCCGCTTTTAATAACACCTGACTCTTCGGCATCGATTAGCGCCTGAAGATTTGTTCCGCCGCCTGAAACCAGCACGGCAATTCGGGTTTTTGACATAAATTACACCACCGAAAATTCTTAATTATTCTAGGATAACGCCCTCGTCGGACTTAACGATTTCGCCGAGAAGATAAGCTGTCTCGCCGTTAACATTAAGAATTTCAAGTGCCTTATCAGCATCTTCAGCCTTTACAACAACGCTCATACCAACGCCCATATTGAAGGTGTTGTACATATCGCGTTCGGGGATATTTCCTACCTTTGCGATAAGAGAGAAAATAGGAAGAACGCGAACGTCGCTCTTCTTGATTTTTGCCGAATAACCCTCGGGAAGACTTCTCGGAATATTCTCATAGAAACCGCCGCCAGTAATGTGAGATACAGCCTTAACATCTATCTCTTTCATTAAAGCAAGCATAGATTTAACGTAAATCTTTGTGGGGGTAAGAAGCGTTTCGCCAAGGGTCTTACCGCCAAGTTCATCCTTATATGCGCCAAGGTCTGCCGATTCAATGTCGAAAACCTTACGAACGAGAGAGAAACCGTTTGAATGAACGCCTGTGGACGCAAGTGCGATTATAACATCGCCCTCGGCAACCTTGTTTTTATCAAGAATCTTGGACTTATCAACGATACCGGTGCAGTAGCCTGCGAGGTCGTAATCATCCTCGGGCATGAGACCGGGGTGCTCTGCAGTTTCGCCGCCGATAAGGGCGCAACCCGCCTGAACGCAGCCCTCTGCTACACCGCCAACGATAGCGGCAATTCTTTCGGGATAGTTCTTTCCGCAAGCAATATAGTCAAGGAAGAAAAGCGGCTTTGCACCGCAACATATAATGTCGTTAACGCACATTGCAACTGCGTCAATGCCAATGGTATCGTGCTTATCAAGAAGCTGTGCAAGCTTAACCTTTGTGCCGCATCCGTCGGTACCTGCAACAAGTACGGGCTCCTTGATTCCGTCGAGATTCAGACCGAAGCAACCGCCGAAGCCACCTACGTCGTCAAGACAGCCCTCGTTTTTGGTGCGTGCAATATGTTTTTTCATAAGCTCTACAGATTTGTAGCCTGCGGTAATATCAACGCCTGCTGCAGCATAGCTATCAGATTTAGATTTATTATGCATAGTTCTTATTCCTTTCCATTCCAACAATAGGTGCAAAGATTCTCAGGGGGGATTCCGATCGCTTCTATAATGCCCTGTAACGACTGAAATTCTAACGACGCAAAGTGAAGCTCATTGCAGATATGCTCCCTGAGCTTCTTTCCCCTTTCGGTATCGGGGTCCGAGTACTCGTCAATATGTTTAAAGCCCTCCTCGCCCTCAAGCTCGAAAATTGTTCTGCGGGCAATTAGCTCCATATCACTTGTCGCTCTTGTAAAATTTAGATATTTACATCCGAACATTATAGGCGGGCAAGCCGAGCGGATATGTACGCTCTTTGCTCCGTTATCATAAAGAAAATCAACCGTTTCCTTAAGCTGGGTGCCGCGTACTATCGAATCGTCTACAAAGAGAAGGTTCTTGTCCTGGATGAGCTCGTGGACAGGAATCTGCTTCATTCGGGCAACACGGTTTCTCTCCTTCTGATTGGTCGGAGTAAAACTTCGAGACCAAGTGGGTGTATATTTAATAAAGGCGCGGGCAAACTGAACGCCGCTTGTGTGGGCGTACCCGATTGCATGGGGCGTTCCCGAATCGGGTACGCCACCGACATAATCAATATTTGATGCAATTCCGCTGTCTAAATCGCGCTTTGCCATAATATTACCATTGCGATATCTCATCACCTCAACATTGACACCCTCATAGCTAGAGGTTGAATATCCGTAATAGCTCCAGAGGAAGGCGCATATCTTCATCTTTTCACCGGGAGCAGCAAGCTGAATCATGCGATCTGCCTGAATTTCAACAATCTCACCGGGACCAAGTTCCTTAAGCATATCGTAGCCAAGCTTCGTAAAGGCAAAGGGCTCAAAGGATACGCAGTGTCCATCTTCCCTTTTACCTACGCTAATCGGTATTCTACCAAGCTTGTCACGAGCCGCGATAATGCTTCCGTTGTCACGAAGGATGAGGATTGATGCGGTGCCGTCTATCTCGCTCTGTGCGAACTTAATGCCCTCACATATAGTGCATTTCTGATTGATAAGCGCTCCGACAAGCTCGGTTCCGTTTACCTTGCCGCCTGTCATAGCGCCGAAATGTCCTATATTGTGCGAAAGATAGCGTTCTATAAGCTCATCGGCATTGTTTATTCTGCCGATTACGCAGATTGCATATGTACCGTGTTTAGAACGAATAAGGAGCGGCTGTGGATCGTAGTCGCTTATACAGCCGATCGCCGCCGTTCCCTTCATTTCGTCAAATACATCCTCAAACTTTGTACGGAAGGGTGAGTTCTGAATATTATGGATTTCACGCTGAAGACCGACTTCGCCGTCGAAGGCGGCCATACCTGCTCTGCGTGTTCCTAAATGAGAATGGTAGTCTGTTCCGAAGAAAACGTCAGAAACGGCATCCTCGTGACAAACTGCTCCGAAAAATCCACCCATAGTTTACTCCTTGTAGGATATAGTAATTTTAAAATTAAATTATGCAAAGAAAAGCTTTGAAAGTGTCATTGGGTCGATGTACTCGCCGTTTTTGTAAACGCGCATATTACCCGAAGCAATTTCGTCGATAAGCATTACCTTGCCATCTGTGTCATAACCGAACTCAAACTTAATATCATAAAGAACGAGCCCCTTCTCGAGAAGGTCGTCTGCAACGATTTTGGTAATCTGCTGGGTCATAAGCTTGATATCGTCGTACTGCTCTGCAGTCATAACTCCGAGGTCTACAAGACCGTCCTTCGTTACGAGCGGAACGCCCTTTTCATCGTTCTTAAAGGTTGTTTCAACGTATGCGGGAAGGTCTGCAGCCTCTTCGATATAATCGCTGTAACGACGGTAGAAGCTTCCTACTGCCTTATGACGGCAGATAACCTCAAGTCCCTTACCAAAGGGCTTCGCGGGAAGCACTTCCATGGTAGTCTTGTCGAGGTCAGCGCTTACATAGTGGGTCTTGATACCCGCAGCATTAACCTTTTCAAAGAAATAGATAGACATACGAAGGTTTACGTCGCCAACGCCGTCAATAGTAAGACCAACGCTGTTCTCGCCGGGATCGAACACGCCGTCTTTACCGGTGCAATCGTCCTTAAAGAGAAGCTCATAGTTTCCGTTTTCGAGCGCGTAAACATCCTTGGTTTTTCCTCTGTAAACAAATTTCTTTTCCATTTTTAATACTCCTTCGAATAATGAATTTATAAATTATTAAGCTTTTCAAGAACTGCAGCATCCTTTTCGAGGACGGCGTCAGCATCTTTAGCTCTTTTAGCATCCAGCCTTTCAGCAAGAGCCGAGTCTTCAATGCCGAGCATCTGAATTGCGAGAAGAGCGGCATTTGCTCCGCCGTTTACGGCAACCGTTGCAACGGGGATGCCTGTGGGCATCTGAACGGTCGAAAGAAGGGCATCCATACCGTCGAAAACAGATGATTTGCAGGGTATTCCAATAACGGGAAGGGTGGTATTCGCGGCAATAACACCTGCAAGATGTGCAGCCATACCCGCGGCGGCGATAATTACACCGAAGCCGTTCTTTCTGGCATTAACACTAAAGTCACGTGCTTCTACCGGTGTTCTGTGTGCCGAGTAAATATGAACCTCATAAGGAGCCGAGAAACTGTCAAGTACATCGGTGGCTTTTTTAATAATCGGCAGGTCCGAATCGCTACCCATTACTATTCCGACTTTTTTCATAAAACATCCTCCAATCAAAAAAGGGCAAAACAACCCCATTCCTTCGAGTTGTATTGCCCAGACGGTCGACAAAATACGGTATTTTTGCTCCCCTGCGGTAATCCGCTATCCGTCAGTAACAAAAACCCAAAATCCAACTAAAAATTACAGAAATAATTATACTATATTGTGATATATTAAGTCAAGTAAAATAAGCCGTTTAAAACAAGTATTTTTTATTAAGATTTCACAAATCATAACCTCTTTGACGAGTGGTTATGATTATTCTGATTTTTATACTTTATCTTGCCTTATGCAAGAACAATTACCATAACTACTATGGCGACAAGCACTATCGCACCGGCTACAACAATAACTATGATTAAAGTAAGCGACAAGTCTTCCGTTTTTTGTTTTCCTCTGCTACGCTCATTTCGTCCTCTTCAGAAAGAAGACCAAAGCCTTAAATAGCAACTACTAGTATACGGTAGTATGTAGCAATTTCATTTTCCACCTTGCCAAGGGCATAAACTATAACCCTTGCGTGTTACAAGCACAGTAATATAGGGTAAATTTTTGCCCGAACGGGGTGCAGTGGCTGCCGCAACAGTTAATGCATAAAACAATACTTGCCGCATATTAAGAAATTATCTTTTTATAATACTCTCCTTTTGTTTTATTTCAGCGCTTTAGTTTTCCAGTTACCCTTCAGATACAACATTGTCGTAAGTACTGCTCCGATGAGCCAAGATAGAAGAAGCGAAACCTGGATACACTCAAAGCTACCGTGAGGTAGGGCTTCGGTTCTTGTAAAATAAGACAGTCCGTATGCTACGGGCACACGCACAAGCACGGTTGTTATAAGAGAAATCCACATTGGTGTCATAGTATCTCCCGCACCTCTCATAATACCCGAAAGGCTTTGAGTTACAGCGACGGCGATATAGCCTACCGCCAGAATGCACATAAGATAGTAACTCATCTCAACAAGCTCTGCCGTTTCGGTAAATACACCCATAAGAGGTTTTCCGAAAAGCAAGATTAAGCCTGTGATAGCCGTTGAGCAGCCAACAGCAAGCATAGTTCCCTGTTTTGCTCCCATACGCACTCGGTCATAAAGCCCGGCGCCGACATTTTGTCCTGCATAGGTTGTGAGTGCCGTACCAAATGAGAAATTCGGCATCATAGCAAAACCGTCTACTCGCATTATAATTATATTCGCCGCTATAAACTGCTCACCAAACTGATTTGTAAGTGACTGAACGATTATCATAGCAGACGAGAATATCGCCTGAGTCATTCCCGAAGGAAGTCCGAGCTTTACGATAGTTTTTACATAGTATCGCTGAGGCTTCAGATACTTAAATCCAAAGTCAAAATATTCCCTCATTTTTGCGAGTTTAATTAAGCACAGGGCAGAAGAAACAAACTGTGCTATAACCGTTGCAAGAGCAACACCTGCAACGCCAAGATCAAGAGAAGCAACAAAATAAATATCAAGAACAACATTTATAACGGTTGCTACAAGAAGATAAAGAAGAGCGGAAAAAGAGTCTCCAAGTCCCCTTATAACACCAGAAAGGATATTATAATAAGCCATTCCCGCCATACCGACAAGCGATATGAAAAGATAATTGTAACAATCCTGCTTTATAGTCTCGGGAGTGTTTAAAACACCGAGCAGACCCCATAAAAAGGGTGCTGCTACTGCGATAAGTAAAAGACAGGCTATAAAAGTAACCGTTATACAGTTTCCAACCGTGTAGGAAAGCTTTTTGCGCTCCCCTGCTCCGAAATACTGTGCGGTCATAATACTTGCGCCTGCAGAAATACCAATAAAAAGCACAAGGAGCAGATTCAAAATAGGAGTTGCACTGCCAACAGCGGCAAGCGCATTATCGCCCTTATACCGTCCGACAACGATGCTATCCACCGTTGCGTAAAGCTGCTGCGCGATATTTCCGATTACCATCGGAAGTGTAAAAGCGACTATGTTTTTCCAAGGAGTGCCAACCGTCATATCGGTAGGCGCAAAAAGTTTGCCGAGTTTATTTTTCATCTTAACCTCAATTTTTCTTAAATCTTTAGTCTTATACCATAATTATCTCTTTTCTCAATATACAAGGACAAGAAAAAACACCCAAAAACGGGTGCTTTTTTGATATGTTATCCAAATAAAGGAGTAGAGAAATATCTTTCTGCAGTATCGGGCAATACGGTTACTACCGTTTTTCCGCGTCCGAGTTTACGGGCGATCTTGATAGCCGCCGCAACGTTTGTACCGCTCGAAATGCCGCAAAGAATCCCCTCTTTGCTTGCTAAATCTTTAGAAGTCTGCAGAGCTTCTTCGTCACGGATTATGCAGACGTCATCAATAATGCTTTGATTGAGTATTTCGGGGATGATTCCGTCACCGATACCCATTTGAATATGCGTGCCGATAGAGCCGCCCGAAAGAATTGCGGCATTCTCGGGCTCAACCGCCCAAATCGTCATATCGGGGTTATGTGCTTTCAAAACCTCGCCTATACCCGTAATCGTGCCGCCGGTACCGATTCCGGAGCAGAAACCGTCGATTTTGCCTGCCACCTGCTCCAAAATTTCGACAGCAGTAGCACTCCGCTGAATCTCGGGATTAGCGGGGTTTTCAAACTGCTGAGGTACGAAAACGTTGGGGTTTTCTGCCTTCATTTTAAGGGCAAGAGCAAGACATTCTTCAATACAAAGACCGATATTACCATCGTCGTGAACTAGGATTACCTCTGCACCGTACTGATTAACGAGCATTCTTCTTTCCTCGCTTACAGAATCGGGCATAATTATCTTTACTTTATATCCGCGCACGGCACCTACAAGTGACAGGCCTATTCCCTGATTACCGCTTGTGGGCTCAACGATAATACTGTTTTCGGTAAGAAGTCCTTTTTTCTCTGCATCGAGAATCATATTATAGGCAGTTCTGGTCTTTATAGAGCCGCCAACATTAAGACCCTCGAATTTAACGAGAATCTCTGCCATATTTTCATCGACCATACGGTTAAGTCTTATAATGGGAGTGTTCCCCATCGCATCAAGAATTGTATTACAAATCATAGAAAAAGCCTTTCTATTTACAAATTAAGGAGATTATACCACACGAGAAAGGACTTTGCAATCTAAAATAATTCATTATGAATAATATTTATCGCCTCGTCCATCACCGTCTGGGCTTCGGGCGTTATATTAATTGAATTCGTAAGTATAACGACAACATAAGGATTGCCATCCTTCCATATTATGCCGGCATCACTCATTGCGTGCCAACCGCCGCCACCATTAAAGCCCTGTTTATGGGAATACCCTACGTCGGTGAGCGCTTTAGAGGCAAAGTTATCCTTTGTGCCTGTGCAGGTTGAATAAAGGAACTCGGAATGCTCGGCATCCGAAATAAAGTAGCGATAAAGCTCACGCCACATAACAGCATGCTCAGACGCCTTTGCGCGAAGAGCCCAAACGGTAGGTTTTATTTGAAGAGATTGGCATCCGTATCCACTCACCCACTCGTTATATCCATCGCGGCCAAAATAATCAACCTGCATATTGTAGCCGACATTATCGGATATAGACATACTTTTATTTATGATTGTACGCATATCAAACATAGTGCCGACAGGGCTATACTGCATATCGCCTGTTCCTGTTTCATAATGCTTTTTCTCATATTTCATCTCAGTATCAAGCGAGCCGTTTCCCTTATCCATTTCGATACAATTATAAAGAGAATAAAAAGCCTTTACGGTACAAGCGGGGAAAAACTCGGCATCAGCATTAAAGCTGACCGCTTTTTTGTTATCGAGAGTGTAAGCCACGAGAGCTACCTCTCTTGAATAGCCTTTCAGTACCGTTTCAAGTCTCTTTGCGGCATCCTCATATTTGGAATCTGAAAGCTCACCGAGCATAGAAATCTCCTTGCCGCTCGATATCTGTGATAATAAATCGCCGTACTCATCACTTTCCTCAACTATCGGCAGACCAAAGCTGTTAGTCTTGGGCTTTTCGGGAGGAAGTTCTGCCGATGAGGTTTCTGATATGATATCGCTATTTGAAGATAATGTTTCGGTACCGCTATTTTGAACACAGCCCGAAAGCAGAATTACCGCCAAAGCAAAGCAGATTAGCTGAAATACAATTCTATTTTTCATTATTTTCTTCCTTTTCAGCCGAATATACTACCATCCCAACGCCGTGGTCGTGCACAAGGATATCCTTCGGCATTTTTGAAAATTTAATAGTTACAAAAAGGTCTCCTGCCGCACCCGAAATATTCATAATCTGGATGAAGTATACAACCCAAAACCACTCATCCGACACAAAAAAGCATGCAATGGAAAGTACTATACCCCAAACTACTATCGGCGCGAGCGCAATAGTGAAATAGCTCTTTTTATCATAATAATCATCGCTTCCGGCATAGGCGTAAAGACCTGTGAAGCCGTATTTGACCTTTTTTGTTCCGAATATCTTCATAGTGATACCGTGAACCAGTTCATGGAGAATCATATAGACTACCTCGGCAATAAGCAAAACCATGAACCGAGCAGCATACACACCCAGCCCATTCGACATATCAAACAACGAAGTTATCGGAATTATAAAATGAACGGGAACTATAAAAACTACGGCGATGATAACGGCAATAACATTTACAAGCAATGACATTTTCTTATTCTTTTGCAGATCTATGGAATATATTTCGGTATAATTTTCGGGTAAACTATGAATTGTAGCCATAATTATCACTACTCCATTCTATATCATTACGATTATACCAAACTATATCTCATTTTACAAGACGCGGTTTTTATGTTTAAAATAACTTCCCTCTAAGCAGGTGGTTTTTGCTATAAAACATAAGAGCCGCTTCCAAGCGGCTCTTATGTTTTATAGAACGGATATGCAGTCTCGTCGTAAACGAGTGTTACGTCGGGATGGAACTGGAGAATATAAGGATCAACGGAACCTCAGAAGGTTTTCTTGAGAATATCTCTCCTGTCAGCACCGGTAACTACCGTCACAGTTTTCTTTGTAGCCATAACGGTACCGATACCCATGGTAAATGTGGCCTTCCAAACCTCGTCTGCAGAGTTGAAAAAACGCTTGTTAGCGTCGATTGTCATTTCAGTAAGTACAACTCTGTGCGTCATTGTGGGGAAATGGTCCTCAGGCTCATAAAATTCAATGTGACCACCGCGACCGATACCAAGAAGCTTAAGGTCTACATACTCTAACACTTTTTGACACTAATATAAAGTCACAGTATCGCCAATTTTAGTAAAAAACAGTATGTTTTCTTCTTTTGTCGTGTTTCTAACCGCTTCCCAAATGCCAAATGGGTCGTGTTTAGGGTCGGGCATATGCACGGCAAGAATGTTATTTGCGCCAAATTTTTTAAGTTTTCTAAAGGTCGCCTCAGTATTTAGATAAGCGAAGGGAACGATAATCAAATCGGGTGATGAATAATCGTCAAGCCTTGAAAGCTCGATAGGACTTGCATCCCCCATAAAGACTATGCGGCGACTACCCTCAATTATGAAACTAAAATGCGGGACATCACTTTTTCCGAGGTGGCAAGTTTCTAGTGCGGTTAGCTTCACGGTTTCTACCTCTAAACGAGAGCACTCAGACCCTAAAACGGGTCTGAGTGTCACGATTTTGTATAGGTTAGCATAGTTTTCATCATAATGGTCACTATGCTGATGAGTGAAGCCCACAGCATCGGGAAGGTTTTTGATAAGCTCCTCTTTTATATCGTCGGGAGTACCGAGGTAATGATCGGTGGCTTCGCATACTCCGTCAAGAAGAATGCGAAGACCGTCCATTTCAATCAGTACGCCTGCGTTTGCTGTAAGCCTAATATTCATTATACGCCCTGCTTCGCGCGACGAAGAGCCTCTGCCTCGGTGCAACCGTTTTCTACAACATGACCACTGAGGGGAACAATCTTCTCGTGGATAGCGTCGATAATCCAGCTAGCCTGCGGGAAGAAGAACTCGTCAAACTCGAAGGGAGGTGTAATCCAGTTGCGAGCGCCAACAACTACCGGAGGTGCATCGAGGTCGTCGAAGCAAAGCTCGGTGATGTTCTTAGCAACGTCGTTAAGGAAGGAACCTCTTGCACAAGCGTCAGAAACGAGAACCACTCTGCCAGTCTTCTTAACAGACTCGATAATCTTGGTGTAGTCAAGCGGAACGAGAGAGTGGATGTTTATGATATCTGCTTCCATTCCATACTTTTCAGAAAGGGTCTTAGCGGCGTCAACAGCACGGTAAAGTGCAGCACCGATGGTAAGGATTGTTACGTCCTTACCGTCGCGAACCTTATTGGTATCGCCAAATTCAATCTCATAACGCTCTGTAGGTACTCCGCCCTCGTGGAACTGCTCACCTACGTCGTAAATTCTCTGACTCTCGAAGAAGACAACGGGGTCTGTACCCTTAAGAGCGGATTCCATAAGTCCCTTAGCCTCCCAAGGTGTCGCGCGCAAGCAAACCTTAAGTCCGGGGATATGGGCACAGAGTGCGGTCCAGTCCTGAGAGTGCTGTGCACCATACTTAGCACCAACAGATACACGGAGAACTACGGGCATTTTAAGAATGCCAGCAGACATAGACTGCCACTTGGACATCTGGTTGAAGATTTCGTCACCTGCACAGCCGATAAAGTCAGCATACATAAGCTCCACAAGAGCGCGACCTCCAGATACAGCGTAACCAACTGCAGTACCGACGATAGCCGCCTCGGCAATGGGAGAGTTGAAGAGACGACAGTGCGGGAAGGCATCCATCATTCCGCGGTAAACTGCAAATGCGCCGCCCCAGTCACGAACATCCTCACCATAAGCGATAAGGGTCGGATCTTCATAGAAACGGTCATAAATAACCTCAGAAAGAGCATCGCGGAGGTTGAAGAGCTTCATCTTAGAAACAGGCTTACCGTTAACAATAGGAGTTCTCTCCTTCTCCTTGAGTTTCTTGTAAGCGGGCACTTCCTCTTTGGGCATATTAACCTCGGGCTCACGGTCATCAAGCTTATCAATCTTCATATCAGAGAACATCATGCGCTCAACAACAGCAGGGTCTGCCTTGAAATCAACGTAGGGGCTGATTGCGGGGTCAGAAGCAGCCTTGCAAATCATAGTCATACGCTGGGCGGTACCTGCAAGGATTTCCTCAAGCTTAGAATCAGCTACTACGCCTGCATCAACAAGTCCCTTGCGGTATGTGATGATCGGATCATATTCCTTCCAAGCATCCATCTCTTCCTTAGTGCGGTATGCGTTCTGGTCAGAGGTAGAGTGACCGGAGAATCTGTAAGTAAGAGTATCAAGAAGAACGGGGCCTTCTCCCTTGCGGAGGATTTCGAGCTTTCTTTCCATAGCATCAATAACTGCAAGAGGATTGAAGCCATCGATTCTTTCAGCATGGAACTGAGTGGGGCTGATACCCGATCCGATACGCGCAAGCATATCGTAACCCATGGTTTCGCCTCTGGTCTGGTCGCCCATACCGTATGAGTTGTTGAATACGTTGTAAAGGATGGGCATACCACCGTTGTGGCTCTCCCAAAGGGTGTGGAACTGATCCATGGCGGCAAAGTTCATTGCCTCCCAAACGGGACCGCGAGCCATAGAGCCGTCGCCCGAGTTGCAAACAACGATACCCTGCTTGTTGTTAATCTTCTTGAAGAGTGCTGCACCAGTAGAGATAGCGGCAGAACCACCAACGATAGCGTTGTTGGGATAAATACCGAAGGGAAGGAAGAATGCGTGCATAGAGCCGCCCATACCCTTGTGGAAACCGGTCTCACGAGCAAAAATCTCGGAAAGGGTGCCGTAAAGGATGAAACGGATAGCAAGTTCCTTAGCGTTGTCGCAAGGACCAAGCTTTTCGGTAGCTCTGAGTGCAGAACCTCCGAGGAAGCCCTCCATTATCTCCATAAGCTGCTGCTCTGATAGCTTCTCGATGCAGGAAAGAGCCTTTGCAAGGATTTCGGAATGGCTTCTATGAGAACCGAAGGTAAAGTCGTTCTGGTCAAGTAAATAAGCCTGACCTACGCAAGCGGCTTCCTGACCGATAGAAAGATGGGCAGGACCAGGATATGTAGTTTCGATTCCGTTATACAGTCCCTGAGTCTTAATCTGGTTGAGCATAGACTCAAACTCACGAAGAACGGTGATGTCGCGATAGATACGAACAAGGTTATCGTCGCCGATATGCTTTCTCTCGTCCTTTATCGACTTGTTGTAGACATTAACGGGAATGTCTTCAAAGGTGATTTTTCCTGCAGCACGGGTTTCAACAGGATCAACAAATAAACTCTTAGGCATAATAATATCTCCTTTGCTTTATTGCAATTAAATGTGAAATATAGCTTCACGGATGATTTCTGCTACTGTAGGATGCGGGAATACGAGCTTCTCGAGTCTTGAGGGAGAAAGTTCGGTATCTACCATCATTGTAGCAGTCATAATGATTTCGGAAGCATAAGAGCCTACCATGTGGCAGCCAACGAGGCGGTTCTTGTCGGTATCGACAACGAGTTTAATGAAGCCCTTTCCACCGTTGGTCTCTGCGAGATAGCGACCTGCGTAGGACATAGGAAGCTTAACTTCCTTTGCATTCATTCCTGCCTCTTTTGCTCCCTCAAGGCTGTAGCCAACACTTGCAACCTCGGGGTCGGTATAGATAACCGAAGGAATTACGTCGTAACGCATTTCATCCTTCTTGCCAACCATATGATTAACTGCAACCTCTGCCTCACGGTAAGCGGTGTGAGCAAGCATAAGCTTTCCGTTGCAGTCGCCTACTGCATATACATTTGAAACATTTGTGCAAAGGTGACGGTCGGTCTTAACAGCCGCTCTGTCCATCTCTACGCCGAGGGTTTCAATGCCGATTTCTGCAGTTGCAGGACGACGGCCTGCAGAAAGAAGAACCTTATCGCAAGCAAGCTCCTTCTTCTCGCCGTTTTCTTCATAGATAACCGAGTTTGTCTTAACCTCAAGCACCTTGCAGGAAAGCTTGAATTCCATTCCCTTCTTTGTGAAGGCATCGGTAAGCACCTTGCAAATTTCAGGGTCGGTTGCGCCTGCAATCTTGGGCATCATTTCAATAACGGTAACCTTTTTGCCGAGAGAAGCAAAGTAATAAGCCATCTCAAGACCAATTACACCGCCTCCGATAACAACGATAGATTCAGGGAGGGTCTTTTCATCAAGAACCTCACGATTTGTAACAACAAAGCCAGATGCAAGGCCCTCTTTAAGGCCGGGTACGGGAGGAACAACAGTTTCAGAGCCCGATGCGATGCAAAGACGCTTGCCCTCGTAAACGGTGCCGTCAGCCTCAATAGCAAAGCCATTAGCGGACTTACCCTTGATAACTGCATCGGCAGAGACAACGGTAACCTTGTTAGCCTTCATTGTGGCTCCAACACCTGCAACGAGGGTTTTAACAACGCTGTCTTTTCTCTCGATAACCTTAGCGTGGTCATACTTAACAGTTCCCTCAACGGTAACGCCGAATGCTTCGCTTTCCTTAGCGTGGCGATACATTTTTGAGGAATTGAGAAGGGTCTTTGTGGGGATACAACCTTCGTTAAGGCAGGTACCACCAAGAGCCTTCTTTTCAAAAACGGCTACTTTAAGTCCGTTCTGTGCGGCACGCTCGGCGCAAAGATATCCGCCGGGGCCTCCGCCAAGAACTAATAAATCAAAAACTTCCATTGTAAACTCTCCTTATTTTGCAAGCAGAACGGTGAAGCTTTCAAGGTTCTGACAAAGTTCCTTTTGGAAACGAGCGGCAGGTGTGCCGTCAACTGCGCGGTGGTCATAAGAAAGCGAGAGACCCATTGCGGGATAGATAGAAATCTCGCCGTCCTTACCCTTCTTCACGCGGTCAATAGTTCCGCAAACACCTAGGATGCCGGTCTGGGGAGGATTGATAACGGGAGTGAAGGACTCAACGCCGAGGTTTCCGAGGTTAGAAACGGTGAAGGATGCGCCAGTAAGCTTGTCGGGGCTAATGTTACCCTCACGGCACTGTGCAGCAAGTTCCTTAACCTCACGCGAAATCTCAAGAAGGCTCTTCTCATCAGCGTGGAAGATGGTGGGAACCATAAGTCCTCTGGGAGTATCAACTGCAACACCGAGGTTTACGTGCTTAAAGTGACGGATTGTGGAATCGTCAACCATATTGGCATTGAGATCGGGGTGATTAAGCAGAGTACGTGATACGGCATAAAGAACTATATCGCCAAGGGTAATGCCTGCGCAGTCACCTTCGCTTGCCTTAAGCTGCTTTCTGTAAGCAAGAATAGATGACGCATCGAAAGAGGTTGAGTGGGTAAGCTGAGCCATAGAAGAAAGCGAAGTCATCATAGACTTGGCAATAGCACGGCGGATTCCCGAGAACTTAACATCCTCATACTCGGTTTCGGGAGCAGCGGTTGCTGCAGAAACTGCTGTGGCAACTGCGGGAGCGGCAGCAACAACAGGATTATCAATAAGGTTTCTTACGTCGCGCTCGATTACTCTGCCGTTAGGACCGGTAGGAGTAGCAAGAGCGGCATCAACGCCTGCTCTCTCGGCAAGCTTCTTAGCTCTCGGAGAAACAGCCGACTTCTCGCCTACTACTGCGGTTGACTGAGCAACTACGGGTGCGGCAGCTACGGAAGTAGCCTCTACTGGAGCAGGGGCAGCTTCGGCAGGAGCGGTATCAGCAGCGCCCTCAGGACGAAGCGCAGAGCAATCCTCGCCGGGATTACCAATCGCACATACGTTAACAAGGCAGGGTACCTCGTCGCCGTCTGCGAAGAAAATCTCGAGAAGAGTTCCCTCTTCGGTAGATTCACATTCAAAACTTGCTTTGTCGGTCTCATATGTAAAGAGGATGTCGCCAACCTTTACGGAGTCTCCGACCTTCTTTTCCCAAGCGCCAATAATACAGCTTTCAACGGTAATACCGGCCTTAGGCATAATTACAGCATTTGCCATTTATAAATTACCTCCTTAAAGAGTATTAATATGCTATTTTATTTTACCGCTAATATTTTTGGGTGTCAATGGCTTTTTATAAAATTTGCTATTTTTTTAACGATTTTGATTAAATTTTGAATGTAAATAACTCCTTAACGTAATAAAATCCCAGATATTTATACTATCTGCGCAAACACATTTTGCTATTGACAAAAATGAGAATATTTTGTAAAATAAACGAGGTGATTTAATGATTCGTAACATATACGTTTACGAGGGCACTTCACACGACCCTTACATCAATCTTGCAACCGAAAGATGTCTGCTTGATGCAAACCGAGCGGACAGTATTATTATGTATTTATGGCAGAATGACAACACCATTGTTTTTGGTTGCAGTCAGAATCCTTGGGCAGAATGTAAATGCCGCGAGTTTGAGGCTGACGGTGGCAAGGTTGCCCGTCGCAAATCCGGCGGTGGTACAGTTTATCACGACCTCGGAAATCTAAATTTTACTTTTATCACCCCAAAAGATGATTATGACGTTACACGTCAAATGAAGGTTATTGAAAAAGCCTGCAAGCTTGCAGGGATTAACGCCGAGGTATCGGGCCGCAATGATATTTTGGCAGACGGCAAAAAGTTTTCGGGAAACGCCTTTTACAACACTAAATGTAAATCGCTTCATCACGGCACAATCCTTATTGATACCAACAAAGATAAAATGAAAAAATATCTTACTCCCTCTGCGCAAAAACTTGAATCAAAGGGCGTTAAATCGGTAAAATCCAGGGTTATAAACCTAAAAGAAATCAACCCCAAGCTTACTATTGATGATATGAAAAGATATATGAAGCTAGCATTTGAAGAAGTCTACGGTTTAAAGGCAGGATGTTTTGCTAAGCCGGATAATTCCGTTGTCCAAAAGCTTGCGGAGGAATATTCTTCTTGGAAATTCAAATACGGTATCCCATTCCCCTTCTCTGTTTCCTTTGACGGTCATTTTGAATGGGGTCATATTCAAATACAGCTTTATATAAAAGATGGGGTTATCGATACCGTTCAGTCATATCATGATTCGTTAGATTTCACACTTTCCCAGAAAATCTTCGAATCACTCTGCAGATGCCGCTTTGAGGTTAAAGAAATGAAAAAACGACTTTTAGAACAGATGCCCGAAGAAATTGCAAACGATATAATTTCAATGATAAGTTAATAAAAATGAGCCAATCAAACGATTGGCTCATTTTTATTAATAACCTACTGCAGTGACACCGTATTCTGCTTCCTCCGTTGTGAAGCCCTCATATTCCAGTTGGTCTATCAGAGAATCGCGTGAGAAAGCCATTATATCCATATAGGATTTTGCCTTTTTAGCCGCCTGCTCTTTCCAGTCTGCACCGCAATTATCAACGGCAAATACAGAATCTTCGTTAGAAAAGCCTTCATATTCAAGCTGTTTTACCAAGCCGCTTTTAGAGAATGCCATTGTGTCAAGATATGACTTTGCTTTCTTGAGAGCGTTTTTTTGTCCCGTTGTCATATTGTCACTTTCTGATTGCGTTTGTGACGCCGAAGAATTTGTCGAATCCCCGTTCGCAGGCGTTTCACTGTTGCAAGCACAAAAGCAAATCGCAAACACTGCAACCAAAAACATTACTAAAATTCTTTTCATAATATCTCCTCCAAGAATATAAATATCCCATATTGGGATATTTATATTATACCGATATGTGATAATATTGTCAAGAGGTGTCTTTCATGAGATTGCGAGAAATCCGCAAAACCAAAGGTATTTCCCAGCTTAAACTTGCCCTCGACCTAAACACAAACCAAAACACAATCAGCAGATATGAAACCGGAGAAAGAGAGCCCAGTATACTAGAACTTATCAAAATTGCCGACTATTTTAATGTATCTGTCGATTATTTGCTGGAGAGAACCGACAACCCCGATATGCAAAAGTGAGCCAATCAAACGATTGGCTCATTTTTAGTTCCATTCTTCTTTAGTAATTATATCGGGTATGTTATCGGTCCACCCAATAAAAAAGGCAGTAGTATCGCCAAACTCATTTTCAGAAATATCATACGCTGTCCTTGTCATTATGTCGTCGGGCATATGCTTTTGAGCAAGTTGTTTTCTTGATTGAGGAGTGTAATAATCCTCCGCCCCAAAAAGATGCAACGTTTCGTGTGCGGTAACCGAAGCCATCTGTCCGGCAGGCATATCCTTCTCGACATGATGGTCTCGAACGAATAAAAGACAATGCTCTTCAAAGGTATATTCGCTATCCCTTTTTGGGTTCAGCGCATAGGCGGTACCGTCTTTATTAAATATGGTAAAGCAGACAACCTCATCAACCCCGTGCACCTGCTTCATTTGGGCAATAAAATCGGTATCGGAATTATAATAAAGCGCTTTTACCGACTGATAAAGAGTATCCGAGGTAACAAAATTGCTTTCGTGTGCGCTCCTTATAACCTCTCCGTTATAGGTAATGCCGTAGTTCGTATCGGTAGTAAATTCCAGCTCTATTCCATGATTTTCAGCACTGCGCTCTAAAAATCTGAGCGCCGGCATAACCTCATTTGTCGTAAAACGGGAAATATCGTCTCTTGTCCATTTGCTCTCAAAGTCATCAAGGAAAAAGAGAACAACAAGCACATCTCCGCGAAGCTGCTTGCAGGTGCCATAATCATAATCCGGTCTATATTGATTAGTATGCATAGTCGGTTCTCTATCTAAGCTTTCCTCGGAACTGACCTTTGGCGCCTCGGAAGATATTTCATTTTCCGATTCAGCAGAGCAAGAAGCAAATATCAAAATACAGCTCAACAGCAAAACAATAATATGCTTCAACCTATTCGTCCTTTCATTGGTTATTATTATATATTTTATCACAAACACTTCAATAATACAATAAAAAAGCCGTATGAATAAACATACGGCAAAATTCTTATTTTAAAAATCCAAAGCTGCGGATAATTACAGGCTCCTTTGCTTTTCCCGAGCATATATGGAAGAAGCAGATAATTTTCACTACGAAAAGAACTATGGTAAAAATAGCATAAGCGATGGGCACGATAATAGTTATTGCAAGTAAAACGGCGATGAGCCCGCCGAGCATTTCGATAACTACAAACTTAAGTGCCTGACGCACATGGAATGCGGCATAAGGTGAATTTCCGCTTGCAAGCAGTGCAATAATTATTCCGATTGCACCCATAAGATAAACAAGCATTGACACAACCTTATTATCGGATATATCCTTTGCATCAAACTCTGCGGTATGGTCATAGGGGTCATATACAGGCGCAGGCGCATAATACACATTCTGCTGCTGAGGCTGGTATGTTTGTTGGGGTTGAGCCTGATAGGTCTGCTGTGGTGCGGCAGGAGCAAAGTGTGCTCCGCAAGTAGTGCAAAAAGCAGCATTGTCTTCTGCTTGGCTTCTGCAATTAGGACAAGTTTTCATATGTATTCCTCCTGAATTTTGTTATGTTAATATTATCACACAAACAGACAAATTTCAATAAAAATTGACTATTTTCTGTAATAGGTAAAATATACAATTATGTCCATCTGCGCGCCATCAATCGAGTTTACCCCAGAAACGGTCATTCCGTTGCCACTCATAAGTATAAAATAGGTAGCATTCTCTGCCATACAGCGGAAAACATCGCTAGCACCGCACATAACCCGGATTTCGCCGTCAATATAAACTATTCTGCCCGACTTGCCCAAGATCTCTTCTTTAGTATTTCCGTCTGAATCTCGCACTCTGCGTGTAACGTATTTTATCTCTCTGCCATCCATTTTGGCAAGCACTTCATCATTTTTAGGGTTTTTCTTTAAAAACTTGAACATAGCAACCTCACAAACTGTTTTTATTTATAATATCACAAACAAAAACAATAAGCAATACATCACATTTTGCTTTTGGCATATATTGTATAAGGTGATAGTATGATTAATGGGCGTTGTTGCTTAAAAGCGGCGGCAAAGATTACAGGCGGACGCGAAGCTCCGATGCTTGTCGGGAAAATTGAATTTTCCCAGTTTCAAAACTTTGTTTTTATAGAAGCAAATATCCGAGGTCTCCCCCACTCGGACAGTGGTTTCTTCGGTTTTCATATTCACGAGGGTTATTCCTGCGGTGGAGATAACTTTGCAAATACGGGCGGTCACTATAACCCGAAAGATAAACCCCACCCCTTACACTCGGGCGATATGCCTCCCCTACTCCTTTGTCACGGCGGTGCATATCTCTCCTTTAAAACCGACCGCTTTCGTGTGAAGGATATTATAGGAAAAACAGTTGTAATTCATAGCAGTCCCGATGACTTTGCAACCCAACCGGCAGGAAATGCAGGAATAAAGATAGCTTGCGGAGTGATTAAACAGTTGTAAATGAAACAACAGACACCTCTAAAGATGTCTGTTGTTTTAATTTCATTGAACTTTATGACACAAATGAAATGTGCCCGAAAACTGATAGGCTAACTATTTTCTGCATCTAAACTTGCAAAAAACTGCTTGTTTTCCATGACATAATTTCTTATGGCAAAGAAATAATATATTGAGCCTACTACACCTATTACACCGCCGAGAACAAGATTATAAATCAAGGTTATTATCGGGCCTATCAGAGGCTCAAATCTGGCAACAATACCGGTTGGATTTTCTAATAGTTTTTTACTATATTGCATATCTTGAACAGAAGAAATTATATTCAAAATACCAACAATCAGCAAAAACCAGTTTATAAAAATGCCACCTAAAATTTGCAATATACCTATCACAAGCCAGATGATGCCGCTTGTATTAAGCCGTTGAGATAGTGTATTTAATAGTGCCTTGCCATCAACCTGCAAAATGCTTGCCGACTTAAAATTTCGTCCATTGACTGCACAACCGCAACCAACGCAAATTACAGCGTCATCCAATAACTCTTTTCCACAATGTGTACAAAATTTCATTTTTTATTCCTCTATTAGATAAATAATACAAAGATTATCAAAAGCACTAGAGCAATAACAGCTAATACCCTTGAGAATTTATAGGCAGGATGCTTAGATTTAAGATCCTTCATTATCGCTTTTTTCTTTTCCTTAACTTCTTTTGAATTTCCGGTCAATCCGTTTTGCTTAAAAGCCTTTTGCAATTTTGTATTTGCAGAAAGCGCAATAAATTCTGCCACCAAACACAATATTGCTCCAATCCACATATTAACAAGAAGCCAACATACAACGCCAAGTGCAATTACAACAATACTAATAATATTGGTTGTTGCAGTACCTTTAACGCAATCATCATAAGAAACTTCCTTTATTCTTACTTCTTTTTCGATGCTGCAACCGCAACCCGGACACATGACAGCCTCATCCATAATTTCTTTTCCACATTTTTGACAAAATTTCATAAATTGTCACTCCTTTTCTATAATTCGTCAAAATTTGACTTTATTATTATATCTGTATTACAGATAAATGTCAATATCTTTTTTACAGATATTGCATAATAATTGTGAGGTGATTATTGTGCAATACAAAAACTTGCGAGGAATCAGAGAAGATAGAGATATCAAGCAGAAAGATATTGCAAAATATTTAAGTGTATCGCAAAACACATATTCGCAATATGAAACAGGTGTGATTTCTCTAACAGCTGAAGTTTTGATAAAATTAGCCGATTATTACAAGGTCAGTATTGATTATCTGCTTGATAGAACCAATAACCCCAATATGCAAAAATAAGCCGTGAATTGTCACGGCTTATTTATAAAGCATAAAAGTAGTAATAAATTAATGCGGAGCATTTCATATCATCAAAACGAAGTTTTGTATATCATCATTGCCAAAGTTTTTGATACACGCTAAAGCGTGATGATATACAGTCCTAACGTACTGATGACATACAACGATAGCAAGGCTATCCTTGATGATATGCCATTGCTTTGGCAATGGATAAAAAAATTCCAACTCCGAAGACTTGGAATTTTTTGGCTCCCCGTGTTGGACTCGAACCAACGACAACGCGGTTAACAGCCGCGCGCTCTACCGACTGAGCTAACGAGGAATATGGGTGTTGGCGCCTTCCTATTTTCCCGGGCAGCTGCCCGCCAAGTATCTTCGGCGCAAGTGAGCTTAACTTCCGTGTTCGGGATGGGAACGGGTGGACCCTCACCGCAATCAGCACCAACTGAGAAATCAACTGACTTCTCTATAAAATAGCATATGCTATTTTATACACAAATATTCAAAAAATGGTGACCCGTACGAGATTCGAACTCGTGTTGCCGGCGTGAGAGGCCGGAGTCTTAGGCCACTTGACCAACGGGCCACATATCATACGCACGGGGCGTACTTTATAAAAACAGCAAATGCTGGTTTTAACTAAGTGGTGCACCATCAGGGACTCGAACCCGGGACACCCTGATTAAGAGTCAGGTGCTCTACCAACTGAGCTAATGGTGCATATAAAATCACACCTTCAAAACTGAACAAAGTGTAATTGAAAGGAGAATCGAAATATAGGTCAAGCCCT
>JAZUAU010000009.1:0-23505 GCA_045638145.1 Acutalibacteraceae bacterium
CGGCACAGATACCTACATAGAATATATTAACACCGAGGGCGGCATAAAGGAAAATATTATACTAAATAAATATACGGGACAAAACCGTTTTGAGTTTATTTTCCGTTCCGAAACCCATATTCCCGTTCTTGAAAATAACGGTGCTAATATACTCGTAGTTAAAAAAGATGACCCCAAGGCAGTCGAATATAGATTTTTAAGCCTATATGCTTACGATTCATATATCCCCGAAAACGATGCAGCGGCAGAGGCTGAAACCTTCCGCCATATGAACGAGGATTTGTATTATGAGCTTTCTAAAAACGCAGACGGTTCTTACACCATTACGGTAGTTGTTCCAAACGAATATCTTACACATCCAGACATAGTTTACCCCGTAACGATAGACCCGTCTATGACCTATGTCAGCTCTGATGTCCGAGCACAGGACACCTTTGTAGATGCAAGCACACCGAGCACACAGAATAACGGTTCTCTTGATTATATCCGTTTTGGTAAAAAGAGCGGCTATAAGCACTACGGCTTCCAGAGATTTACAAGTCTTCCCAATCTTCCCGCAGGAGCAAATATAACAAACGCTTATATAAGATTTACCTTCCGTAACGGACAGAATACACCTACCGCCTCTTCGGGTATAAAAATGGAAAGCAAGGTTATTTCTTCGGCACAGTGGTATGAAAATACCGTTACCTGGAATAACAAACCGACGGGAGTAAGTTCTTGGAAAACATCAAATTTCGTTTATAACGGAAGTTATCTTAATTATTTCGACGTTAACCTTACATATGAACTAACAAACTGGTATAGCGGTATCAGCAACAACTACGGAATATACTTTACTTATTATCAGGAAGACCATAACGACTACAACAGCGTGGTTTCTTGCGAGGGTGATTCCGACCGCTCGCCGAAGCTCACTATTGAATATGAGCTAAACGGACTTTCGACAGGCACGTATTACTATATCCGTAACGCTAACAGCGGGCTGTATCTTACTGCATCGGGTGATTCAAGCGGAGACAATCTTATTCAGTCGCCATTTAATGGCGGAGATTCTCAGAAATTCAACCTTCTCTATCTTGCACAAAGAGGAGATTATTGGATGTATCCCAAATCCGCTACTGACCTGGCGGTTCAAGTTGAGGGCAGCAGTTCATCTAATAACGCTTATATAGAAATAGGTTCACAGCCGTCGGTTGCAGGAACACACCAGCGATTTAAAATTGTTAAAAATTCTGATGGAACATTTGAAATACTCACACGTCAAAGTAATTATACAAAGGCAATTGTTGTTTACAACGCAAGTGCTTCAAGTGGTTCGCCTGTTATACAATATAATGCGAACGGATCGCTTAATTCGAAGTGGCACATAGAAAAAATTAATATCGACGGCAGGAATATAGTTACAAACTCTGATTTATCAGTCAATTCTGAATATAATAGAGAAAATGCAGCAAGTTATGCTGAATCTTGTGCGTTATCTCCCAATGCGCTTTATGAAGATTTAGGAGGTCAAAACTGTACAAATTTTGTATCACAGTGCTTATATTATGGCGGCCTTCAAATGATTACAAATGGGGGCGCTTGGGGAAGTGCAGATAAACAAGATACATACAATTGGTTTTATTATCAAGGTAGTGGTCTCACATATGTTGATGATTGGGTATCTCGTTCGTTTACTTCAGCATCTTCGTTTTATGAACATTGGGGACCACCTAATATGCGATCGTTTCAGGTTGTTTCCTATGAAACCGGAGCAGATGCGCTAAATGATATAGAATTTTTAATAAACTATTTAAAAAAAGGTGATGTTATACAATTAAAAGACAATACCGGTGACATTTATCACACTATGATTGTTTATGAAGATAATATTGAATGTGATGGCGCTCATTATGAAGTGGATTCCTCATGCCCCAATAATGGAAAAAAAGAAATATTATATGCTCAGAATGCAGATCCACATCTTAAAGGGCATTTAAGAAAAATTTTAGCTAACAAAAGCGATACCGGTATAGTTTTTATTAAAATTAAGCAGAATTGATCCAAGCTTTTAATGAGGTGTTTTTATGATTAAGAAAAACAATATGCTGATTTGGTTAGCATCGTTTTTGGTTGTAATACTGCTGGTTGTGGCTTTTTTTGTCTACGCGAGTAGACCGATAAAAACCACTATTGACGATACCCCGAGAGTCTTAACTGAAGAAGAGATAGCGGATTTGTACGATGATCTTGATTCTATTAAGGTTGAATCTGCAGGGGAAGATGATAATTCTGAGAATGCTAAACGGATAAGGAATAAAAACAGTTACATAGACGAGTATAAAAATTATCTTGATAGTATCAAAAACACTCTGATGAATAACGCTGAAAGAAAAGAGTGTTTTCGACATTTGAATTCGCTTTATGTTAAGATACAACTGCTTGAACCCGAGCCAACCGAGAAAGAGGCCTTTGAACTGAAACTTTATCGGGCAACCTATGATATCATATTTGCAATCGAGGAGTTTGAAGCTAAGAAAATGCTTGATAATATTGATTCTTACAGAGAAGCACAAAACGAAATCTCAAGTATTTACGAACGGCTTAAAGCAGATGAAATTACTCTTGAAACCGCAAAGTGTTTATATGAGGACTATCTAAAATATTTAGAAACCAACGAACCTAAGATTCATCGTCTTATTACATTTGAATCTTCTTAATGCAGGCAAGCGACCCCGCGAGGGGTCGCTTTTCATTTTAATAATTACACTTTTTAATTTCAAAATAGCTCTGTGGGTGGGAGCAGGTCGGGCAGACACCGGGAGGCTGTTTTCCGATGTGAATATGACCGCAGTTTCGACAAATCCATACCACCTCTTCATTTCTCTTAAAGACAAGACCGTTGTTTACATTGTCAAGAAGCAACTGATACCGTTCCTCGTGCTCCTTTTCAATCCGGGCTACCGATTCAAAAAGAAAAGATCTCGTTAAAGCCCTCTTCCCTTGCCGTTTTTGCAAAGTCCTCGTACATTTCGGTCCACTCGTAATGCTCGCCCTTTACTCCGTCGGCAAGGTTGGTTTTTGTATCGGGAATAGCGCCACCCATAATCTGCTTGAGCCAGATTTTAGCATGCTGCTCCTCGTTGTATGCGGTTTCGCGAAACACATCTGCTATCTGCTCATACCCGTCTTTTTTTGCCTGCTCGGCATAATAGGTGTATTTGTTTCTTGCCTGACTTTCGCCCGCAAATGCAGCGTAGAGATTGGCTTCTGTTCTACTGCCTTTCAGTTCCATAAAAACACTCCTTTTGTTTTTCTAAAAAGAGTTTTTCCAATTATTTATAATTTATGCGGACTTGCAAATTAAAAATCCCCACCTCATAAGTATATTTAGAGGGGGAATTTTTGTGTTTCAGTTACTTTTAAAGCTTGCGTCTTCACTTTTCTGCTTTGCGCTTCACGTCACTAATCCTAATTCATTTCCGCCGGCGCTATCGGCAAAGGAAGAAGCCGAGTTGATTGACAAAATGTCAAAGGGAGATAATGACGCTAAAAACAAGCTTATAGAGCACAATTTAAGGCTTGTTGCCCACGTGATGAAGAAGTTTGACACGGGGCATTCGGAACAGGATGACCTTATTTCAATCGGCACGATTGGTCTTATTAAAGCGGTTTCAACCTTTAGACCGGAAAAGGGCAGCCGACTTGCGACCTATGCCGCGAGGTGCATTGAAAATGAGATACTTATGTTTTTCAGAGCCTCTAAAAAGAGTGCGAACGACCTGCATTTCAGCGACCCCATAGACACCGACAAGGATGGAAACGCCCTGACCCTTATGGATGTTGTGGCAGATGACGTAAACATTGTTGACGACATTGACAAGAAGATGAAGATTAAGCGAATGACGGTGTTGCTCGAAACCGTACTCACAGACCGTGAGCGGGAAATTATCCGGCTTCGCTACGGGCTTGACGGACACGATGAGCTAACCCAAAAAACGGTGGCCAACATACTCGGAATTTCGCGCAGTTACGTATCGAGAATAGAAAAATCCGCCTTACTAAAACTAAGGCGGATGCTTTAGAACACTAATTGTATAAGTAACATATAAACTACCGTACCGCCCGCAATGCTCAGAAGAGTGTTTCGTTTCCATATATGCAGAATAACCACAACAGCGACACCGATAAGCTCGGGCAGACCGAAGGGGTATGCTACGAGGCTTACCGATTTTAAGCAGTAAACTACAAGCATTGCCATTATGGCGTAGGGCAGAAATTTACCAAGATAAGAAATGATTTTCGGGGTTTCTCGGTTGCCCTTAAATACGATAAAGGGCAAAAATCTGAGTAATACTGTAACAAGCGCCGCTACAACTATTGTAAGCAGAGCCATTTTCTCACTCATTCTCGGTCACCTGCCTTTCAAATACTCTTTTAAAGGCAAGCAGAAGAGCCGCTATTAAAACCATAGAAGGAATAAGGAAGGCATCTGCGCCAAAAATGAGCAGACAAATAAGGGTTGAGCTGAGTCCGATAAGGGCGGGCATATGATTTTTTGCAGTCAGCCACTGTTCAACGAAAATGGTCACGAAGAGGGCAGTCATACAAAAATCTATTCCCGCGGTATTGAAATTAACCGCCGAGCCAATAAGAGAACCTAGGGCGCAGCCGGTTATCCAATAAATATGGTTCATTACCGATACTGCCGTCTGATATTTTTTCGGCTCTATCCCCTCGGGATAATCATCTGCACAAAGAAGCGAATAGGTTTCATCGGTCAACGCAAAAATAAGATAGGGCTTTCTTTTTCCGGTATTTTTATACTTGTCTATCATAGAAATACCATAAAAGAGATGCCGCGCATTTACCATAAGGGTTGTGAGTGCCGTAGTAATTAGCGAAGCGCCACCCGTTATAAGATTTATTGCAACAAATTGCATAGACCCTGCGTAGATAAAGACCGCCATTAAAAGCGACCATAAAAGCCCGTAGCCGTGGCTTTCAAAAAGGATTCCAAAACCGATTCCGAGCACTATATAGCCCGTCATTACGGGTAGTGTTTTAATAAGCAGAGTCTGTAAAAACTTTTTAATCATTCTTCAATATATGTAAAGCGTTTATAAACCTTACCGTCACGCTCGACCGTTTCATTCCACATTGAAGCAGGTCGTACCCAATATTCACCCTTTCCGTAGAGCGCCTTGTAAACGACCATTTCTTCGTTTGTTTCAGAGTGGCGTGCAAGGGCAACTACTTCATAAAGGTTGCCCTTGAAATGACGGTATTCCCCGTATTTTATATCACTCATAATATCATCTTATTTGCAAAATTCGTACATTGTGCGGTAGGTTTCGTATACATCAAACTTTGCAACTACCTCAAAGGGTGCGTGCATAGAAAGGACCGGCACACCAAGGTCTACAACGTCAACACCGAGGTTTGCAACGTACATTGCAACGGTTCCGCCGCCACCGAGATCTACCCTGCCAAGCTCGCCCGTCTGCCAAGTGATTCCTGATCTGTCAAGCATTGCTCTGACCTGTGCAACATATTCTGCAGAAGCATCCGATGTTCCGCTCTTGCCTCTGGCACCCGTGTACTTTGTAATAACCGCACCGTAGTTGAGCTTGGAAGCGTTTTTCGCTTCCATAACATCCTTAAATGTGGGGTCCATCCCTGCATTAACATCGGCAGAAAGGCACTTTGAATTTCTGAGTGCAACGGTATAATCAACACCCTGCATCTCGGCAATATCTCGGATAACGTATTTTAAGAAGGCAGAATTAAGACCTGTATTTCCGTCCGAGCCCGTTTCTTCCTTGTCGGCAAGGATTGCAACGGCGGTTTTTGCGGGCTTTTCTACCTCGCAGATTGCCATAAGGGCGGGATATGCGCATACCCTGTCATCGTGACCATAGGCGCCAATCATTGAGCGGTCAAGACCGATATCGCGTGGCTTTACTGCAGGCACGATTTCAAGCTCTGCCGAGAGAAAATCCTCTTCGGTAACGCCGTACTTTTCATTGAGAATAGACATAATATTGAGCTTTACAAGCTCCGAGCCCTTATCATCCTTGAAGGGACGGCTGCCAATTAAAATGTTAAGCTCTTCGCCGAGAATTCCGTCGGCAAGGGTGCGTTTAGACTGCTCCTGCGCGAGGTGGGGCAAAAGATCGGTCACAACAAAGCAGGGGTCTGCCTCATCTTCGCCGATATTAACCGAAACAACGCTTCCGTCCTTTTTAGCAAAAACGCCGTGAAGGGCAAGCGGAATTGTCGTCCACTGATACTTCTTGATTCCGCCGTAATAATGGGTCTTGAAAAGAGCCATATCGGTATCCTCATAAAGGGGGTTGGGTTTGAGGTCAAGTCGGGGTGAATCGATATGGGCGGCGGTAATCTGCACGCCGCTATCGACGGATTTTTCGCCCACTACAACGAAAGCGACCGTCTTGCCGCGGTTGTTTACATAGTATTTGTCGCCCACATTATACTTTTTACCCTGCTCGAAGGCTCTAAAGCCTGCCGCTTCGGCAATAGCAATTGCGGCGGTTGCTGCCTCGCGCTCGGTTTTGCCGTCTTGGAGGAACTTTTTATAGCCCTCGCAAAAATCAGTTATCTTATCCCACTTTGCATCATCTACCTCGCAAAGTCCATTCTTTTTAGAGATAAAAAGCTTTTCCTTTAGAAGTTCTGCTTTGCTTTTTTCACTCATGTGTTTGTCCTCCAATTCGTTTAAGTACCTCGGCAAACCGAGCTGTGAACTCCTGCTCGCCGCCGTTATTACAAATTACGTGGTTCGTGCGCTCTTTATAAAATTCATCGGGCTTACCCGCATTTATGCGAAGAAGTGCCGCCGATTTCTCAATGCCATCACGCGAGAGAATTCTCGAAAGTCTTACATCTCTGTCTGCTAAAACTGCGATAACCACGGTGCAGATTCGGTCAATTCCGCTTTCATAAAGGGTTGGTGCATCGAGAAGCACCTTGCCCGTTTCGGCATTTTCTATTTTCCCCTCTATCAGCCTTGTAATGTATGGAAAAATAGTTTTATTTAAAAGCTCGGTTTTGTCGGAGCTTTTAAAAGCCTTTTCGGCAAGTGCTTTTCTGTTAAGTGTGTTGTCGGAATTTAGTATTTCAACACCAAACGCTTCAGACAGCGCCTTTAAGCAATCGGCATCTTTGGTTGCCTCTCTTGCAACCTTGTCGCAATTGATTACGGTATAGCCCATATCCTCTGCAACACGGCAGGCAGAGGTCTTACCAGCACCCGTAGGACCTGTAAGGCCGACAATCGTTTTGAGCCTTATAATCTTAAAGCCAGCGGCACGAATCAGTCTGTTATAAACCGCAAGACCCACGCCGCTTTTCTTTGGTGCGTGAACATAAACCGTTTTAACACCGAGGCTGTCACTTTCGCGAAGGCGCTCAAAAATCAGTCTTGCCTGCTCCTCTTCGTCCTCTGCCGCACCGATTGAAAGGATGGGACAGTGGAGCTTTTCGGCATCCTCCTTAAAGCAGATTGCGGCGACGTCTGTTTTTTCATTCAGGAAATCTACAAACTCATCGCCCTCGGCTTCAACAAGATATACCTCGGTTTTGGGAGAATAGTGCTTATACATCATACCCGGAGATGCCGCCTTTTCGCCCTTTGGAATTTCTGATAACACCGCCTTGTCTATAACAAGGTCGGGCAGTATGTCGCGTAGCTCTTCTGCAGTAATTTTACCGGGGCGGAGAAGCCTTGGGGGATTTACTGCAAGGGATACAACGGTTGACTCAACGCCAACGCTAGAATGTCCCGATACCACAACTGCATCTATTCTGCCCGAAAGGTCGGCAATTACGTGGTCTGCCGTTGTGGGACTAGGGTTTCCCGAAAGGTTTGCCGACGGGGCGGCAAGGGGGATTCCGCACTCGCGGATAATTCTTCTTGCAACCTCGTTTTCGGGCATTCGGACTGCAACGGTAGAAAGTCCTGCCGAAACACGGGGAGAAACCCTGTCAGTTCTTGGTAAAACCATTGTGAGGGGTCCCGGCCAGAAGCGTTCAGCAAGCTCTCTCGCCTCACCAGGCATTTGGCTTACAATATTATCTATTTCTTCTATATTGGATATGTGGACGATAAGGGGGTTATCCTGCGGTCTGCCCTTGGCTAAAAAGACCTTTTCAATTGCCTCATCCGAATAGGCAGAGGCAGCAAGACCGTAGACAGTTTCGGTAGGAATTGCAACAATTCCGCCGCTTTTAAGTATCTCTGCGGCGGTCTTTATCCCCTTTTCATCATCTTTCAGTATTTTTGTTTCCATTATTCCTCTTCACTTTTTAGCATTTCTGCTCTGTAATATGTGATAAGTGAATCAACAACCTCATCAAGGTCGCCGTTTAAAATCTGGTCAATTTTATAAAGGGTAAGTCCGATTCTGTGGTCGGTAACTCGACCCTGAGGATAGTTGTAGGTGCGGATTCGCTCGCTTCGGTCACCCGTACCAACCTGCGCCTTACGGTCGGAAGCGATAGCCTCGGTCTGCTTTGCCTGCTCCATCTCGTAAAGACGGGAACGAAGTACCTTCATAGCCTTATCCTTGTTCTTGAACTGGCTTCTCTCATCCTGACACTCAACGACAAGTCCCGTGGGTAGGTGGGTTATGCGGATTGCAGACTCGGTCTTGTTGATATGCTGACCGCCTGCACCCGATGAACGGTAGGTATCAATCTGCAAATCGGCAGGGTTAATGTCAATTTCAACGTCCTCGGCTTCTGGAAGCACGGCAACCGTAACGGTTGAGGTGTGGATTCTGCCCGAGGTTTCGGTTTCGGGAACACGTTGCACGCGGTGAACTCCGCTTTCGTACTTAAAGCGAGAATATGCCCCCTCGCCCTCAATCATAAAGCTTACTTCCTTACATCCGCCAAGCTCGGTTTCGTTAAGGTTTATAACGTCAACCTTAAATCGCTTCGACTCAGCATACATTGAGTACATTCTAAAAAGAGAATGAGCAAATAAAGCCGCCTCCTCGCCGCCTGCACCGCCGCGAATTTCAACAATAACATTGCGGTCGTCATTGAGGTCCTTGGGAAGAAGCAGAATTTTGAGTTCCTCAGCAATCCTTTCAATATCAGCCTTTGCGGTAAGGTATTCTTCCTCGACAAGCTCCTTGAAATCCTTATCAAGACCGCCCTCGTCAAGAAGCATTTTTGCCTCTTCCTCGCTCGATTTTACCACAGTATATTCGCGGTATTTTTCCACCACGGGAGAAATCTCCTTATGCTCCTTCATCAATCTTTTGAAAAGTTCGTTATCGGCTACAACCTCGGGGGTTGATAAAAGACCGTTAATTTCCTCAAAGCGTTTTTCTACAAATGCTAATTTATCAAACATATATTACTCTCCGTCTTCACGAATTATTTTCTTTATACTTTTCTCAACGCTTACACGGGGTAGCATTACCTCGTGACCGCAACCGGTACAACGGATTTTAAAATCCATACCAACGCGAATCGCCATGAAGGTATTTGCACCGCAAGGGTGTTTTTTCTTCATAAGAAGGGTATCTCCTACCCTAACGTCCATCGGCAAAGCCCACGCCCCCTTTTACATTATTTAGTTATTATAGCACAAAAAATTTAATGACGCAATATCTTCTTGATAAACGGTAATTATAATGTTATTATTAATATATATTTAAAGTTTTGGGGGTATACTTTTGTCTTTGAAAGTTTTTCACACCGCCGACTGGCATCTCGCTGCAGAGGTGTCTTATCTCGGCGCAAAGGCCGCCGCACGCCGCTATGAAATGCTCGCTACGTTTAAAAATGCTGTCGACTACTGTAAAGAAAACGGTGTTTCGGTGTTTTTAATCGCTGGCGACCTTTTTGATTCAAATAAAGCCGCCGAGGATTTTGCTCCTTCGGTTTTTGAGTATATTAAAAATGCCAAAGAGATTAAATTCTTTTATGTTGCAGGAAATCACGACCCGCTTGATGCCGCATCAGCTATGAAGGAGCGCGAAACACCCGAAAATCTTTACGTTTTCGGTACAGATTATGAGATAAAAGAATTTTCTGATGATGGCTTTAGAATTATCGGGCGCTCCTTCCCCCATTCGTCGCAGGAGGCAAAGCCCTTTAATACCGAATTTCCCGATGACGGACTCGTTAATATTATGCTTCTTCACGCCGATGCAAGTGGAGATAAAAGCAGCCCCTACAACCCCATAGACCGCGACTTTATTGAAAATTCGGCTGTGGATTATCTTGCACTCGGCCACATACATAAACGCACCTCTCCCGCAAAATTTGGAAAAACCACCTTTGCCTATTCAGGCTCACCCGAGGGTCATGGTTTTGATGAAGAAGGAATCAGAGGAGGTTATCTTGCAGAGATTTCAAAGGCTGCTTGTAGCCTTACCTTTGTAAGGTTAAACCGCCGCACCCACAGGGTTTTAAAGATAGATATTTCAGAGGCTTCGTCCTCAATTCGCGCCGCCGATATTATTCTCGAAAAACTGTCGAATGATTTTGGCGAGGGCTACGTGAACGACCTTTATGAAATTATCCTCACAGGTGCAGTAGCAGAGGATGTTACCATTAAAAAAACAGAAATTTTACAAATTCTCAGTGATAAGCTTTATTTTGTAAGGATAAAGGACGGTACAAAAAGAACCTATGACCTCGACGCCCTTAAGAACGAGGCTTCACTCAAAGGTATTTTTGTAAAAAAGATACTTGAAAGAATAGAAAAGGCCGAAGAAGCTGAGCTTACGAGCTTAAATGCGGCTTTGGAGCTTGGACTGGCAGCATTTGATTCGGAGGTGGCATATAATGAAGATTAACAGTTGTAATATTACCTCCTTCGGTAAGTTCAAAAACTTTAAAATAGATTTTTCGGACGGGCTTAATATAGTCTACGGTGAAAACGAGGCGGGCAAATCTACCATAATGGCATTTATAAAAATGATGTTTTACGGCTACAGTGGAAAGGCTTCCGACCTTGAGAAAAATCCCCGAAAGAAATATATGCCGTGGGATTCCTCTCAAATGGGTGGCAGTGTTAATTTTATTCATAACGGCAAAAGTTACCGCTTAACAAGAGAATTTAAAGGCAGTAACGCCACCGATAAAATTACCCTAACCGATACCGACCTTGGGGTGGATATTAAGCTATCCACAAAGGGCGACGTTGGCTCGGAGATTTTTGGAATCAGCGATGCAGCTTTTGAGAGAACACTCTTTATATGGGGACTTGGTGTTCCCGAAAAGAATGCAGCTGCAGAGGGCGAAATCAACGGAAAGCTCTCTAATATTGCCTCAACCGGCGATGAGGATGTCTCGGTCGAGCTTGTAAAGAACAGAATTTTAAAAGCAAAAGAATGCCTTATGTCAAGAAGTGGTAAAATAGGCGCTTATGATAAGCGAAGGGCAAATACCGAAGCTTTAAAAACAGAGCTAGCCTCCGCCAGAGAAAATGAATTAAAAGCATTAGAACTCGAAGAAAAAATTGCCGAAAAAGAAAAGGAAGCCAGCGCGGTTAAAGCAGAGGGCGACCGACTTTTCAAGATTATGAAAAAGGCAGACCTCTTTAAAAAGCGCGCGAATTTGACTAAATATATAGATGCTTTCGAGACAGAAAAAAAGTTTAAAAAGGCTCTTGCACTGCCGAATGGCGAACTGGCAGACAAGCCCTATTCCGACAGAATCCGAAGCGGCGTTGCAGAGCTTCAGCTTTTACAGAAAAATCTATCGGAAACGGAAGGTATCGTTAATTCACTAAAGAACGACCTTGAGGCTCTAAAGGTTGAAGATAGCTATAAACTTGACAATCTCCGCGCGGACAAAAGCGATATTGAAACAAAGCTTACAGCGGCTGAAAGTAATGCCGACCGCGTACGCGAAAGGGTTACTACCCTACAGATTGCAACGAGCGGAAAACCCGAAACCAAGCCGAACACCCTACTTGTTGTTTTAGGGTTAATCCTTGCGACTGTGGGCGGTATCGCCGCGGCAATTACCTTGAGACGCAATATGCCTCTATTCTACGGTGAAATTAGTGGTGCCGCTATCGGTCTTATCCTTTTCCTGCTTGGATTTATATTAAAGAAAAAGCTTTCAGATGGAGGACTAAAGGAAGAGCTTGTTTCAGCACAGGGCGAACTTGACGGATTGCTTGCAAAAATCGCCGACCTCAAATCCCGCCTTGACCGCACCGATAGTGAAATAAATTCTTATCTTATTGATAGTGGCAGTAAAAAGGCTCTGCTAGAGGCAAAGCAGTCGGAGCTTTTCAGAATGCAGGAATCTTTACTTTCCAAAAAAGATGAATTTATATCCAAAAAGGCGGCAGTATCAACACTTTGTGAGCCCTTCGGACTCTTTGCCGAGATTAGCGACGCTCTTCAAATTGCGGATGACATTTCAGACAAGAATGATGCCCTAAAGGCAGCAGAGGTGGCGCGTAATCTTGCGGCAGACTCTACCAATTGTCAAAGCTATGAAGAGGCAAAGGCAAGGCTTTCAGATCTTAACTCCGATGAAACACTTCGCGATATTACCCACGAAGAAGCCGAAAATGCAAAGGATAAAATCAGAACCATAACAACAGAGTCGGTCAAACTGCGTGAGGAACTTACAGGTCTTCGTCACACACTTCACAATCTTCTTTCAAGCAGTCGCACCGTTCCCGTTATCGAACTCCAAATTAAAGAAAATGAAGCCAAACTCGAAGCAGAGAAGGCTTTCTGTGATGCAGCAGATATCGCTGTTACAACGCTTACCGACAGTTTTGCAGATATGCGCAGAAGTTTCGGCAATGTGCTAGAAAGCGAAACCTCGAAGATATTTTGCGGTCTTACAAATGGGGTTTACAGGTCGGTAGATATTTCAAAGGACTTGGACATCAAGGTTAATCGAGATGATACACTCGGCGCAAAGGAATGGCAGTTTTTAAGCAGCGGCACAGCCGACCAGGCATATTTGTCTTTACGTATTGCTCTGTCAAGGCTTCTTGAAGGCGAAGAAAATTCTCTCCCCCTTATCCTCGACGACCCCCTCACACAATATGACGATACGAGGGCAGAATCGGCGTTATCCTACCTATCAGACTATGCAAAATCTCATCAGATTATTCTTTTCACCTGTCACTCTAAAATTCGGGACACCGCTGAGAAGCTTGGCGCATCCATAAAGCAAATGTAAAGGATAATACTTATGGTAACAAAACACTTTTTCGGAAAAACCGCAAAGGGCTGGAAAACAACCCTATTCACCATTAAAAACGAAAAGACAACCGTGTCAGTTTGTGATTTTGGTGCTACCCTTGTCGATTTTATTGTCCCCGATAAAAACGGAGTAATGACCGATATTAACCTTGGCTATGACAATGCCTATATCTATGACACCGACCGCTCAACCTATTTTGGAGGTACTATCGGCAGATTTGCAAACAGAATTAAGGGTGGTAAATTCACCCTTAACGGCAAGGAATATACCCTCACTCGTAATAATAACGGCAAGAACTGTCTGCACGGCGGTATCGACGGCTTCAATTTTTATATGTATGATGCCGAGATTGGCGAAAACTATGTTGCTTTCTCCCGTGTGTCACCCGACGGTGAGGAGGGCTTCCCCGGCAATCTGAAATTCACGGTTAAATATACCCTTGAGGATACCGCTCTCTCTATTGAGTATTTTGCAGAAAGTGACGCTGATACCGTTATTGGCTTTACAAACCACGCTTATTTTAATCTTAACGGCTCACGCAGCGGCACAGATGTGCTTAACCATACGCTTATGGTAAATGCCGAGGCCTACGGTGTTGTTGATAACGATGCACTTTTCACAGGAGAGATAAGACCCGTAGAAAATACTGTTTTCGATTTCAGAAAGTCGGCTCTACTTCGTGACAGACTGCTCTCGGGCGACCCCGATATCAAGCACTCAAATGACGGTATTGACAACTTCTTCCCCTGCCGCGCCGCAAAGGGAGATATGTATCTTAACTCCTCTATTCACTGTGTTGACAACGGAATAACTCTCGACTGCTACACCGACCAGCTTGGCGTTCAGGTCTACACCGCCGCTTTTGTTGACACCACAGGAAAGGGAGGCACAAAGCACGGAAAGTATGCAGGCATCTGCCTTGAGACCGGCAACTATGCCAATGCGATAAATCTTCCCTATGTTGCCTCCCCCATTCTCAAAGCGGGAGAAAGATATTATTCAAAAACAGTGTACAAAGCAAGTGTAAAATAAAAAAATGAGCCTGCGAGAATTCTCGCAGGCTTTTTCATCCTCTTAATTAATAGTTTTCTGCACGAACCTCGAAATAGGACTTCGGATGAGCACATACGGGGCAAACCTCGGGAGCCTTCTTGCCCATTACAAGGTGTCCACAGTTGCGGCACTCCCACATAGTCTCCTCTGCCTTCTCAAATACAGCCTGCATCTCTACATTAGAGAGAAGAGCGCGATATGTTTCCACGTGACTCTTTACAATAGCGGCTACCATACGGAATTTCTTTGCAAGGTCGTGGAAGCCTTCCTCATCAGCCTCATCAGCAAAGGTCGAGTACATATCGGTCCACTCATAGTTTTCACCTTCGGCAGCGGCAAGCAGATTCTTTGCGGTGTCGCCGAGCTCCCCAAGCTCCTTAAACCACATTTTAGCGTGCTCTTTTTCGTTGTCTGCGGTCTTCTGGAAGATGGCGGAAATCTGCTCATAGCCTTCCTTCTTTGCGACAGAGGCAAAGTATGTATACTTGTTTCTCGCCTGGCTCTCGCCTGCAAAAGCAGCCCAGAGATTTTTTTCGGTCTTTGTACCTGCGTATTTCATAGTTTTGTTCTCCTTTGAAATAAAATAGTAATTGTTACTGATTTAATTATATACCTTTAGAAAAATTTGTCAAGAGGTTTTTTATTTATCTTTCGGGATAGTTCATATCTTTTGGCAAACCGAGAATATAATCGGCAGAAACCTTGAAAAACTCGCAGTAACTTATCAAAGCCTCATCGTTAATATGCGCACTGCCTGTTTCTAATCTTGAAATTTGCATTTGACTCAAATTCAATTTCTTTCCCAATTCAGTTTGATTAAGATTCGTGTTTTCTTCACGGAGCGCTTTAATTCTATCAGCAATCGTCATATAAATCACCTCTGAAAGAATTTTATCATAAACGAAAATCGACTATTGACTTTTAAACGAATTTCGTTTAAATATATTTGCTACCACACCACACCCTTAGTTGCGACACGAACCTCCCTACCACAAGGGAAACCAAAAACGACTTGGCAGAAAATGTCAAGCCGTTTTGTTCTTTAGAAACCTATATCAGCCTTTCAGAATAAAATGCAGAAAGGCTTTTCTCCGAGCGAAGAATTATTAATTTAAAACGGTTAGAATCAGATGCAGGAGCGTTTTTCTACCATACCAAAAAGCAAAATAGACAGACTTTGATGCAGAAACTCAATTTTTAGCTCCATAGGCTTACTGAAAATCAAGACTTTCAGAATAAGATGCAGAAAGCCTTTTCTCCGAGTGAAGATGTATGTCGATACCTCGAGCGAGGAAAAAGGCTTAACGAAAAAAGACCCGATCACTCGGGTCTTTTTGAATGTTCTGCGCTTATTGTGAAAGTCTATTATGCCTTTCCAACAGAGCCGAAGAGCTCCATCTTCTCTCTTACAGTAGCCTTGATAGCTTCTACGCCGGGAGCAAGAATCTTTCTGGGGTCGAAGCCCTTACCAACAAGGTCCTTACCCTCTTCGATATACTTTCTAGTCTCTGCTGCAAAAGCGAGCTGGCACTCGGTGTTAACGTTAATCTTGGAAACGCCGAGAGAGATTGCCTTCTTAATCATATCAGCAGGGATACCTGTGCCGCCGTGAAGAACGAGTGGCATTTCACCTGTAAGCTCCTGAATAGCAGCAAGGGTATCGAAGGAAAGGCCTGCCCAATTTTCGGGATATTTACCGTGAATATTACCGATACCTGCAGCGAGCATTGTAACGCCGAGATCTGCAATCATCTTGCACTCTGCGGGATCAGCAACCTCACCGCCGCCGATAACACCGTCTTCTTCACCACCGATAGCGCCAACCTCTGCCTCGATGGAGAGACCGAGCTTACTGGTAAGCTCTACGAGCTCCTTAGTCTTTTCAATGTTTTCCTCGATAGGATACTTAGAGCCGTCGAACATTACCGAAGAGAAGCCTGCTTCGATGCACTTCTTTGCGTGCTCATAAGAACCATGGTCAAGGTGGAGAGCAACGGGAACGGTGATACCGAGCTCGTCGATCATACCCTTTACCATACCAACAACGGTCTTGTAACCGCACATATACTTACCTGCGCCCTCGGAAACGCCGAGAATTACCGGAGATTTTAACTCCTCAGCGGTGAGCAGGATAGCCTTTGTCCATTCGAGATTATTAATGTTGAACTGACCAACAGCATATTTGCCGGCTTTAGCCTTGTTCAGCATTTCTTTTGCAGAAACCAACATATAAAACATCCTCCAAAAATTGTTATTTTCTAATACTAATATACCACAATTATATTAAAAATCAAGGGGATTAATCTAAAATTTTTAAATATTTTTCTCGGGTTTTGTCTCAAGCAAAGATGGGTCTGCAAGATAGCCCTTGAGAGCACGGAAGGCTTTTGCGAAATAAAGTCCCGAACAGATTCTTTCATCCATTACAACACCAAGAGGCATACACTTTTCAAGAACGATTTCGCCGTTTTTCCTTTTAGCAACCTCACGGTTTTTACCAATCGCAATAAATACACTTGTGGTTCCGAAATTGTAAATGTGATGATAGATATGGTTGGTGCGGATTGAAGCAAGGTTTGTAATGGTGAGAGATGCGTGAAATGGAGAAAGGTCAGTAATGAACTTTGGAAGAAGTCCGTAACGGTCAAGCAGTTTAAATAAACCAACTGCAATATTGCAAACACCGGGAAGCGAAACCAAGAAGCTTATCATCTTGTCGGTGTTGTTTTTGGTTGACGCCTTCTGATTATCCTCAACGTAAGCGTTCATCTTCTCGTTTACCTCAAAAATATTATCGTCAAGCTCGAACTGAACCTTTGACATAGTTTCCTCCTCGGTAACGAGGCTTTTAAGCACTACCATTGCAACCTTAAATTCCTTATGGGTGTAAATTTTCTTGTTGACGATGAAGTTATTCAGAAGAGGAAATTCATAAACCGTTCTTAGATACGCAGCAGTTACAACCGACATATGGGTAAGACGGACACCCTCCTTACGCTTTGAATTTATATAGTTTTGAATAGGTTCAATAGGAATATCAACCGTCGTCATATTCATAGCGTCGTTGCGTTTGTTCATTATGTATGGAACTACCGTATACATAGGGTCTGCTTTTCTTACCCTTTTTCCATCTGCTCTAAAAGCCATAGCTTTTCCTCCGTTCACAATTCATTAACAATTTTATTCTACCCTAAAAATCGACATTTTGCAACAAAAAAATAAACTTACTGAAAAAGGACGTCGATTTTATTTGACGTCCTTAGCTGTGAAGATATATAGTTCTTGAGTTTCGGTGCTTGTAAACGCTGAGCATTACTCCGACCGAAAGCATAAGACAAAGAAGACTAGTTCCGCCCGCCGAGAAGAAGGGCAGGGTTACGCCGATTACGGGCAGTACCGAGGTGCACATTCCTATATTTATGACGGTCTGTCCGAGAATCATTGCAAAAATCCCGACCGCGATATACATTCCCCGCTCGTCACTGCAAAGCTTTCCGACCTTTAAGGCACGAAGGCAGATTGCCGAAAGAAGAATTATAACGGCAAGGCATCCGAGAACACCGAGCTCCTCACCTATGCTCACGAAGATAAAATCATTATAGCTTTCAGGAACGGTATTAGTCTGAGTAAGCTCTCCCTTAAAAAGGCCCTGACCTGAAAAGCCTCCGTTTGCAAGGGCGATTCTTCCCTGCCATTGCTGATAATCAGCACCAAGCAGGTCGTCCTCAAGATTAAACATTCCAATAATTCGCGAGCGTTGGTCATCGTTCATTATAAAGAAATAAATAAGGGGCGAAGAAACAACAAGCGCCACAAGTGCGATTATATAATATCTTACTTTAAGCCCTGCCGAGAAGAGCATTGCAGCAACCATAAATGCGAAGATGAGTGCCGTTCCCGCGTCACCCTGAACAAGTATTAATCCCACGGGGAAACCTCCGTGAAGAAGCAGAGGGAGTAAGGTTTTCAGCTTGTTTATATCCTGTTCCTTTGCATAGCCGAGATGTGCCGCAAAGGTGATTATAAAGCAGACTTTAAGAAGCTCGGACGGCTGGAAAGAAATTCCACCCGGGAGTAGCAACCACGCCTTGTCGTCTGTGCCTGCAGGAGCAAATCCGATAAAAAAGGTTAAAATTACGGGAATAAGACCAACAGGGGCAATAAGATACCACCGTTTCAGCATAGATTTATAATCTATATTTGAAATGATGAGCGCCGCTACAAGACCGCCGAAGCCGGCGCCCGCCTGGGTCCAGAATTCAGCAAGACCTCCTGTATAAAGTGTTGAGGACATTACGGCAATCGAGCCGTAAGCCGTTGTAACAAAAACGAGCAAGAACATAATCTTATCGGTCTCGCGAATATAGTCGGCTATTGCGCCAAAGGACCTTTTTGCCATAATGCCACCCCCTGAAAACTGAACTGTCCGTCATTATTTTATAATATTTTTATAATATTTGCAAGTAAACTCTTTATTATTTTAAAAAAGTATGATACAATATCAGTAATATACTATGTCTATGCCCTTTAATTCTTAAATGAGGTGAAAATTTATGTTATCTGATATTGAAATTGCACAGGGCGCTAAAATGCTCCCAATTACCGAAATCGCAAAAAATCTTGATGTTTCGGCCGACGACCTTGAGCTTTACGGAAAGTATAAGGCAAAGTTATCCGAGGAGCTTTTTGAAAGGGTGGCAAACAACCCCGACGGAAAGCTTATCCTTGTAACCGCAATCAACCCCACTCCTGCAGGCGAGGGCAAGACCACCACTTCGGTCGGTCTCGGACAAGCAATGCCCCTTATCGGCAAAAAGGCTGTTATTGCTCTTCGTGAGCCTTCCCTCGGTCCCGTTTTCGGAATCAAGGGTGGTGCGGCAGGCGGCGGCTATGCACAGGTTGTTCCTATGGAAGATATCAATCTTCACTTTACGGGCGATATGCACGCTATTACTGCGGCAAACAATCTTCTTTGCGCTCTTCTTGACAACCACCTCCAGCAGGGAAATCTTCTCGGCATTGACCAGAGAAGAATCGTTTTCAAGCGCTGCCTTGATATGAACGACAGAGCGCTCCGCTACGTTAACGTAGGTCTTGGTGGCAAGGTAAACGGAATCCCCCGCGAGGACGGCTTCCAGATTACCGTTGCGAGCGAGGTTATGGCTATTCTTTGCCTCTGCTCCGATCTGCAGGATTTAAAGCGCAGACTTGGCAATATCCTCGTTGCCTACACCTATACGGGCGATCCTGTATTTGCCCGGGATTTAAAGGCAGAGGGCGCTATGGCGGCTCTTCTTAAAGATGCTATTAAGCCTAACCTTGTTCAGACCCTCGAGAACACCCCCGCTATTATGCACGGCGGTCCCTTTGCTAATATTGCACACGGCTGTAACTCGGTTCGTGCTACAAAGCTTGCTTTAAAGCTCGCAGATTACACCATTACAGAGGCGGGCTTCGGCTCCGACCTCGGTGCAGAGAAGTTTATGGACATTAAGTGCCGCCTTGCAGGACTGAAGCCCTCGGCAGTAGTACTTGTTGCAACCGTTCGCGCACTTAAATATAACGGCGGTGTCCAGAAAGCTGACCTTGCGGCAGAAAACCTCAAGGCGCTCGAAAAGGGTATCGTAAACCTTGGCGCACATATTGAAAATATGAAGAAATACGGCGTTCCCGTTGTTGTTGCAATAAACCGCTTCGGTACCGATACCGACGCTGAGCTCAAGATGATTGCCGATTACTGCGAGAAACTCGGTGCTGACTTTGCTCTCTCCGAAGTCTTTGCAAAGGGCGGCAAGGGCGCTGTTGACCTTGCGAAAAAGGTTGTTGCCGCTTGCGAGAAGGAGTCAAACTTTGCTCCTATTTATGACGCTAACCTCTCTATCAAGGAGAAGATTACCGCTATCGCAAAGACAATTTACGGTGCCGACGGTGTTGCATTTACTGCTGATGCCGAAAAAAACATTAAGGAAATTGAAGCGCTTGCAGAGGGTATGCCCGTCTGCATTGCAAAAACGCAGTATTCCCTTTCGGACAATGAAAAGGCTCTCGGCAGACCGACAGGCTTTACAATCACAGTTCGGGAGGTTAAAATTTCTGCAGGAGCAGGCTTTGTCGTTGCCCTGACAGGCTCTATTATGACAATGCCGGGACTACCCCGTGTACCTGCCGCAAACAATATCGACATTTCCGAAGACGGAAAGATAGTTGGACTTTTCTAATGACTGAATTTATATCAAATTGCCCTGCCGAAACCGAGAGCTTTGCCGAAAAACTCGCAAGTAAGCTATCGGGCGGCGAGGTTATCGCCTTTCGTGGCGGAATGGGAATGGGCAAAACCTGCTTTACAAGGGGACTGGCTCGTGGGCTCGGTTTTGAGGGCTCTGTCACCTCCCCCACCTTTGCCCTTGTAAATGAATATATCGGTGGCAGACTGCCTTTATACCATTTTGATATGTACCGTGTTGAGGGTTGGGAAGACCTTTACTCCACGGGATATTTCGATTATATCGAGATGAGTGGTGTTATTGCCGCTGAGTGGAGCGAAAATATTGAAACCGCACTCGAGGGCAAGGTAATTACCGTAGAGTTTGAAAGACTTTCCGACAAGTGCCGCAAAATTACAGTAACGGGAGTGGACTTATGAAAATTTTAGCTTTAGAATGCTCTGCAGGTCCTGCTTCTGCCGCTGTTATTGAGGACAGCAAGATTATCGCCTCGGCATTTACAAACGTCAGAATGACCCATTCGCAAACACTACTTCCCATGATGAAGAAGATGCTTGACGAAAATGGCATTTCGGTGTCGGATATTGAGGCTTTGGCTATAAGTAGCGGACCCGGCTCCTTTACGGGAATTAGAATAGGTATCAGCGCAGTAAAAGGTCTTGCCGCACCGAAGGGACTCCCCTGCTACGGTGTTTCAACCCTTCGCGCAATAGCCGAAAATCATCGTGATTTCAAGGGTATTATCTCGGCGGTTATGGATGCCCGTTGCAATCAGGTCTATAACGCTCTGTTTCGGGTGGAGGGCGGTAAAATCACAAGACTAACCGAAGATAGAGCACTTATGATAGACGAGTTATTAGAGGAACTCGCGAATTATAGTGAAAATATAATAATATCTGGCGACGGTACAGCACTTTTCGAAAAATATAAATCCGAAAAACTGCTCATCGCGGATGAAAACTGCCGTTTTCAAACGGCAGAGGGTGTGGCAAAAGCATCTTTAGAATATGCACCCACAACCCCCGACAAACTAAGACCGTTTTATCTGAGATTGCCTCAGGCAGAACGAGAACTTAAAAGGAGAGAATTAAATGAAAATTGCAATAGGTTGTGACCACGGTGGACTTGAGCATAAGAACGCCATAAAAGAGCATCTTGAAAGCCGCGGCTTTCAGGTTGTTGACTCGGGAATTTACGAGCAGATGTCAGTTGATTATCCCGATATTGCCCAAAAGGTGTGCGCCAATATAGTAAGCGGAGAATGTGAGCGCGGAATCCTTGTTTGCGGAACGGGAATCGGTATGAGTATTGCCGCAAACAAGATAAAGGGCATTCGTGCGGCCGCTTGTAGTGAGCATTTCAGCGCAAAGTATACAAGACTTCACAATGATTCGAACGTTTTGTGTCTTGGAGGCAGAGTTGTCGGTGTCGGCACCGCCATTGAGCTTGCAGACCTTTTTGTTGATACGGAATTTGAGGGCGGACGCCACGCAACCCGTGTTGCAAAGATCACAAATATAGAAAACAAATAAAAAAGAGGTAATAAAAATGAGTAAGGTAATGATTTTTGACCATCCCCTTATCCAGCACAAGCTTTCTATTCTCCGTGACGAGAGAACCGGCACAAAGCAGTTCCGCGAGCTTATTAGCGAGATTGCAATGCTTATGTGCTACGAGGCAACTCGCGACCTTCCTCTTGAAGACGTAACCGTTACTACCCCCATGGAAAAGATGACCGCAAAGAGAATCTCGGGCAGAACACTTGCCTTTGTTCCCATTCTCCGTGCAGGTCTCGGTATGGTTGACGGTGTTTTAAACCTTATCCCTGCCGCAAAGGTAGGCCATATCGGTATGTACCGCGACCCCGAAACCCATCAGCCAGTTGACTATTATTGCAAGCTGCCTGCTGACCTTTCAGAGCGTGAGGTTTACCTTCTTGACCCGATGCTCGCTACGGGCGGCTCGGCTATCGATGCCGTTGCAAGAATTAAAGAATTTAACCCCAAGGGTATAAAGTTTATGTGCATTATAGCTGCTCCCGAGGGTGTTGAGGCGTTTACAACCGCTCATCCAGACGTTGAGGTTTACTGTGCCGCTCTTGATCGCCAGCTTAACGACCATGCTTATATCCTCCCCGGTCTTGGCGATGCAGGCGACCGCATCTTCGGCACTAAATAATTGGAGGTTTTCTCTTTGAGCAACATTTGGCACAACATTAACCCCAAAAGAATAACCCCCAAGGACTTTATCGCTGTTATCGAGATAGAAAAGGGCAGTAAGTGCAAGTATGAGCTTGATAAGGAAACGGGAATTCTTATTCTCGACCGTATTCTCCATACTTCGACCCACTACCCTGCAAACTACGGCTTTATTCCCCGCACCTATGCAGACGACCTTGACCCGCTTGACGTGCTTGTCCTTTGTTCAGAGTCCTTAAAGCCGATGACGAGTGTCCGTTGCTATCCTATCGGTGTTATTACAATGATTGATTCGGGCAGAAGCGATGAAAAGATTATCGCTATCCCCTTTAATGACCCGACCTATAACTGTTATACTGAAATTGACCAACTGCCGAAGCATATCTTTGAGGAAATGAAGCATTTCTTTAAGGTATATAAGGAGCTTGAAAGCAAGGAAACGGCAGTTGATGAGGTAAGAGGCCGTGAGGATGCTGAAAAGGTCATCGCCGCCGCAATCGACGGATATATTGAGAGTTATTGTAAGTAAGTTTAAAGACTTGGCATCATATTGCCAAGTCTTTGCTTTTTTATTGACATAAATGGGAAAATATGCTATAATAATTTTGCAGTAAGATATCCCGACGACAAGCCGATTACTGCAAAAGTTAATAGTAATAATAAAAGCGCACAGTCGTACGGGAATCCCCGTGTAACTATGCGCTTTTTGTTATCTTATTATGCAAAAGGAGGAAGTAAAATGTCGAAAAATATCATAATTAAAGCTTCCTTTGCTCCAAGAGGAAGGTATCGATTAAAAACAGTTTTTCTTTGCGCCTGAGTTTCCA
>JAZUAU010000010.1:0-18385 GCA_045638145.1 Acutalibacteraceae bacterium
CAAGGATTCGATGCTTGACGTGTATGAACGAATAAGCGCAAGCGGAAAAACCTATTTTGTCGCAAAAACGGGTTTTATCGTTGTTGCGGTCATAACCGCCTGCGATGTTGTAAACAAGGAATTTGTAGCGCAGCTGAAAGCGCTTACAAAACAATGCGAGGTTAAATTATTTAATAATACCTCAACAACGGAGCCTGTGCAGATGAATATAGAGGACGGTGGCGCCGAATGATTTTTAAAGATATCGGCGCCGTTATAGGTGCGCTCGCGATTGGCGTTATCGTGGGTTTGTTTCTTGCTGCGCTTTTATCGGCTAACCATAAGCGGAGGTAGCCTATGCTAAAGAAAAACTGTCCCGTTTGCAATGAAAAATATAGCCCGACCAACCCACGGGATAACATATGCCCGGACTGCCGCCAATGGCACGCCCTGGCATACAAAGAAAAAGACCCGATGAAGGTGGAGCGCATCCGCGCGCTTTATAATGCCGAACACAAGCCGTACCTTTCATACGGTAAATTTGTTGCGCTGTTAGATGATGTTGAAAGGAAAAGAAAACTCAATGACGGTTAAGGAAAAGAAAAGACTGCTTAATGAAATTCAGATCCGGCGTAACCGTATTGAAAGCCTTGAAAATAAAATATCTGCAAAAGCAACTGAGCAACCCTTTCAGAAAGCAAAACAAAACGGCGCAGTTCAAGGCTGCACGGATGCAACAGATATTTTAACCCGCTATACCGAGGCGAAGGAAAGTTTAATAGATACAATGCGGGAAGAACTTGCTGGACTGCTGGAAACAGAAACCCGAATACGCCGCGGAATTAAATGTCTTCCCTTGGTAGAAAGGGAAATATTAGAGCTGCGGTATATTGATGGCAAATCGCTCCTATGGATAGCGCGCAAGTTGAATTATAGTTACGACCACATTAGACATTTGCACGGCATTGCCCTGCTGCATTGGGAAATATAAAAAGGGAGTCGCACAGACTCCCTTTTTTGTTAAAAAAATTGAAAAAATTTTATTTTTTTGCAAAAAAGACTTGACATACTGCAAGCAGTATGCTATAATATAATTACAGCGAGGGGGAACCCAAGTGAGTTTTAAAAAATAAGGGGGGTGGTTAAAATGAAAAACCAAAAAGAAAAGCCTACCACTTTTCAAATTGCGACATTGATAATCGAAGCCGTCACAGCCCTGGCTGCTTTGATTACTGCAATTAAATGGTGGTAGGCACCGAGGAGGGGCGCAAGCCCCTCCAAACCCTTAAGGTTGGCATAGTTATTATAACACAAAGAAAGGAGCTTGACAAGTGGCAAAAAGAATATGGTGGTTTATACCCATAGTCGTTCTGGTTGTTTTAACGGCAAATGTTGGCTTAACTGTTCCGATTCGAATAGCGTTTGCTGCGTTTGCGGTCGTTATGTTGGTAGATATTATAATGGCAATTAGGAGGTTCGATAATGACAGAGGAAAAAAGGAAGACTAAAACCTCGACTGCGGTCAAGGCAAGGTATAATCAAAAAGCGTATGATGTTATATCAATTCGTGTACCCAAAGAAATGGCTCAGCGCTTTAAGGATAAGTGTGCCGAGGATGATAAATCGCAGGCTCAGGTAATTAAAGACGCGATAAACGCTTTTTTAAATCAATAGCAGGTTAACACACCGCAGCACAAAAATAATGATAATATGATATTGTAGAGAAAAGGACAAACGGGAAATCGCTTGTCCTTTTCTTATTTGTGGCAGACAAAGCGTTCTGTCGGATGAGGTGGCGGGGAAATACTTAAAGCGTGTAAATATTGCGGGGGGATACATAAATCCGATTTTATGTGCCCTCGAAAACCAAAGAGTCAATATGTGCGTGATGAAAAGATAGTTGCCTTCAGAAACTCAAAAGAGTGGAAGGAGAAAAGAGCGAAGGTTAAACAACGCGACTGCGGTTGCTGCGTTGCTTGCTGGTATAACATAGCGGGAACGCTTAAGCGTGTCAACACTCGTACACTCTCGGTGCATCATATTGTACCTCTCGTTATAGCGTGGGCGCTGCGACTGTGTGACGACAACCTCATAACTCTATGCGAGCATCATCACGAAGAGGCGGAAAAAGGTGCAATTCCGCAGCAATTATTGTTTGATTTAGTGAAAAAAGGGGTAAAAATATCCCCCCCGGGGGGTGCTATCCAAAAACCGTAGCGCTTTTGGATACCGACCGCAGGGGTTTATAAATAAAAAATTCCCAATATGGCTTTTTAAAAAAACAACCGCAAGGCAAAAATGTTGTGATTTTCTTGCCATTTTATAAATAAGATTCATATTTATGCGCGGCAAAAAAAGGAGTGAAAACAGAGGTGCCGAGACCTTCAAAATCAATAAATTCAGTAGCGGGACACCGCACAAAAGCTGAAAAAAGTCTACGTGAAAATGCCGAAAAAGGTTTAAAAACAGGCGCAAAAATGAAGGAGTTTCTTGAGGTCAAAAACGACCCGGTTGCTCATTCTCAGTTTGTGCGCGTTCGCAAATTACTGAAGGCTAATGACAAGGACGACGATATGTACTCGGCCGTCGTTAATAGGTATTGTTTGCTTTACTCCGAGTGCAAAAAATATGAAGTTTTGAAAGATGCATATTCGAGCAGCATAGAGGAACTATCAGCTGATAAAGAACTCGTTGTTGAGGGATATGCCACCAGCTGCGCCGATGCGGTATCACTGACAACATACTACAAAATGAAAAACAATTTTTCGAAGGCGATCATCTCTCTTGACGCTGCGATTATGTCAAAGCGCAAGATGATGTTTGATATTGAAAAGGAAAATCTAATGACGGTCGCATCCGGCTTGCGCTCAATTCCTAAAAAGCCCGTTGAGATCGAGGAGGATCCCGTGCTTAAGGCGCTGAGGGATGATGATTAAACAGAGCCGTGCTTACCGTTATGCTACATGGTGCGTTAATGAGACCGAGGGAAAGACGGGAAACTATGTAAAAAAGCAGTGCGCCGCCTGGATAAAAATCTGTGACGATGAGGATCCCGAAGCGTATATAGATGAGAAAACTTACAAAAAGATACTCAAATTACTGCGTCTGATGGTGCATCCGGATCTCCGGCGTCCGATGGATGAAGCTTTGGAAGATTATGCGATGCTATTGATAACGGCTGTGTTTTGCACAAAGCACAGGGAAACAGGAAACAGATATTATCAAACAGCACTATTGAAGATCTGCCGAAAGAACTTCAAAACCTTTACCGCTGCGGTAATCTTTATTATCGCTATGCTTATTGAGCCCCGATTCAGTAGATTCTTTTCAGTGGCGCCGGATCTGAAACTATCAAAAGAGTTGCAGGTGGCCATTAAGAAAATTATTAAAAGTTCGCCGGCATTAAATAAAGACAAATATTTCAAATCACTCCGGAGCGAGATCAGATGTCCGATAAACGATAGCGAATATACGCCGCTTGCGTATTCTGAAGACCGTATGGACGGCAAGCTCGCCGCAATGTTCTTAGCAGACGAGGCCGGCGCAATGGATAGTTACCCGGTTGAAGCTATGAGGTCCTCACAGCTTACGCTCAAGGACAAACTTGGAATCATACTTTCCACAGAATATTCCAACGACAACAATGTGCTCATCGATGAGACGGATCGTGCAAAAAAGATCCTGGACGGTTTGCTTGAAGACAGAAGATACTTCGCGCTTATTTATGAACCTGATACGGAATACCATTCCGGGGACAGGTGGAAGACGGCAAACGAAGCGATATATCAGTCCAACCCTATTGCGGTTTCTTATCCGTATGTTTTTGAGGAACTCTTAAAAATGCGTGCTCTCGCTATTCTTTATGAGAACAAGCGCGAGAATTTCATTTGTAAACACCTAAACATTCATTATAAATCGCTTGGCGTAGAAGGTTTTATTGATATTGGTAAGGTAAAAGAGTGCGTCATTGAGCCGAATCCTGATTTTTGGAGAGGGCGGCGCGTATATCTCGGGCTTGACCTTTCCCAAACAGACGATAACACTTCGGTTGCAATGGTAACCTTTGTTGACGGTGCAGTTTATGCGAAGGTGTGGGCTTTTGTTCCCAGGGATGCGGTAGAGTTGAAGTCAATACGTGAGGGCGTCGATTATAACAGAATGATAAAGGACGGCGAGGCATTTGCCTGCGGCGATAGCGTTATAGATTATCAGTTTGTTGAACGCTTTATTCAGATGTTGCCATATCGCTATGGTGTTGAAATAGTTCAGCTTGGTTTTGACAGATATAACGCTATTTCATCGGTTCAGAAGTTGGAAAACCCGAAAGATCCGGCTATCGTTCCGATCGAGTGCGTTGAGATTCGCCAGCATTCATCTGTTTTGCATCCGGCGACGAAATTTTTGAAGGAGAAGATCCTCGAGAAACTCTTTAGGTATGAAAGAAATCGGCTGCTTGAAATAAACTTTCAAAATGCCCGATGCACGGAGGATACAAACCTCAATAAATATGTCAATAAGAAAAAATCAACCGGCAAGGTTGATATGGTCATCTCTATTATTAACGCGCTTTATTTGTTGTTAGTAAATGAGATCTTAGCCCAGGAAAGTTGGGGCGGCCAAAGTTTTTAATTTGGAGGAATGCTGAATGGCTATTTGGCCTTTTGGGAGCAAAAAAACCGAAGAGAGAGCCGAGACAAGTGCTAAAAAAAATGACAGTGAAAATTTAACACTTGAGCAGATATTTGGAACGGCAGAGTGTAGTAGAGATATGGCGCTGCAAATACCTGCGGTATCAGCAGCAATAAATAAGATCGGCAACACAATAGCTCGTTTGCCGGTCAGACTTTATGACGAATCAAGCGGTCGTCCGGTTTGTGTAAAAGATGACCGCCGCGCTCATCTGCTGTCCGTTGACTCAGGCGATACTCTTGATATTGCAAATTTTTGGAAAGCTATCATAGCCGATTACTATCTCGGTAAAGGTGCATACATATTTATCGACAAAAACAATGGGGAGTTTAGATCTCTCAGATATGTTGATAGCAACCGTGTAAGCGTTGCGTTTAATGAAGATCCCATTTTTAAGGATTACGACATATACGTGGACGGTGGCAAACACTATCCATTTGAGTTTATTAAGGTTTTGCGCAGCACTAAAAACGGAGCACGATCAACGCCTATCACAACTGAAAACAGTAAGATATTGGCGGTGGCATATGAAACGCTGGTGTTTGAACATAAGCAGGTTAAAAAAGGCGGCAACAAGCGAGGCTTTTTTAAATCGGCAAAGCAATTGTCGGGACCTGCCCTTGAATCTCTTAAGGATGCGGCAAACAGTTTGTATAACGGTTCTGAAGGAAGCGAGAGGAATCTTGTCTTAAATGACGGTGTTGATTTCAAAGAAACGAGTGCCACTTCTGTTGAACTACAGCTTAACGAAAATAAACGCACCAATTCGGATGAAATATATACGATATTCGGTTTTCCGTCTTCGGTTATTCGCGGCGGCGCTACTGAGAACGATAAGAAACTATTTGATAGCTGCGTTGTGGATTTGTTATGCGTTATCGAGGCGGCGTTAGATAAGGATCTATTGCTTGAATCGGAAAAGGCAACCCGTTATTTTGCTTTCGATACCCGCGAACTTACGCGCGGCAATATTAAAGAACGTTTTGAAGCCTACGAGATAGCTATTCGTAATCATTTTATGCAGCGTGACGAGGTCAGGAGGGAAGAGGATCTTGAACCTCTAAACTTTAACTATATAACACTCGGTCTTGCGGACGTGTTCTACGATGTAAAAACAGGCGAGATATTTGTTCCGAACACCGGGCAAAAAGGCAAAATAAGTGATATGAAAGGAGGTAAAGAGCTTTGAAAATAGAAGTCAGAGCGGATGGATGTCGCATCAGCGGATATGTCAACGTAACCGGAAAGAAATCTCGCCCGATAATTACTCCGCACGGCAGATGTGTGGAGATGGTCGAAGAAAGGGCTTTCGAACGTGCCATTGCTAAGGCGGGCAATATTGATGTGACCGTGGATCACGATAGTGGGAGTATATTTGCTCATTCTTCAGACGGAACGCTTCGGATGTATGAGGATAGCATAGGTCTGCACGCAGATGTGATTATTACCGACCCGAACCTTATTGACATTGCTAAAAAAGGCAAAATTAGGGGCTGGAGTTTCGGCATGAGAAACGTTATCGACACTCTTGAAGAGAGGGCTGGGGAGCTCCCAATCCGTCACATAACGGATTTCGAGTTGGACCACTTGACGCTTGTTGTCAATAAACAACCCTGTTACGCTGCCACATCGGTCGAAGTAAGGGCAGAAGGAGAGGTTGATGTTGAATATCGAGCGTTTGATAACGATATCAAACTATCTGTCGAAGAAGCCCCACCGAAAATAGATTATTCGGACTATATCAACCGCATAAATTCTTTATAAACCGTCTTCAAAGACGTTTTAAAAACAAAAAATAAAGTGAGGTAAAAACAATGTCCCAGAAAATGAAGTCTCTTGTTGAGCAGAGAGATAGCCTTAAAAAGCAGCTCAACGAAATTCTCGTAACGGCACAGACCGAAAATCGTGCCATGAGCGACGAAGAAAACGGAAGATTTGAGGAAATCGAGGGCGAAATCAAGGCAATTGATCGCACTATCGCAGCAGAGGAGCGTGCTCGCGGCATTGGCGATTCCGGAAAAGCGGCAGGTGCAGGCGGCAATAATGATGAGCCCACCACAGCCGAACTCGAGGAGCGAGCTTTCGCCAACTATATCTATGACCGCGTTTCCGAAAATCGTGCTGAATCAGCCGCAATGACTCAGGGCGCCAACGGCGGCATCGTCCCCACCACCATTGCCAATCGTATTATTGCCGAGGTCAAGGATATGGTTCCCTTCCTGGAGATGTCCGAGGTCATCAACACCAACGGTAAGGTTTCCATACCTGTATATACCGAGGATGGCACGAACGCAGTAAGCGCAGCCTATGTCGATGAGGGAAATGATCTTACTGATAATGTCGGCAAGTTCACAACTGTCGATCTTAATGGTTTCGTTATCGGCGCTCTTGCTCTCGTTTCTGAAAAACTGAAAGATAATGCCGATATCGACGTTGTCGGCTTTGTTGTAACTCGCGTTGCCGAAGGCATCGCCGAGATGCTCGAAAAGGAATTTGTAGTAGGAACTGAAGGAAAAATTACCGGTATCCTTTCTGCAAAGAAGATCGTAAAGGCTGAGTCTGCTGTTGCCATCACTTATGATGAGCTGGTTAACCTTAAGCACAGCCTGAAGCAGCGTTTTCGCAAAAAGGCTTGTTTTATCATGCATCCTTCTACATACACCGCCATCTGTAAGCTCAAGGATGAAAACGGACTTCCGTATTTCAAGGAGAGCGAATATAAGATTCTTGATCTCCCAGTTATCGAATCTGATTCAATGCCTGAGATCGGCGCCGGCAACAAGGTTGTTTCTTGCGCAAATCTTTCCGGTTATACCATTAAAGCAACCAAGAGCGTCGAGGTTAAGATCCTCCGTGAAAAGTTTGCCACAAAGCATATGCTCGGCGTTCTCGGCTTTGCTGAATATGATGCAAAGATCTCCAATGAGAGAAAGTTTGCCACCCTTCAGATGGCAGAGGCTTAAGTATGAAGGTTAAGGCTCTCAAGAGTTTTGCGGGCGTGGTCAGTATGCACGCAAACGAAACCAAAAACATAGCGAATGAAAGTATCGCTAAAAGCTTGATAGCTTGCGGTTATGCAGAAAAGGTTGCAGATACCGCAAAGAAAACGACCACTAAAGAAAGCGGTAAATAGCAGTGAAAATTTCAGAAATGACAGATGCGATAATTATGGAATATTGCGGTATGGATGAGGCGGAGCCGCTTTTGGAAACATACAAAGCGGCCGCAAAAGCATTCATCTTAGGTTATACAGGGTTAACAAGTCAAGTGCTTGATAATTTTGAGGACCTATCGGTAGCATATTTGATTTTAATAAACGATATGTCGATAAACCGCGATTATTCAGTATCTAAGGATACGGTTAATCCTTCGGTCAGTTCAATTCTTAATATGCACTGTATTAACCATATAGCGGGGTAACTACTATGACATTCAATAAGCGCATTGTCATTCAACGCGAGGTGCGTGACGGCGAGGGATCGTTTGCCAAAAAAGGATGGAAACCCATCGGAACCATACACGCTAATTGGCAAAATGCTTTCGGTTCGGAACTGTGGGCGGCCGAAAGTGCTCAGGTCAAAAAACCAGCCACCGTAACGGTGCGTTATAAGGCTTTTAATGCGCTTGGCGTTGACGAAAAGTGCCGAATCGTCTATAGAGGCGTTACTTACAAAATCATTGACGCTCATGATGTTCAAGAACGTCACATTAAGGTCGAAATAAAGGTGGAGGCGGTCGTTAATGGCTAAAAGGCAATGGAGTCAATCTTCATACGGCAAAACGGCGTTATCGGCAAAATTTAGTGTAGAAGGCGTTAGTGAACTACTCGAAAAAATTGCTGATTCCGGTAAAAACGTCGATGCCGCCTGCCATAAAGCGGTCGCCGCCGCCCTGCCGATTATAGAAAAAAGTATGATAGAGGGTGCCAACAGACACCGCCGAACCGGCGAAGTTGTAGAAGCTATTGAGCTGCAGGCTGTTAAACAGCAGGGCAACTATATCTACGGCACTGTTGGCATCGATCTTGATAAGCACCCTGAAGCAATAGAGGGCGTTTTTCAAGAATATGGCGATGGTCATTCGCCCGAATTTCCAGACCCGTTTGTCCGACCTGCAGTCGATGGTAATAAACGCCTTATAAACTCCACCGTTAAAAAGGTTTTGAAAAAGGAGGGGATGCCTGTTGAGTAATTGGTTAAACGCTGCCGAGGCTGCGTTAAAATCCATAAAAGAAAAGACCAATATCCCGTATGATTGGGAGCGCTTTGAAGCTGAAAGCACTCAGCAGCTCCCGGATAACTTTATTGTTTATTTTTTGGTTGATGAGCCCCCGGCTTTGATTGCAGATAATAAAGAGTTATCCACCCATCCGCGAATTCAGGTTAGTTTCTTTTACCGTCAAAAGAGCGATTTTCCGCGTATCAAGGATCAAATCAAGGAGTTCTTTGTGGCTCAGGGCTTCATTCGCGTGGGATCAGGAAGGATTCCATATCAAAAAGACACCGGCCACTATGGTTGGCGTTATGATTTCAATTTTTACGAAAGAAGGTAAGAAAATATGAACGAAAACGAAAAAGATTTATACGGCGAAGTTGTAGGCTGTGATGAAATACATTATTCGTTGCTCAAGAGTGATACAAAGGAGAAGTATGAGGCTGACACTCCCAAGTATCTTGCACCTGTTGCAGAGATCACGATGGAAGATGGTAGCACGCCTAATAAACGTTTCTACGATAATGTTGCTCGTTACGTAGATCTCGTCGAAAATGACGGCAACGTTAGCATCATTGTATCGGGTATTCCGTGTGCGATCGCTGCTATCTTAACCGGTAAGCACTATGATGCCGCGACCGGCAGGCTGTATGATACGGGCACCGTTGTTGAAACACCTTGGGCAACATTGTCCGGCCGCATGTCTTTAGCGGGCAAACACTACAGATATTTCCAGTTTCTTAAGGGCAAGTTTGCAGTAGGAAACACTACGGCAAAAACTAAAGAGGGCGGCAATATCACTCCGAACACTACAGAGCTGATATTCGTTCCCGTAACTACAATACATGCCTTCCAGTTGGATGAGAAGACTGTTGCCGGTACTAAGTCTGTTAAGGCTGATACAACCGACAGCGCATTTACCGATGCTGCTTCTTGGTTCAGCAAGGTTCAGACTCCGCCTGAAGTAGCAGCGGCCGCTGCTGAAGAGGGCGCTCAGTCTGAGGAAGAATAATTTTAATAGGGCGGTAGCAATATCGCCCTATATTTTCTATGAAAGGGAAAACAATAATGAAAACCCCTATTGAGTTACATTTTTATAATAAAAAAGATGAGGTCATTAAGACCTTTTCTAAATCTACAATACGTTGGAAATTTCTCAAGGAGGCTGTAATTCTCTGTGAAACAGAGGGCGAGCCGGGCCTTGAGTTGATATATGATTTTGTCTGTCGTTTCTATGATGATAGATTTTCCGTGCGCACGCTTAAAAAACACACTGATGTTGCACAGGTTGCCGCTGTTGCATCACAAATCGTTATGCGTGTTCTGAATATGATGCAGGAAGAAGGCATTGAAATGCCAAAAAAACCGACCGCGGCGAAGACGAAAAAGATAAGGCGTATGCTTTGCCGTATGATTGGTTCTTTGAGGTGGAGAGCATCATAATACGCCTTGTGCCTGCATATACGCTTGAAATGATAGATGAAAGCGATATTTATCGCTTGTTGCCATATTATTTTTGGGATTATCGTAAAGCATTGCGGGCAAAAAAAGAGACAGAGCAGGAAGGTACCGTTGTGGTTAGGAACGGTAAAAAATACAAAAAGATCACTGCGGATCAAGCTGACTGGCTTGATAAGATATTTTAGAAAGGGGCGGTTAAATGCCTTCAGAATACGCTAATGATTTAATGGCGAGGGTTGGCCTTGATACCACGGAGTGGAAAAAAGGGATAACAGATCTTAACGCCGGAATAAAGCATATTGAGACCGGTTTTCAGGCTTCAGCCGCTCTTATGGACGACTGGAGCAATTCTTCAGAAGGTCTTAATAAGCGTTTATCGAGTCTCACGGACAAGCTGGAGCTGCAGAAAAAGAAACTCGAAGTTCTAAAGCAAGCCTATGATGAAGAAGTTGCCGCCAATGGAGAAAGCAGCAAGGCGGCGGAGAATCTTGCGAAGCAGATGTATAATGTGCAGAGTGAGATCAAGCGTACCGAAAAGAACCTTGATACATACTCCTCAAAACTTGAAAAAATGGGCGATAAGGCTGGAAAGGTAGCCAACAAACTAAACGACCTTTCAGGCAAGACGCGTAACCTTTCTATTGCTGCAGGTGCGGGACTGACCGCACTTGGTGCGGGGCTTGTAAAGGCAGGAAAGTCGGCAGACGAACTTAATACTCTTGCAAAACAGACAGGTCTTACGACCGAAGAAATACAGAAATTCAAATACGCATCGGACATCATCGATGTCGGCTTAGAAGATCTTACCGGATCCTTGCGTAAAATGACCAGAAATATGATCAGCACATCGGCAGAGGTCAAGGGTGCATGGGAGACCCTGGGTGTTTCTACCGTTGACGCCAATGGTCAGGCAAAGGATGTAGTACAAACTTTTTATGAGGTCGCAGATGCATTGTCGAAGGTTAAGAATGAAACCGAGCGCGACCAATTAGCGATGCTCATATTCGGTAAATCTGCAAATGATTTAGCGGGTGTGCTGGATGACGGCGGTGCCGCTTTGCGTCAGTTGGGCCAGGAAGCCGAAGATTTAGGTCTTATTATGTCTCAGGATGCGGTTGACGGTGCTAACGAATTTAATGACGTAATTGATAAGATGAAGGCCACAATAACCGCTGAGCTTGGAAAGGCCTTTTCGGAAAATGCTGCGCAGCTTACGGATACTATGCAAAGTTTAGCTAACACAATAGTTAGTGTTATTAAGTTTTTTACAAACCTTCCGGCGCCGGTGCAAAAGGGTGCGGTTGCGATAATGGCACTTACTGCTGCACTATCTCCGCTTTTAAAAATCTCAAGCAGTGGCATTAAAATTTTTACCAGTGTAAAAAAGGCAATATTAGGAAAGGTAGCGGCACACAAAGCCGCCAAAACGGCTACTGTTGCGGAAACCGTAGCGGTTGATGCTAATGCGGCAGCAAATGAAACCGCGGCAGTTGCTGCGACAAAAAACAGCACAGCAACCAGGGCACTTGGAACCGCTGCAAAGGCAGCTACACCATATTTAATAGCCTTAGGCGCCGCGATAGCGTTTTTTTCACATATGAATAAGAAATATGATGCCGAGGTAAACGCGATTTATGATTCCATCGATGAAAAGCGCAACGGATATTACGACGCTGAGTTGGAAAATATTCAAAAATCGCTTGATGCTGAGCAGACGGCAATTGCTGAAAAAACATCCGCTATCGAGAGTTACTATGATACTAAAATCGATAACCTCGATGAAGATCTCGAGGCAACTAAAGAAGCTATTGAATCGGAGCGTGCTCTTTATGAAAAGGCACACGAAGCTCGCATGGATCAGCTTGAGGAGGAGCGCGACTTAAAGCTCGCTAACATTAAGACTGAGTCAACCAAGCAGATTTCGGCAATTCAGCAGCAAATAGATGCCCTTAATGCTCTAACAGAAGCAGAAGACAATGAAGAGCAGCGGCGCGAAGATGAGAAAAAACTTCAGGAACTTAAAAACGCAATTCGCGATGCCTCTACCTATGCTGAAAAAGTTGAAGCAGAGCAGGAATATAGCGATTTTGTTCGCGAACTTGCCCGCAAGGAGGAGCGAGAAAAGCGCGCTCTTCAAATAAAAGAACTCCAAAATCAAATTCAAACAATTGAGGAGGAGACGGAAAACCGTGAAAATCAGGTTAACGCTGAATATGAGGCGGCGCGTAAACTCGAAGAGGAAAAGCTTAAACTCACACAAGAGTATTATGATAAGCGACTTAAAGATCTTGAAGGTTTCATAGAAAAAAGCACCGCAAAACTCGAATCGGCCAAGGCAAAAGAAATTGCCGACACAACGGCAATGTATGAAGAAACTATAAAACAGCTCGAAACCGAGTTGAAACTTGTTAATCTTCGCAAAACAGCGGCGCAGGAGGCGTCAGATGCGGCAAGAAAAGCCGCACTTAATGTGCCCTGGTATGCTACTGCTTTTGATGCTGGTAGATACGCTTATGCGGGGCTTACTTTTAATACTTCGCCTGAATTGCAGGCACAAATAGACGCCCTTACTCCACAGGAAAAAGCGCAACTATATTTGATGAATAATCCGAAACCAAGCCTGGCGACATATCAAAAGATATTAGCGGGTAACGCAAACGGTACAGCTTATTGGCGCGGAGGTCTTACCCGCATCAATGAGATGGGCGGAGAGATTCTCAACTTGCCGCGCGGTACACAGATAATACCGCACGATGTATCTATGGAGATGGCTCGCGCCGCAGCTCAGGCATCAGTTACCAACAGTACAACCAACACCACCACCAACAACTACGGTGCACAACAGCAGGTTACAGTGTTGGAGGTTAGCGGAAAAAAGGTTGCAACTGTAATTGAGCCAACAGTTTCTGTAAAAATGAGCAATAACATATACGGAAGGAGGAGAAGCGGTGGTAGATAATACATTTTCGTTTGGAGGAATCTCCTCCTCGCGTTTTCAAATAACGTGTGATACTGAGCAGCATTTCATATTGCCTGAAAAGCGAAAATACACTCAAGAGATCATAGGATTTGACGGAGTCGCAGATTTCGGCATAGAAGGATATGATGTTCGGATAATTACGCTTCCGATATTTTTTGAAGGTAACTATGCGGATCTGCGCGCGAACGAGGATGCGATAGCGGCGTGGCTACGTGATACCGGCACACCTAAACAACTCATATTCGGTAATAAGCCGGATAGGTATTATCTTGCAAAGGTGTATGCTGCACTTGACTTCTCCAATACCAACAACCGTCAGATAGGGACTATTCAATTTGAATGCAACCCTCCCTGGTGTTATTTACTTGATGGCACATTATTAACGCCTGAGCAAACCTTATGGGTTAACTGTAATGGTGCCAATAATCAGTTCTATAAAGAGTTTGAGGCTAACGGAAACCTGCAGTTTGTTAATAGCGGGAGCCCGACAAAGCCCAAAATTAAGCTTATAGGCTCGATTTATAGTGGGCTGGTCTTAAGATACGGAACATCTACTCTTGCATTAGGAGAAGATGTTATCAACGACGGAATCATAATTGACTGCGAAAACGAAACAATAACGCGTATGTCAACGGGAGAAAACCTATATCCGATATTCGTTTCACATGATTTTTTCACATTTGCAGGTGGCAAGATCAGCATGGAAGTATCAATGCCGGATATAGGCTCGTATCCGCAGAGTTTTACCGTTTTTGTTGAGATGAACGTTACAACGGGGGCATAGTATGAAAATCAAAATATATAACACTAATATGCGCCCGTTGGGCAGCACATCACGTGCTTTTAATGTTGAAAAATTAGAGGAGCTTATGCGTGAATATACCCTCAGTTTTTCTGTGCTTAATAACGATTCAGTTTTTAAGTATCTCAATGAAAATACTGTGTTTGAGTTTGCGGGTCAGCTCTTCGATGTAGCCGGCATTGACGGATCGAGCGGCAAGGAAAACAAAACAGATATATCCGCGGAGCATGTATCCTACCGCCTGGCGGATTATACAGTACCGAACGGATACGCTTTTGTTGGAACTATTTCCGAAATTGCTAACGATATATTGGCGGAAGCCAAAACCGTGGACGGCACACCGGCAAACACTGTTTTTTCTATCGGAAAAACCGCAGACAAAGGAACGGTAACTTATTCGATAGGAGATGAAAAGAATGTCACAGCACGCCAAGCTTTGATAGGTATGGCGAAACTTGGAGTTGAAGTCAGGTTTGATAATTTCACTATTGACGTACCTGAACGGATAGGCAAGGATAGCGGAATCAAATTTGAATATGGTGTTAATCTTAACGGTGTTCGCCGCACATGGCAACGCGATAACGGCTGGAGTTATGAGATTGATATAGTTGATCTTCAGAAGCAACCCGGCTATGAGGGAGCCGAGTTTTCCATCGGCGACACGGTTACCGTAATTGATAAGCAGCAAAACATTACATTGTTTAACCAACAAGTTATTTCATATCGTGAGTGTGACGATCCACGTCAAAACAAGATCACGATAGGTGTATTTGTTCGTGACAACGCAACATTATCTATCGAAACCGATGCGACTGCCAAATCCGCCAATGAAACAGCAAAAAACTCGGTACAGCAAGGGACCAAATATAGTAATGTATCAATCACGCATGCTGAAGGAGTTGTCGCAACCAACCAGGCAGGAACTCAACGCGTTGTTATGAACTCTCAGGACTGTTTTGCTGTTCAGATCAAAAGCGGCGATGAGTGGGTAACGGTAAATTCAGTTCAAACATTTGGAATGGTAACTCCACGCTTAACCACTGATGATGCAATGAATGCTTATTATGCTACGGTAGGTTTGAATGAAAACGGAAACCCCGGACTTTTTCTTTATATCAATTATAACGGAGCGTGGCTCCGCCATTTTGAAATATGGCCGTCATATGATAGCGATGGAAATCTTGATGGTTCTACCATTGATTCAACATACGGAGATATTGTCTTGCGTTCAAAGAAAAATGTGTATATCGAAGCGGGCGAAGGATCCTTTTTTGGATTTGTAAAGGGTAATAAAGTCCTTGGCAATACCGACATCGTTGATGTTGGTGTGAAAAAATTGGAGTTTGAAGACGGACTATTTGTTGGCGCAAGTTATGGCGAGTCTTGGAGCGGAACTGTTCCACTGGGAACTGGATATACTCTGGTGTTTGAAAATGGAGTCCTTGTGGATGTGAAGGGAGAGTAAAAAATGTTAATAAAACAAACCGAAGAGATGTCGCTCGCCGAGAGGCTGGCGGCAGAGAACTCAAATAATCAATTTTTACAGGCGCTATCTTTCGTCGCTGTAGGAACCATTTTTCCGTATGCCGGTGCCACGCCCCCGGATACATACTTGCTTTGCGATGGTGCGGCATTAGATACGGCCGCATATCCTGAACTGTTCGACGTAATAGGTTATACCTTTGGTGGAGAAAATGAAGCATTTAACCTGCCTGATCTGCGCGGAAGGGTACTGGTAGGGGTTGATCCGGATGACACAGACTTTGCCAAGGTTGGTTTGATAGGCGGAAAAAAGACACACCAACTCACGGCGGAAGAAATGCCCCGCCACACGCATAGCATTTACAGCAAAGCTGGTGAAGTAGAGGCATATTATATCACTCCGACAGGCGCCGGAGCCGACATATCATCTTTCAGTTATGTGTCAGCTGCGGGCGGGAGTGCGCCACACAACAATATGCAACCTTATTTGGTTGGCAATTACATTATTAAAGCTACACAAGCTATAACCGACTCTGATTTTCGTTTTCCTATTGACCAGGTCTATGATTCCAAAAGCCCTAACGCCCAAAGCGGCGTAGCACTCGGTCCGTTATTTGCAGGAAAACAGACTGTTTTCGCAGATTTTCAGCAAACGGATGCTGATGAGTACACCTTAGACCTTGGTGCGATAGCGGGCGCCAATAGGTTCAAAATAAAATATGGGGTAAATGAGTATTTGCTCTTCAGTCAGGGTGAGATTGTGATAGCGGGAGAAAATATAATATTTTTTTCTGCAGCAAGTGGCTACTCGTTTGGCCATAGTCGATTAAAGTCTGTGGCAGCTCCCGAAGAAGATACAGACGCCGCTACCAAAGAGTATGTTGATGAAGCCATTGGCAAAGCATTGGAGGGCGATTATTGATGCTAAAAGAATATTTATCAACTCTCGCTAGTAAATTTAGGGAAAAACTTGGCACAACAGAGAAGATAAACGCTCAAGATTTTGCCGATAAGATAGACGAGGTATATGAAGCGGGTAAAGAACTGATTCTTGACCAAGATACCTCTATTAAAAAGGCACTTTCCGATACTGCCATTGTTATTGCCACAAACATATTAGACGTACCCCATAATTTGTCCGTTCAATTGTCGAGCGACGCTATAACAGATTTTTCTACTGTAAATTTATATAAAACAGGAATCAACTTGTGGGGAGGAGAGCTTGAAAGAGGCACTTTTTCGGTTGCAAGTGGCGACCTAAATCCTTCAACAACTCGTGTAAGGTCAAAAGACTATGTATATTTACCGGCGGGAACTTATCGAATGACTCTTGCGGATTCCAATATGAAAATTGTTGTTTATGTATATGATAGAGATGGAAATTTCAAACCAGCAGAATCATTAACAAGTTGGTCTGCAAATAACAAATTACAATTTTCCGTGGTAGAAAACCGAAAAATAAAATTTGGTATATCTTATTCTGAGAGTACCACAATTTTAGTTGAAGATGTAGAGTGGATTATGCTTAGTCATGATTTGGTGACAGAATATGAGCAATATTATCAACAGCCTATAACAGTAAACGGGGATGGAACAGCTATAATTCCTGTTGAAGGCGGAGCTTTAACTTTGGTTACAGAGCCAAAAGAAGTAAATATTTCATTAGAATATAATTGTACAGCATCTGACCTTGACGATTTTTGGGATAAATTTCAAGATTATGGAAATAGAACATCGTATAATTATGGCTTTAGCGGAGCAGGCTGGGGAAAAGAAACCTTTAAACCCAAGTATGATATAACACCATCATTAGCCAACTATATGTTTTGTCTTAGCGGTATGTCGAGGAGACCTGTAAAAATGGTAGATGTTGAAAAGGAGTGTAATGTTAAATTTGATTTTAGCAAAGTTACTAATTTCAATTATACTTTCGCAAATTGTTTATTTAGCCAAATAAATGAAATCGATTTGTCTCGAAGTAATATTACGTCCGTTACAGATATGTTTTACCATGGATATTATACCACTTATTATTTGGAAACCATAGATGGCTTGATTCTTGCGGAGACAACCCCTGTAAATTCAACGATGCTTGGGTATTGTGGCGCATTGATACATGTTGGGTTTAAGGGCGTGTTAGGGAAAAGTCTTAACATGAAACAGTCCACCAAATTAGATAAAGAAACTATTACCGCTCTTATGAGCATTTTATCCGATAATACCACCGGAACAACACTCACTCTATCAAAAACCGCAGTCCAAAATGCTTTTGAAACAAGCGAAGGCGCAGCGGACGGTAATAAAGCTGAAGAATGGACTGCCCTTGTTGCAGCAAAATCTAATTGGACTATTACACTTTCATAAGGAGGATAAAATGTTTATAGAAACCATAACTAGAATTAAACTGATTTCCCGCGAAGGAAACACGCTTACTAACGGTGAGATATTTGGCAAAGAAGTGTATCTTTCTGCCGAAGATTCACCAGATAACTGGTGGGAAATTACTGATGAAGAAGCAGAGGCGATGCTCAAAAACACGCCTATGGGGGAGGGATAAAATGCACACGCTGATTCTAATTGGCTCCTGCATTACTGCACTGACGATAATCGTCACAGCTGCGGTTAAAATGTTTCGTGTTGCCAATAAAGCAAACAAGTGGATAGAAACCCAGGAACGTCATACCAGGGAGAACTATCTTGATATCAAGCGCTTGATTATAACCTCGCCATATATGCCGCTTGGGGAGCGCATCAGCGCCGGCGATAAATATATTGCCGAA
>JAZUAU010000011.1:0-17571 GCA_045638145.1 Acutalibacteraceae bacterium
GGTAATGTTCAAGGGTCTTGAAGCAAACGATAAGATCGGACTGTCTTCACCTGTTATTATTAAGGACTTCAGTGACGACGCCGTTGTAGGTAAGGCTTTCGTTGGCGATGAAACTGCTATCGCAAGAGACCTCTTCTCAGGTGAAGCTTACATCGTAGAAGGTGGCGAAGAGGAAGAAGAGGAAGAGGAAGAGGAAGAAGAAAATTCTATCGTGGGACTTCCTGAATATAACGGTGCTCCTCAGGATTATACTGGCATGAAGATAATGACTATCAAGATGTCGGTTCTTGCAGACACTGTTACAATAGGAAGCGATGTTCCCATAACTGCGGTAAGCGGTAACGACGGATCCTTTAAAACTGACGAAACCTTTAAAGCAATAAACACTCTTATTGGTATCACGAAAGAACCTTCGTTCGTAATGACCGAGCCCACCTCTACAGGCATAGGTCTTAGCTATGCAATATTCCATCATGATTATGAGAAGAATACCGACGGTAACGCTGCTATGATATACGTAAAGCTTCCCGAGGGCAAATCTACTCAGATGAGAGTTTCTTGGAACTTTAAGGATGCTAAGGGCGAATTGTATTCTACAAGTCAGTATGGACGTACTGTTCAGATACTTAAAAAGGGTACAGATTTGTGGGAAAATCTTACCGTAGACAACTATTTGTTTACATTACCCGAAGGCTTTGAGGGTTATGTAAGATATGATTATAAGAATCTTTATTGCTCAAAGATTCCTGATGGCGGATACGGAATTGACGGAACATACGGACTCTTTGAAACATGGGTAATGTTCAGAGGACTTAAGGCAAAAGATAAGATCAGGCTTTCTGCACCCGTTATTATTAAGGAATTCGATAACAAAGCAATCGTTGATAAAGCATTTGTCGGAGACGAAACCAAGGTTGCAAGAAACATCTTTACAGGTGAGCCTGTGCTCAAAGCAGATGCTATTAAGCCTCTTGAGGTTGGCGATACTATACAGTATCTGCCTGATCCCACAACCGAAGCAAAAGCAATGCTTGCCGATAAGACAAAGATCGGCGAAGGCGAGGCTACTGTTTCTTGGGAGGCTATCGACGGCGCATCCAGTTACAAAGTGGGCATATTTGTGAGCCAGTCGGGTACTAACGGACTTAATTACAAGTGTGTTGGACTCATCGACACTACCGAGCTTTCAGTAGTAGTTAAAGATCTTGAGCCCAACAAGCGTCACGCAGCAATCGTTTATGCTTACGACGCTCAGGGTACCGAGATAGCAGTATTTGACTATGTTTCAATCTCCACCGTCATAACTGAAGAGAAGCCCGAAGAGCCTGAGAAGGAAGCTCCCGTGGAAGTTGAGCCGGAGAAGGCACCTGTAGTCGAGAAAGAAGCCGACGAATCAAATGCAAATGCAAATACAAGTGTTATCATTCTTTGTGTAGCAGGCGGCGTTCTCCTCCTTGCAGCAGTGATTATTATCATCGTCGTTGCAAATAAGCGAAAAGTAAAGAAGACTGCTTAATCAATTAAATTACAGAGAGTATCAAGTGAACAGGTTCGGTAAAAACGGACAATAGAAAAAAGAGTCACCCATGGTAAAATGAAACCGACTATAAAATAAAACTATCGAGGATGACGATGTTCACTTGATCTCTCCCGCGGTTATGCACACCCAGATTGATTAGAATATCTTTAAACACCCTGGTGTGAATTTAACCTGTGAGACGAGCTATAAGAGCTCGGTAAACGAATCGCGAATTTTAATAAAAGCTGCCGGAAATCACACAGAATCAAGTATGCTTTATTAAAAATAGCGTAATATGATTTTGTGCAATTTGCTTGATTATATAATTGTTTTGATCAAACAATAGCGCCGAAAGGCACAAAATTCCGTTATTTTATAGAAAAAATACCATATTGTATATATCTTTATTTTAAAAACTGTGATATACTCATTACGTAATGGTTCTTGTCATCGTATAGTAAAAAGAAGAATATGATTTCAAGAAGAAAGCTTTACTAGAAGTTCTAAATTGGTTTTCTGCCAATGATGATCTTTCGAAAGGCCGTTTTAGCACCAATGGCATTATTGTTGCGACTTCGGTTACCATGGTTGTTAAAGGGCTTGAGACACAATTCCCCATAAATTACAGGGAGTATTACTCTCTGTGAGATATTATACAAAGGAGTGTACATTATGAAAACAGTAAAACGTATTTTAGCTCTCATAATGGTAGCTATGCTTGTTGTTACTCTTCTTGCAGCATGTGGCGGCAAGGAGGGTGCAGGCGACACATCATCAGTTAATGAAGCTGCGCTAGTTGGCTACCTGGAAAATTCCACCAAGAGTCAGACAGACCTTTTCGGTGACCTTGAGGGCACAAAGCTTCGAGTAGCAGACGACGCAGAAATGCAGGATTGGGAAGTAGCATTCTACGAGCAGCTTCAGAAAGAAACCGGCATGATCGTTGAAATCGAGCCGATGAACGCCAACGAGCTTGGAACAAAGATTTCTCAGGCGGTAGCTTCCGGTGATAAGAGAAACTACTTTGACGTAGGAATCTGCGCAAACTCTGGCCTTCTTAAGACCGTATATGCGGGTCTCGTAATTCCTATGGATGATTACATCTATTATGATGACCCCGTTTGGAAGTATGATGATGTAACAGACTTCAACTCTCTGGACCTCTATTACTTTGACGGTCATTATTGGGGTTCTCCCTCTCACGGTTTCCATGAGAACTTCATTTTCTACAACAAGACCTACTTCCAGGAGGTAGGCGCACCCGACCCCTATGAGGAGTATTACCTCAAGGACAACTGGACCTTCGAGACCTTCCTCAAGACCTGCGAAGCGGTAACAAGAAAAAATGAAGAAGGTAAGGTTACCACCTATGCATGGGCAACATGGAACTACTTCACCTTCTGCTCTGCTGCGGGTAATGATATGATCAAGCAGGACGAAGACGGACAATGGCAGATCATTTTTGACCAGCCTAACGGTATGGCAGGTCTTAACATTATTTACGAGTCTGCTGTAAAGGGATATGTGCATCCGACCTCTTCTGGTTACAACGAGTTTGTTAATCGTGGAGTTGCTATGTTAATTGAAAAGCCCTCCTCTGCTATCGGTGGTACAGATGTTTACGATCGTACTTCTGATGAAATTTGTATGGTTCCCTTCCCCAAGATGGACGCTTCTCAGGAAAAATATATCTGCCCCATGATTGTTTCCGGTTACTACATTGCAGCTTGCTCTCAGAACTATCAAGGTGCTGCTGCTTATATCTATTACCACAGACTTGGTGAGCAGAACAGAGACGCTTCCGATGTTGGTAGAGAGAGTCAGTTTAAGAACATCCTCAACGAGGAATCTCAGGCAAGAAGAGACGAGTATATCGCTAAGTGCAGTTTCGCAGTTCCCTTCATCGACGGTCTCAGTGGATGGTATGTCAGCGGTGGCGCTCGTGAAACCTTCCTTAACGTAATGCGTAAGGAAAAGAAGAACCCCGCAACTGCAGTTGACACTATGAAGCCTCTTATCCGCGACTGTCTCAGAAATACAGTTCTCTAATCGTTTAAGAATTTTTAAAAGCACTGAAGCGAAATGCTTCGGTGCTTTTTGTATAGCGAAAACCACGCGATAGTCGCGTGGTTAGGTGAAAGTTTAATACGAGCAGTGGGTCAACAAGTTTTATTGTAATACAGCGTTGATCGTCTCTCTATTTAGGAGACCCTATAATATGTCGAGGATGTGGCTGCTATTAACTACCCATTTATGGTGCGTAGAGATTGCAAAGCTGTCAATCAAAACAAATACACGCCCGGAAGTTAGTATTATCTCTATGTACAAAGACCGCAAGATAATCTTGCGGTCTTGTAATTTTATATATTATTTTCTGCAGCTTCTCGTTTTCCAAGGTCTTCGCGAATAAGTCTGTATGCCGCGGCGGTGAGTGGTACACCAAGGAACATTCCAATAACTCCAAAGAGCCCACCGAACACTGTAACTGCTGCCAATACCCAAATACCGGGCAGATTTATTGAGGAGCCGACAACCTTCGGATAGATAAGATTGCCCTCAAATGCCTGAAGTGTAATTAGAAAGATAAGAAAAACGAGTGCCTTTATAGGTGAAACGGTCAAAATTAAAAGAGCTCCGACAACTGCACCAACGTATGCGCCGACAATGGGAATAAGCGCAGTAAATGCAACGAGAGCACCAATCATCGGAGCGTAGGGGAGTGAGAGTACAAGCATTCCGATTGTGCACAGGCTTCCGATTATAAGTGCTTCAAAGAACTGTCCTACAATAAAGCGGTGGAATGAATCGTTTAACACGGCTACAAATCGGGTTGCTTTTTCGCGCCAATTAAATGGTAGGTAGCTCTTTGCGAGTCGGTTAAACTGAGCCTTTAAGGTATCTCTCGAGAAGAGAATATAGAAGGCGAACATAATGCTGAAAACAGCATTTGTAACGGTGCCTATAACCGAGGAAACAGTGTCTACAATTAGGGTTACAATATTGCTCATACCATTTGTAATTACACCGGCAAACTGGCTGACAAGCCCTGACCAATCAATGGATTCAAGGGAAGCAGCAATATCCTGCGGTAAAAGCTCGCTGTTTTTAAGGCTTTCTATAATTATGTGAGCTGCGTCGGGCAGACTGCTGATAAGCAGGGTTACGGCAGAAATTAGCTGGGGGACAATAAGCCAGATAACAGCGGTTATTACAGCAACAAATGAAAGAATTGCAAGCGTTGCGCTGATAGGCTTTCTGAATCTGAAAATTTTTCTGTTTTTTTCCTGACCAAATATTTTTCTGTCATAGAAATCAAGCAATATTCCTATGATATAAGCAATTATAAAGCCTGCAAAAAGCGGGATAAGTGCAGCGATAAGCTTGCCGAGAAAGGCAGATACTCCCGACCAATAAAATATGCCGAGATAGAGCAGAAAGGCGCTTATTCCTATTTTAAAACAGGTTTTCCATTCTATTTTCATAAAAATCTCCTTTTTCGTAAGCAGAGTAGGAGTATCCGAACCCGATTTTGACAGGCTGCTTTCCCCTCAGCTTTGTTAAAATACTCGCAAATCCGAAAGGATTCGCTGTGTTTTTGCCTAACCGATGAAAAAATCTGCTTCGTATAAAATTCTTTGACATTAAAGTCTAGGAGTTAGTTGTAATGGTGGGGAGAAGTCCGTTAGGGCAATGCCTACGGGCGACGACAAGCTGCAGAGATCCGAAGGTGCGCGCTTTAAGGCGGGTTCGGATACCCCTTTTCAGCTGAAACAAAAACCCATCGAAAGATGGGTTTTTGTTTATGAATCTTGGTCGACTTCTTCTTCGTCTTCGCGAACTATGGCAGAAAGCTTTGTGATTCGGTGATCCTCTATTGATTCGATGGTAATGGTAACGTTTTTATAGTCAAAGGAGGCCTTTTCTTCGGGGAAGCCCTCAAGCATTTCGATTGCCCAACCGCCCACGGTGGTATATTCACTTTCAAAATCGGTAGTTTCAATATCAAGTGCATCAAAGAAATCGAACACATTCATATCGCCTTCAACTGTGTAAAGGTCTTCGGCAATCTCTAAAATTTCGTGTTCAGCCTCTTCGTCCTCGTCCCACATATCGCCGACAAGCTCTTCAAGAATGTCCTCCATAGAAACGATTCCTGCAGTACCGCCGAATTCATCAAGCACAACCATGATGTGGGTGCGTTCCTCACGAAGGATGTCAAGCGCATCAGGAAGCTTGACCGTCATATGGATAAAGTAGGGTTCAACCAGCATAGCGCGAAGGTCGATATCATTTTTATCGGTATCAATAAGCTTCTTGTAAAGCTTTTGAACTACCAGTATTCCTATTATATTATCAATACTGTTTTCATATACCGGAATTCTTGAAAATCCGTGCTCTGTAGCAGCCTCAAGCGCAGCGTCAATACCGTCGTCAATGTCAATAGCAATCATATCAACGCGGGGAATCATTATTTCCTTAATGATGGTTTCGTTAAAGTCAATTGCCGACTGTAAAAGCTCGCTTCGCTCTTCGTCCATACCACCCTCTTCTTCACTCGTTTCAATAATAGAAGAAAGCTCGTCGGTAGTGACGGCAGGTGTCTCTGCATTTTTAAAGAGCAGAGAAATAAGAAGTATAAGTTTGTTAAGAAGCCAGGCAAGGGGAGAGAAGATAATCATTATTATATAGAGAGGAAGTGAGAAATAATACACAATTCCGTCCCCGCGCGAGGAAGCGAGCGATTTGGGACCAAGCTCGCCGAAAATAAGAAGAACGATCGTTACAATAACGGTTGAAAGGGTTGCAGCAACATTTTCCGAAACGCCCGTGAGCATTCTTATTACCATAGAGGTTGCAATAACGGTAAGTACGTTATTTACTATATTATTACCGATAAGCACAGCAGTAATCGAAAGATTATAGTTGCTCTTTACCTTATAGGCAAGGCGGTAAAGCAGCTTGTCCTCTTCCTCCGCCTTCTTTTCGAGTCGCGATTCGCTTGCCATATTGTAGGCAATCTCCGAAGAGGAAAAAAATGCAGCCAACACAAGGCAAACTATAAGTAAAATTATTTCAAAAGTCATCAGTCTTCGCCCTCCGTTTCTGCGCTTTCGTCTTTTTCGGGGGGATTAACCGTGAATATAAGTGAGATAAGTCGACCGCGGAAGACACGGGCAACCTTTATATCAAGTCTTCTGTAAGAAAATTCGGTGTCTACTGTCGGAACGCGATGAAGCATTCTGCCAACCCACTTACGAAGGGTATAGTGACCGCACTCGTCGCGATCGTAATCGTCGTAGTCCATCATTTCAAATGCTGAAACAACAGAAATGTCGGCGCTCACCTCAAATGTATTGTCGTTAAGCTCCTTGAATTTTTCTTCAATCTTATCATTTTCGTCCCAAATCTCACCGACAAGCTCCTCAAGCATATCCTCAAGGGTAACAACGCCGAGAATTCGGTTTCCACGTGAGCGAACAAGAGCAAAAGGCTTTTTAAGTCGCTTCATAGAGGAAAGCAACTCGTCGATTTTGGCTTCTGGGGAAACGAAATAGGGCTCGTTCATAAGCTCCCATATATCGGGCTTCTCGCCTGCAATATGTTTTTCAAGATAATCCTTAACGCGAAGCACACCTACGACGTTGTCGGAATCCCCCTTGCAGACGGGAAGTCTTGAATAGGAACTTTGCTTAATAGCCTCCAAAATTTCCTCCGACGTCATATCAAGATTCAGATATAACATATCCCGCTTGTCGGTGAAGATATCGTTTACCGTCACGTCACCGAACTCAAATGCAGAATAGAGAAGACGGCTCTCATCCGAGTCAAGCGAGCCATCCTCTGCCATATCCTCAATAATGTCAATAACATCGTCCTCGGTAACCGTAGGCTCCTCTTTTTTGGCAAAAAGCTTTGTAATTAGTTTTGAAATCGCCGTAAAGAGGGCGGTTATCGGAGTAAGAATAATAGATAACAAATTAAGTGTAGGTGCAACGAAAAGGGTGAATTTTTCGCCAAGCTGATTTGAGATTGCCTTTGGAATTATTTCGCCGAGCAAAATAACTGCGGCGGTAACTATTGCCGTCATAGAAGCGGTATCAACACCATTTATACGAAGGGCAAGTACTGTTGCAAAGGAGGCAATGGCGATATTCACAATGTTGTTGCCTACAAGTATTGTTGTGAATGTTTTTTCAAAATTGTTTAAAAGCCGGTTGGCGGTTTTGGCGCGTCGGTCGCCGCTGTCTGCCATAGCTTTTATTCTTACACGGCTTATCGCCGTAATTGCCGTTTCCGAAGAAGAAAAATATGCGCTCATTAAAAGCATAATGAGAAGAAAGACTATAAGTCCTGCGTTTTCGGAAACTGCATCAAAAAAATTTGCGGTCTGAACCTCTAAAAGATTACAGAGCCATAATCGGCCTTCAGATGTCATACTGCCCGTACACCCGTCGTCCATGGTGGTAACCAACTCCTTAATAATATAATATGAATACACAAATATTCAGCGTAATTATAACAGAACAAATCGGTTTAGTCAAGCGGATAAGAAATATTTTCCGCAAATCTTCCTTTATTTGGTTTACATAATTCCCAAAAAAGTCGCTCTCATATGTTGACAATAAGTTACAAAATTGTTATAATTATTTTGTACTAATTTAAAATAGGGAGGTATGTGGAAATGAACTTTAAAAGAGCGCTGTCCTTGGTGCTTACTTTCGTTATGCTTTTCTGCTGCCTCTATACTGGTGTTTATGCCGAAGAGGCTGCCGAAAAGACATATAGCGGCGTTGTCAGAATAAAGAGCGGTACGCTCAACGTCAGAACAGAGCCGAACACAAAGGCAGAGGATATCGGAGATCTTATAAATAACGACGTTATCGTAATCCACGGCGGAAAAATAAAGGGAATAAACGGCGACACGAGAGAGTGGTATAAAATCGAGTTTGAGCACGAAAAGGCTGTCGATGGCTTTGCTTACGTTTGCGCCGACTATATTGTAAACGTTGTTGAAATAATCCCTCCTGCCGAGTATGAACCGGAGGCAGACTTCGAGGAAAATCTTGAAAAGCAGGGCTTCCCCGAAAGCTATAAGGTGCTGCTCCGTCAGCTTCATCAGATTCATCCTAATTGGATATTTATTGCAGACCATATAAATCTCACCTGGGATGAGGTGCTTAAAACCGAAAGCGCGGTAGGTAAAACCCTCGTGTCCGCAAGCCGCCCCGATTCTTATAAGTCTATGGAATACGGTGCCTACAACTGGGAAACCAAAAGCTATGTCGGCTTCGACGGCTCAAAGTGGGTCTCTGCACATAAGGACGTTGTCGCTTATTATCTTGAGCCGAGAAACTTCATTAACGAACGAGGAATCTATCAGTTCCTCGACCAGTCTTATAACGAAAACCTGCAGAATATCGAGGGTGTTGAGAAGATTATAGAGGGCTCGTTTATGGCAAATGAGTTCCCCGAGGACACCTATGAATCCTATGCCGCGCTTATTATGGCAGCGGCAAAAGCGTCAAAGGTCAGTCCTTACGTTATCGCTGCGATGATAATTCAGGAGCAGGGAAGAGGCGGAGCAAGCGGACTTATTTCCGGCACCTATAATGATACGTATAAGGGCTATTACAATTTCTTCAACATAGGCGCCTACGCCAGCGGAGGACTTTCTGCGGTGGAGAGAGGTCTTAAATATGCTAAGGGTGAAATCGAGAAGGATGAAGCCAAGAAGCTTAAGTACGACCTTCCCTGGGATACCCGTGCAAAGGCTATAATTGGCGGCTCAATCTGGTTTGGAAGCGGTTATATCGATGTTGGACAAGACACCCTTTATTATAAAAAATGGGACGTTATAGGCCCCAATTATTACAATCATCAGTATATGACTAACGTTGAGGGTGCAAATTCGGAGGCGGTTATTTTAAGAGACGCCTATGCAGATTTTGACCCAGCAACGGCACTTACCTTTAGCATTCCCGTATATAAAAACATGCCTGAGGAAAACAAAACCGCCCTTCCCGAAAACAATGGGGCAAATAACAGCTTTCTCGAGAGCATTTCTATAGAGGGACATTCCTTTAGCCCCGAATTTGACAAATATAAGACCGAATATGAGCTTGTTGTTGAATATGAGGTGCAAAAAATAAACCTAACGGCTACCGCGGTTGAGGGTGCTACCGTCAGTGGCGGGGGAGAGTATAAGCTCGAAGAGGGTGACAACGAAATCGTCCTTACCGTTACGGCGGCATCGGGCAAAACAAAGGATTACGTTCTCCATGTAGCACGAAAAGAGGGCGAGGGAGAAATAATCATTCCCGACCCCGAAATAACCACAGAATATACCTTCGGAGATTATCTCACAGGTATCGAGCCCGAAACAACGGTTGAAGCTTTTCTTTCAAATATCAATATTACAAACGGAAGCATAAAAGTTTACGATAAGAACGGAACCGAAAAAACCGAGAACAACATTGCAACCGGAGATAAAATCAAGATATTCAAGACCGACGATGCACTGTTTCTTGAAAAAACGGTAGTAATATACGGAGATGCTAACGGAGATGGAAAGCTATCCGGTATAGACGTTATTATGATTCAAAAGCACATGGTAGGGCTTGAGCCCATTAGTGGAATTAGTCTTGTTTCAGCCGACGTTAATAAGGATAAAAAACTCGGCGGTGTTGATGTTATTATGATTCAGAAGCATATGGTTGGAATATCCAACGTTGAACAGTAAGGAGCGTAAAAAATGAAAAAGATTTTTAGTAAGCTTGGTGCTCTCGTAATGACAGTTATTATACTGTCCGCTTTATTTGCCGTAAGTGCCTCGGCGGAAACCTACAATACATCAATCGATATTGGTAACATCAAAACCGCAAATATCGGAAGCACGATTACTGCGAAGATTACAATAAAGGCAAAAAACGTAGGTTCAGTTACAGGTAAGATTAAGTATGATACAAAAATTTTAGAGTATACAGGAACTGACGCAGACTCTGCAACCTCTCCCGGTTCGGCGGCAGGTATTGTAACCTATACCAAAGCCCCCGGCGGAAAAGATGATCCTGTTATAAAATTCACCTTCAAGGTAAAAGCGGTTGGACAGACAACTATTCAGGTATTAAAGCCTGATGAGTGCCTAGATTATGATTATAAAGAATTAGATGTTGGTGGCACACAGGCAACCTTTACAGGAGTAGATCCTTCCGCCGCAAAGTCCTCAAATGCAAATTTGAGCAACATTAAAATACCTGCAGGTTCAATTACACCGAGTTTCTCCAAAAACACCACAACCTACAGCGTTACAATTCCCAATAGTCAGAAAACTTTTTTAATAACCGCATATACCGAGCATAGCGGCGCAAAATGGGATGTTGAGGGCTCTAAGGATATGAAGGTAGGCAGCAACAAGCGCGTTGTCGTTGTTACAGCAGAGGACGGCACACAGAAGAGATATACCTTCAATATTACACGCCTTGCGGCAGACGGCTCAACTCCCGAGCCGGAGGTTCCCGATACCGAAAATCCGCAGGATGAAAAGGTATTTGTTACTGCAGACGGACAGGATAAGCTTTTGGCCTCTGAATTCCCCACCGAAGACCTTTTCCACGGATACAGCCTCGATACCTTTACCTATAACGATAAGGAATTTCCTTCAATGAAGCGTGACGATACCACACTCGTTTACCTAACAGATATAGAGGGCGAAAACGGCGCATTCTATAGGGTTGTTAGGAATAACGAGTTTGAGCTCTTCACATTCGTTATGACCTCGAACACTTTCTACGAGTTTTTAAAGCCTGATGAAACACCCGATGGATATTCTGAAATTGAATTCAAGCTCAATTCCTTTAAAATAACCGCTTATCAGAGTATTGACCCGACCCTTAAGGATTACGTTCTCGTTTATGCAAAGGGTCGCGACGGAAACGTAGGTTTTTACACCTTCGATACGGTAGAGCAGACAATGCAGCGTTTTGACGGCATTTTTGGCACAGTAACCGTACCCGCAGATACAGAAGAAAATAAAATTGAGGGTGACAATTTTCTTGAGAAGTTTATGTCTTTAGACACCTCAACTAAGGTTGTTTGCATAGTTATTGTTGCAGTAATTCTTCTTATCTTGACCGCCATTATTATTCTCATCGTAAAGATTGCGCGTCCTGCAGACTATGATGAAGAAACCGATTATAACGATGAGGTTGAGGAAGAACTGAAAAACGATGAAGAACTGGGAGAGTTCGAATTCGTATCGATAAGCGACCGCGACGAAACGGAAGAACAGTAATAATTTAAACGCCATCTCACAAAAGGTGAGGTGGCGTTTTTTCACACCAAAGGGTTTGTACGCATAAAATATGAAGGGAATAAAATTTCGATGATTAAAAGATGCAAACTTAGGTAAAAATATAATCACAAAGAAACTTTCAGGGTGTGAAAAAGAATGACAATCAAGCGAGGAGAAATCTATTACGCAGACCTAAGTCCCGTGGTTGGAAGCGAGCAGGGGGGAGTCCGTCCGGTACTTATAATCCAAAACGATATAGGAAACCGTTACAGCCCCACAGTAATTGCGGCTGCAATTACAAGCCAGCATGACAAAACCAAGCTGCCTACTCATATTCAGGTCACGGCAGACGGTTGCGGACTTGCCAAAGATTCGATAGTATTGCTCGAGCAGGTCAGAACAATAGATAAACAGAGACTTAAAGAAAAAATGGGTTGCCTTGACAGAAACTCAATGGATATGGTAAATAAGGCACTCTCGGTCAGCTTCGGACTATAGCAGCAAAAATCCTCACATCGATTTGATGTGAGGATTTTCTATTAGTTTAAAACGGCAACGCCGATATTAAGATATGTGGCAAAAATCAGCCAAGCGAGGTAAGGAAGCATCAGCCAATATGAAAGGCGGTTAATTTTTTTAAATTTGAGTGTGGTAATCACAACGAGCAGGTCGAGTAAAATGATAACCGCAACCGCAAACCAGAAAGATTCAAAGCGGAAGAAAAATATGCTCCACGAAAAGTTAACGAACAATTGTGCTACGTAGTAGCGAAGGGCAATATTCCGTTCATAAGCCGTGCCGCGGATTGAATCCCAAACGAAATAGGCGGCGGTGCCCATAAGGGCATAAAGGATTACCCAAGCAATAGGGAAGAGTATGGCGGGCGGGGAGAGTGGCGGCTGTACAAAACTTCCGTATGAATTTGACATATTGCCCGAAATAAGTGCTGACAAAATACCCGTAAGCTCAGCAATAGCTATACTAATTCCGAGTGCTAAATAGTTTATCTTTTTCATAGCAAGCTCCTTTGGTTTGATATTAAAATACTATGAATTTTTGGGAAAGTTTATACTATTTTCATTGATTAATATATTGGAGTATAGTATAATACAAACTGATATATTATACAGACAAGGAACTATTTAAATGACACCGAATGAATTTAAAGTTTTAAGAGATGCCGTAATCGAAAAAGAGTTTTCGAGAATGAACGATATGCAGTTTTTGGCTGTAACAACAGCCGAGGGTCCCGTTCTTGTTCTGGCAGGAGCCGGAAGCGGAAAAACTACCGTGCTTGTAAACAGAATAGCATATCTCATAAAATACGGAAATTCATATAAGAACTATTTTGTGCCCGATTTCGACGGCTTTGATATAGAAGCGGCAGAGGGTTTTCTCAGAAACGGGGGCGAAATGCCCTTCAGCTATGCCTTTTCCAACAAGCCTGCAAAGCCTTGGGAAATTCTTGCAATCACCTTTACAAACAAGGCGGCAAACGAGCTTAAGGAGAGAATAATTGCCCGTCTCGGAGACGAGGGAAGCGGTGTCTGGGCAGGCACCTTCCATTCGGTTTGCGGAAAAATACTTCGCCGCTTTGCCGACAGAATAGGCTTTTCCGCTGATTTCACAATCTATGATACCGACGACCAGAAAAGGCTTATAAAAGACATTGTAAAGGACAACAACCTTGACGAAAAGCTCTTCCAGCCGAAAATGGTGCTCGGCATTATTTCTAAACAGAAGGAACAGCTTATCTCCCCCGAGGATTATAAAGAAACGGTAGGTGACGACTACCGACTTAAAACGGTGTCAAAGATTTATGCCGCTTATGAAAACCGCCTTGCTACCGCCAACGCCATGGACTTTGACGGTATGATTTCCAATACTGTAAAGCTGCTAGCCGAAAACGAGGATGTTCTCCAATATTATCAGAATAAATTCCGCTATGTTATGGTGGACGAGTATCAGGATACCAACCATTCTCAGTATGTTCTTTGCAAGCTTCTTGCAGGCGGACATAACAATATTTGCGTTGTGGGTGATGACGACCAGAGTATCTACCGTTTCCGCGGCGCAACCATTGAAAACATACTTAATTTCTCAAAGCATTATAAAAATGCAAAGATAATAAAGCTCGAGCAGAATTACCGCTCTGTCGGTAATATTCTAGATGCCGCAAATGCCGTTATTGCCAACAACCGCGGCAGAACAGGCAAAAACCTTTGGACAGATGCAGGCAGTGGTGAAAAAATCATACTGCATACAGCCCTTGATGAGCAGACCGAGGCTAAATACATAGCTGATACCATTCTTGAAAATGTAAAGAATGGTGCAAAATTCTCTGACCACGCGATTCTTTACAGAATGAACGCACAGTCAAGCTCGGTCGAAAACGTCTTTGCGAGAAGCGGAATCAGCTACCGCGTTATCGGCGGGCACCGCTTCTTCGACCGCAAGGAAATCCGCGATGTTATGGCGTATCTTCAGCTTATTAACAATAACTGCGACGATATGCGCCTTAAAAGAATTATCAACGAACCAAAACGTGGAATCGGCGACACTACCGTTAACAACGCCACAGAGATTGCCTCTGCACTCGGCGTTTCGGTCTTTGAAGTGCTTCACAATGCTGAGCATTATCCTGTGCTCTCCCGTGCTGCTAAAAAGTTAGCCGATTTCTGTACGATGATTGACGAGCTGACCGAAGCGGCCGAAACGCTGCCCATTCACGAGCTTTTTGACCTTATGCTCGAGAAAACAGGCTATATAGATGCCCTTTTGCTGGAGGGAGAAGAGGGAAAAGAACGCGCCGAAAACGTAAAGGAGCTTGCTACCAATATCGTTCAGTACGAGAATGAAAACGATGAGGCAACACTTTTCGGCTTCCTTGAGGAAACCGCCCTTATTAGCGATATCGACTCCTATGAAGAGGGTGCAGATGCCGTTATTATGATGACGGTGCATTCTGCAAAGGGACTTGAATTTGAACGTGTAATCCTTATCGGAATGGAAGAGGGACTTTTCCCCTCACAGCAGTCGGTTTACGGCGGTCCTGCCGAGATTGAAGAGGAGCGTCGCCTGGCCTACGTTGCAATAACACGTGCCAAGAAAAGACTTTATATAACCCATAGTGATACGAGAATGCTTTACGGAAGCACAAGCAGAAATCCGCTGTCCCGTTTCGTCGATGAGATTCCAGACAGCCTTTGCAACAAAACCTCACAAAGAGGAATGTTTACCGCTACAACAATTACCCCCAAGAAATCGAGCAGCAACTACGATTACGCAAATGTCTTCAAAGCGCCCATCGTATCTGCGCCTAAAAGCAATACGAATTCTTATAAGGTAGGTATGAGCGTTGAGCACAAAACCTTCGGACAGGGTCTTATCACCAAGGTCACTCCAATGGGTAATGATGCAATGCTTGAAATTGCCTTTGATACTGTTGGTACCAAAAAGATTATGGCAGGTTTTGCCAAGCTAAAAGTATTATAGAAAGGAGAAGTGAAATGCTCGCTTACAGAATTCCACCAAGTCAAGTAGTTAAAATAACGGCGCGCACTGCCCTTAAAGGCAGATGGTGTGAAGCTATTCTTGCAGCCTTTACGGGTTATTTTGGTACGCTAATTTTAACTCTATCCATTTCACTCAGCTTACTTATAAAGGATACAAATCTTTTGTTTGGTGTGGCTGTCTTTGCGCTACTTTTCGGTATTTTTGTGTTAAGCCCCCTCTTTCTCGGAATATTGCGCTACTTTTGGCGGCTTACAAACTCTCTTCAGAATGAGCTTTCGGGCGTTTTTTACTTTTTCTCCGACCGTACCAAATATTTTAGAGCCATAAAGCTCTGTTTTATAATGGGTTGGCGAATCGTTACCGCCATCTTCGTTTGTATGCTGCCTTATGTAATTGTCAACGCACTCTCAACCGATAAGCTTTACCTGCTCATAGGCAGAGAAATTCCCATCTGGGCACCAAACCTAATTCTCATCCGCGCTTTTTTGTATCTTGTTGGTGTAATCTGCGCTGTGATTTATATTTTAAGGTATTATTTAGTCCCCGTACTTGTCGCTATGAATGACGATATGCTGCTTCTCGAAGCAGTGCACACCTCTTCGATGGTGGCGAAGCGGTCGGGCAGAGCTTTTTTCAGTCTCGTCTTTTCAATGATCGGTTGGATTTTTCTCACAAACCTCATTATGCCCGCCCTCTATACACTACCTTTTTTAATCGCTTGCTATGCGGTTCATTGCCGATTTGCAATGGCGAATTACAACCTTATACTTGATTTTTACGAAAATAATGTAGGATATTATCAATGAAAAAGAACGACATTATTGAACTGAATATTACGACTATGTCAAGCGAAGGCTCCGGTATTGGAAGATACGAAGGGCTTGCCGTTTTTGTGCCCTTGACGGCAATAGGCGATATTTGTAAGGTAAAAATTTTAAAGGTAAAATCAAACTGCGCCTTTGGTAAAATAGAGGAAATTATTACTCCGTCACCCGACCGCATAGTGCCCGATTGCCCCGCATTTTCAAAGTGCGGTGGTTGTGTCTACCGCCATATCTCTTATGAATCGGAGTGCAAAATCAAAAGACAAAGGGTAGAGGATGCGATAAAGCGCATCGGAGGGGTAGATATGACGGCAAGGGAAATCTGCGTTAGAGAGCCTACCCGTTACCGCAACAAGGCGCAGTATCCCGTGTCAGAGGATTACACCGTCGGCTTTTACCGCAACCATTCCCACGATATTATTCCGTCTGGTGATTGCTCACTTCAGCCGGCAGTTTTTAAAACTGCTTCGGATATCTTTACCGACTTTATCCGTAAAAACAATCTATCTGTTTATAACGAGGAAACTGGAAGAGGACTTGTCCGACACCTCTATCTTCGCTTTGCCCAAAAAACCGACGAGCTTATGGTAGCGGTAGTTATTAACGGAAACGAGCTTCCGAATTCGGAAAAACTAATCGAAGCGCTGAAGAGTAAAATCACGAATCTTAAAACAGTTGTACTTAATATAAACCGCGAAAAAACCAATGTAATACTCGGCACAAAGTGTGTTACCCTTTACGGCGACGGACATATTTTTGATATTCTCAGCGGTGTGAAGGTGCGAATTAATCCGCTTTCCTTCTATCAGGTAAACCGCAATATGGCAGAGCTCCTTTATGAAAAGGCAAAGGAATATGCAGAGCCAACCGGCAAGCGAGTGCTCGACCTTTATTGCGGTGCAGGTACAATTGGTCTTTCAATGGCAAAAGAAGCCGCCGAGATAATCGGTGTTGAGATAATCCCCGAAGCTATAAAAGACGCTGAGTTTAATGCTAAAAACAATGGAATAGATAATGCTAGATTTTTATGTGGGGATGCCGCGGCGGCATCCGTCAGCCTCAAAAACGAGGGAGTAAAACCCGATGTCGTTATCCTCGACCCACCGAGAAAGGGCTGCAGCGAAGAACTGCTGAAAACGGTGTCTAATGATTTTGCTCCCGAGCGAATCGTCTACATTTCCTGCGACCCCGCAACCCTTGCCCGAGATATAAAAATCCTCGAAGCTCTTGATTATAAGCTAATGGAATATACCCCGTTTGATTTGTTCCCCCGCACTCATCATGTAGAAACGGTAGCATTATTGAGTCGGCAAAAGCTAGATGAACATATCTACTTTGATGCGAATGTGGGGGACCTACCCAAAACCGCCAGAACCACCGCAATCTATCCAGAGATAAAAGCATAGGTCAAAGATAAATAC
>JAZUAU010000012.1:0-1633 GCA_045638145.1 Acutalibacteraceae bacterium
TGGGGCGGCGCAGGTAACTGCATTAAGGATTTAAGCGATAAGGGGAAAGAAGAACTCTCTGAGGTTATCGGACTTAAAAAGTACTTAGAAGAATTTACCTTAATTTCTGAAAGAGAAATAACCGAAACGATTATCTGGAAAGAATATATGGTCTATGCCACACTTTTTGGTATTGCAGATAAGGTTATAAATCAGTTTAAACAGGTTTATCCCGAAAAGATACCCGAATTTGAGACTTACAACAGAAATGTTATTATAGCCCACCACTATTACCGCAGTATGTATCGCTCATCACAAAGAGCAATGCAGGCACGAAGAACAAGCGGTGGCGGCGGAAGAGCATCCTTTGGTGGCGGTGGAGGTTTTTCCGGCGGCGGACGAGGCGGAGGCTCCCGATAGAGACTATAACAACCATCTGTTTAATATCACAAACATTTCAAAGTATGTGGTAAAAGGAAGCTATACGTTCCACGTAGACGACGACTTTGATTTTCAGCCTGATGAATGCGGAACAGGTGTTTTAAAAGAAAAACAGATTGTGTTCGAGCAGGCAAACACCGGCAGTAAACAGCTTGGACATCTTCAATTTAATAACACCGTAAAGGTGCTCCGGGCCTATGTAAACGGCAATCAATATCCATTGATGCATATGATTGAATATAACGGCGGTGGCGCCTATGTAGAAGGTATACTCGAATTTGAAGGCGAAGGGGTATTATACTGAATAAATCCGCTGTTGCCGGAAGCGAAGAAATTTTTGAGGAAGAAGACGCACGCATCACAAGAAAAGAATCTATGCCTACCCAATTTGTAGATGTTGATCGCAATGCATATTACCTTGAGCCTGTCAAATGGGCGGTAGATAACGGTATTACCAACGGAACAAGCGATGATACATTCAGTCCCGGAAAATCTTGCAGCAGAGCAGAAATTGTAACCTTCTTGTGGAGAGCTGCATCAAAAGGCTTAATATGAATTGTCAAAATGGCTTTACACCTGAATTTTAATTTATGGAGGAAATTATTATGAAAAAACTTTTAGCACTTTTACTTATGGTAGTTATGTCAGCTACACTTCTTGCAGGTTGTGGTACGGATCCTGTTTACGAAGACTTTACAAACTTTTTAAATGTTGAAATGGTTGAAGTGAATGAAAACTATACAAAAATTACAACGGAAGTCGGCAATTGGGGAGAAGCAGAAGATGATGCGGCTCTTGCGAAAAGCCTTGAAGAAGTTCTTCTGCCGCTTGTAAATAATTCGCTTGAAAAGCTGAATGCAATCAACCCCGAAACAGAAGAAGTAAAAGAAATCAAAGCAAAATATGTTAAAGTAATGGATGCCTATAAAAAAGGCTTTGAAGCACTTTTAGAAGGCTGCAACACGCAGGATGAAGCTACAATCAACGCAGCACAAGAAAGCATTAACGAAGGGGTTGCCCTGCTTGATGAATACAACAAAGTTTTAGAAGCATTTGCGGAAGAACATGGCGCAGAAATTCAGTATTAATATATAAAACAAGTAATATGCATTGGGACACAGCCGCCGGGGAATAAATCCTCGGCGGTTTTTCTTCGGTGTGCTTTTTGTAGCATTGGAGTGGTGGACATGAGTGTTACAGTGAAATATAAAGT
>JAZUAU010000013.1:0-62500 GCA_045638145.1 Acutalibacteraceae bacterium
GCGAAAGAGAAACACGGTTTTGAGAAAAGGGAAAACTAAAACAAGGGCAAAGATGGACACGGAGTGCCAAACTGCCCACTAGAAAAAAGCAATCGAAGATGTTTAAGCACTTTGGAATGCTCTAAATTGGTCCAGAATCGCTTTTTAGAAGTTAGGTGGTGCAATTCCAAACAAGGAACAAAACACCGCTTAAAATTGGTCCTACAAGGAAATAAAAATGCTATGGGGAAATTTCCTCATAGCATTTTTATCTGTTCGAGCAATTGGAATTTTAAACTTTTTTCTTATAGACTCAATAGCGCGGCTTCTGAGCCTTCCTACGGCTTGTCTGCTGATATGTAAAAGGTCGGCTATCTCGGAATCGGAGTATCCACTTACATATCTTAAAAGGAGAACCTTTCTTTGGAGTGCGGTCAAGGCAGCAAGACATTCCTTTAAAAACAGCCTGTCCTCATTACAAATACCGTTTTCAGTCAGCGTTTCGATAAGCTCTTCATTAAGGGGCAGATGCTCTGACCAAATTTTGCACATACGGTTATGTTCGTTTCTGATACAGACGGCAATATGCCGCTGAAGGCTGTCCGAATCATTGTTTTCGAATTTGGAAAGCCGAATTTTGAATAAAAGCTCAACAAAAAAATCAGACAGGTCCTGTACGGCATCTGAATCTGCTTGCTTTTTTCCGTAGCTGTATATCAGATTTTCGAACACCGCGAAGAGTTTTTCAAAATTTCTTGTATCGTGTGCCTGATATTCCGATATAAGCGCTATTAATTCTTTATTACACATACTTATCCCACCTCAAATATAAAAAGAAAGTGGAATAAGCTTTTGTAAACCTAAAACAAAGTGCTCCTTGATTGCAAGGAGCACTTCACTTTGTTTAATATTACATTTTAAACGATGCACCCCCCCTCTTTGGCAAATTCTAACATTTTGTGTTTGTCGAAAAAGCGCGTAGAAGAGGAGGAGTCGAAATTTTATATTGTAATCACTCGAAATGGCACAATGAGGGAGGGTTAGTTAGTCGATAATAAGCAGGGATAATTCTCTTTCATAAAAAAGAGGCGAATGAAAAAGTTTTGCCCCCTCTTTCACTTTACATACGTTTGTATGTAAACCTACGGCGGGTTTGTAGTTGAGGTGGCTTGCTCCTTCCGTGAGATACGAAAAAAGGTCATCCTACTATCAAATAATAGTAAATTCTTTTCCCATTTTGCCTTTACCTCATATTTTCATTTTCGGGCAAAGACTAATCTAAATTACATAATTTTGAACTGTTTTTCTAGGCATTGCGCTTGTATATATAAGCGGAATATGGTACAATTCGTATGAGGTTATTTTATTATAGGGTGATAGTATGAAAACTAAGGCGGTAAGACTTCACGGGAAAAAGGATCTTCGATTTGAGGAAATCGATCTTCCTGATATCGATGCCGATGGCGTTCGGGTAGAAATTATTTCGGACTCTCTCTGTATGAGCACCTACAAGGCTTCCATTGAGGGCGGAGAGCACAAACGTGTTCCCGATAATGTTGATGAGACTCCTATCATTATTGGTCACGAGTTCTGCGGAAGAGTTATCGAGGTTGGCGAAAACTGGAAACATAAATTTCGCGAGGGAGATGGCGTTGCCGTTCAGCCCACGCATTTTTATAAAGGTAGCCAGAAGGCACTCGGATATTCTTATCAGCATGTCGGTGGCGATTCACAGTATGCAAATATCCCGATTGAAACGCTTCTTACAGACTGTCTGTTACCCTATAATTCGGATGTTTATTTTTATGGCTCGCTGGCAGAGCCTATGAGCTGTATTATCGGCACCTTCAAGGCTATGTACCACACAAAGGCAGGCAGCTATGTTCACGATATGGGTATTCGCGAGGGCGGTAAAATGGCTCTTCTCGCATCGGTTGGTCCTATGGGACTTGGCGCAATTGACTATGCGCTCCACTGCGACCGAAGACCCTCAATGCTCGTTGTTACCGATATTGATGAGGCACGTCTTGCCCGTGCCGAGAGCATCTACACTGTAGAGCACGCACGTGAACTCGGAATTGAGCTTCACTATGTAAACACCGCAAATACACCTGACCCCGTAAAGGCTCTCCGCGACATTACCGGTGGCACAGGATACGACGATGTAATCTGCTTCGCACCCGTTCGTTCTGTTGTGGAGCAGGCTGATCGGATTCTCGGCTTTGACGGCTGCCTTAATTTTTTCGCAGGTCCTACTGACCAAAATTTCAAGGCTGAAATGAACTTCTTCAATGTTCATTATTTCGGCAACCACATCGTTGGAACAAGCGGCGGTAACACCGACGATATGAGAGAGGCTATTAACCTTATGAATAACGGCACGATCAACCCTTCTGCAATGATAACCCATATCGGGGGACTGGACTCGGTTGTTGAAACAACCCTCAATCTCCCAAATATCAAGGGCGGTAAGAAGCTTATTTATAATCAGATTTCTATGCCACTCACCGCTATTGATGACTTCAAAAAGCTTGGTGAGACCGACCCTATGTTCTGCGAGCTCGCAAGACTTGTGGAGGATAACAACGGGATGTGGAACGGGGATGCAGAGAAATGCCTTCTTGAAAACGCAAAACCGCTCTGTAAAGGTCGAAATAGGTGTTAACAGATATATAAATAAAAACAGGAGTGCCAATAATAGGCACTCCTGTCAGACAGTAGACAAAGCAGGTTTTCTAACAGGCAGAAAATCTGCTTTTTTATTTTTTGCGGATTAAAATAGAGAAAACTTAATATAACATCAAATAAATCTGGTAAAGAAGCGGTATATCCTTGCCTTTTAACGAGATTTTTTCTAACTTTTTAAGATTAAGGCGAGCAAAAGTAAGCCCAACCTTACCACATCGCCTCGTGGTTAATATAATGTAGCGTTTTGCAAGGTATTGTTAAGCTTCAGATAATCTGAATGGTGGTGGATAAAGAATACTTTATTTTTTTGATACTACATTTATTGGATGTCCTTCTATCCAATTCTTTATACAGTCTACTGTGACGCCGAGGAGATTAATTCGGGTGGACATGGGTGCCCAGGCGGCGTGTGGTGTGATGGTTATATTTGGTACACCCTTTAAAATGCAGTTTCGCATAGGCTCGACCGTGATGGCATCTAGTGCGGCACCGCTAAGGACTCCCGTTTCTACAGCCTCTTTTAGTGCGGCTTCATCGACAAGTCCACCGCGTGCGGTATTGACAAAAAGGGGCTTTTTCTTGCACTTCGCGAAGGTCTCTTTATTCATCATAAGGCGGTTGTCGGCGGTTAGGGGACAATGCATAGAGATAATATCGGATTCTTCGAGGAGTTTATCAAATGATACGAACTGAACCTCGGAGTTGTTTTTTGGGGTTCGTGTATATACAAGCACCTTCATTCCAAAGGCAAGGCAGAGCTCGGCAACCCTTTTGCCGATATGTCCGTAGCCTATAATGCCCACGGTTTTGCTGTAAAGCTCATCGGTCGGAAAATCGTAAAGGGTGGTAAGCTCCGATTTTTCCCAGACTCCGCCCTGTACTGCGTTATGATAATCTGCAATTCGGTTATAATGGTTTAAAATCAGTGCCAAGGTGTGCTGGGCTACGGCATTGGTCGAATAATGCCCCGCGTTGCAGACAGTGATTCCATGCTCGGCGGCATATTTTACGTCGATGGTATTAAAGCCGGTAGCAAAAAGTCCGATAAACTTAAGATTCGGGCAGGAACTCATTACCTTTTCATCAATTATAAGCTTATTAAGGAGGATAATATCGGCGTTGCCTATCCGCTCGATAACATCCTCCTGCTTTGTTGTGTGATATTCTATTACCTCGCCGAACTGTTTGTAAACATCGAGGGAAAGACCGCCGGGAGTCATAACCCCTGCTTCAAGAACGACTATCTTCATGATTTCGGGGTCTTTTTAAGCTTGTGCTTAGAACCGTCAGGCTCAACAACCGTGATAGAATCGAGCTGACCGACAAGGCTTTCTTTAAAACCCTCGATATACTTTATGCGAAGGGCCTTTTGCTCTGACTTTTCTTGGTCGGTGAGCCCTTCAGTCTTACTCTTTCTTGCAAGCTCATTTATTCTGTCAATATCTTTTTGTGTAACCATGTTTAATGCCTTTCTAATGCCTATTGTCTAGTGCCTAAATCTCATTTCTTCCGTCAAGAGCTCTTTGCAGGGTTACCTCGTCGGCATATTCAAGGTTGCCACCGACGGGCACACCGTAGGCAAGACGGGTAATTTTAATTCCCATAGGCTTTATAAACCTTGAGATATAGCCTGCCGTTGCCTCGCCCTCAACCGTGGGGTCGGTCGCCATAATAACCTCTTTAACCGTGCCGTCGGCAAGCCTTGTCATAAGCTCGCGAATCTTGAGCTTTTCGGGGCTGATTCCCTCGAGGGGAGAGATTACACCGTGAAGCACGTGGTAAACACCGCGATATTCTCTCGTGCGCTCAAATGCTTGGACGTCCTTCGGGTCGCTCACAACACAGATAACCGATTTGTCACGGGCAGGGTCACTGCAGACCGCGCAGGCTTCGGTATCGGTAAGTGCCTGACAGCATTTGCAAAGGTGAATTTTAGTGCGTGCGTCTATGAGAGCGCTTGCAAAGCGCTTTGCATAGTCCTCGGGAGCGGTTATAACGTGAAAAGCGAGGCGCTGCGCCGTCTTTTTGCCTATTCCGGGCAGTTTTTCAAACTGCGCCGTGAGTTCGTTTAATGAAACTATGTTATAAGCCATTATTAAAACATTCCGGGCATACCGGGGATGTTAAGTCCGCTGGTGATAGCGCCCATTTCCTCTTCAGAGGTTTTAACTGCCTTGGAAATAGCCTCGTTTACCGCGATGGTAACGAAGTCTTCAATCATTTCGGGGTCGCCCTCGCACTCCTCAAGCACCTCGGGCTTAATCTTAACCGAAACAACCTCGTGCTTGCCGGTTACGGTTACGGTAACCATATCGCCGCCGGCACAACCCACGTATTCGCGTGCGTCAAGGTCTTCCTGAAGATTTGCCATATCCTCTTGCATTTGCTGAACCTTTTTTAGCATCTGCTGCTGGCTCATTCCACCGTTTTGATTGGGTATTCTGACTTTCATATTTTTATCTCCTTATCTGTGTTTCGGAACTTCAAGCTGTTTTAACTTATCCTGAAGCTGTAAAAGAGGATTTGACTCGGTGCTAGTTTCCTTGCGGTATGGACCAAGCTTGTAGGTCTCACCAAGCACCTCTGCTGCGGCGTTTCGTATGGCATCCTTATAGGTTGCATCCTTTTTATTTATAAGGTCGCGAAACAAGGGGTTTGGCGCATCTATAAGCAGGAACTGTCCCGAAATGAATGCTCTCGAGCCGCTCAGCACGCCGCCCATAAGAGGAGCGTTTTGGTTGATTATTTTAAGAATCTCGCTCCACTCTGCTATGGGAGTGTCGCCTTCTGCAGCCGTGGGTAGAGCAGAGACAGACGATTCCTCCGGGAGGGGAATTTCTTGAGTTTTAGGCCCTGCAGGGGCTTCTTCAGGAAGAGGGATTTCTTCTGCCTTTTCCACTACCTTAACCTCGGTCTTTATTGGCTCTGCCGCCTTTACGGGGGCTTTTATAGCCGCGCCCGATTCAAGGGCACGCACCCTCTTTTCAAGGGAGGCAAAATCCTCCGATAATGCGGGGTCGCAAAGCTTTATAAGTGCCATTTCAAGTATGCTTCTGCGGTTGCCACTTTGCATAGAAGAAACGGCATCGGAAAGCATATTAAGTGTGCGTATTATATCGCGAATATCTGCGCTTGCGGCAAACTTTTCGTAAATCTTCATCTGTTCGGCCGAGCAGACAACAGGCTTTTTCTCGCTCTTTACGGTTTTTACAATCATAATATCTCGGAAATATGAGGTAAGCTCGTTCGCAAGACGAAGGGTATCTACGCTGTTTTTGTGTAGCTCGTCAACAAGTGTCAGAGCCCTTTCGGTGTCGGATGACAAAATACTGTCGGCAAGACGGGTTAAATACTCGTTTCCGCTCATTCCGAGTGAGCTTACAACCGATTGCTCGGTGATTTTGTTTGTAGCCGAGAGGCAAAGGTCGAGAATCGAGAGGGCGTCACGCATACCGCCGTCGGCTGCCGCGGCAATCAGGCTTGCTGCTTCTTCGGTTACTGCAAAGCCTTCTTTTTCGGCAATATAGAAAATTCGCTCTGCGATTTTATTGTTTTCAATCCGGTGGAAATCAAAACGCTGGCAACGTGAAAGAATAGTTGCGGGAAGCTTATGCACCTCGGTTGTGGCAAGTATAAAGATAACGTGTGCGGGAGGCTCTTCAAGGGTTTTGAGCAGGGCGTTGAAGGCAGCACCCGAGAGCATGTGAACCTCGTCGATAATATAAACGCGGTATTTAAGCTGAGAGGGTGTAAAATTAATCTGCTCGCGAAGGATTCTTACATCGTCAACACCATTGTTTGAAGCGGCGTCCATCTCTACAATGTCGGTGGTTTCTTCGCCGAGGGCAAGGCGGCAGGCTTCGCACTCTAAACAGGGGTCGCCGTCAATGGGAGAAAGACAGTTTACCGCGCGGGCAAGAATTTTTGCGCAGCTGGTTTTACCTGTACCGCGTGTGCCCGTGAAAAGATAAGCGTGGGAAATCTTCCCCGCCTTTAGCTCGCCCTTCAGGGTTTCAGTAATATGCTCCTGACCCGACACCTCCGAAAAGGTGAGGGGGCGGTATTTTCTGTAAAGAGCCTTGTATGCCATTTTTTCACTTCCCCAAAATTTGTAGACCGGTTTTCCAACCCAAACAAAACGACTGTATGACAGGGCGTACGAATGAGCCGATTTACTGCGGCGCACAGAGTGAACTGCTTAATGCTGCTCGGTTCCCCGCCTGACATGGTTCGCGGTACCCTGTCGCACAGGACCCGCCCATTCGCACACCCTCTCACACAGTCGAAGGCTTTGGTAATGTTCATTATAATATATAATTCTGATATTTACAAGTATTATTTCAATATTCAAAAAAGGTTTACAAAAATAATGTTGTATAATTGTATAATTTTTGTTATTATATTAACTAAAGTAAAAGGCGAAATGTCGCCAAAGAGGTAAATTATGGAAATTTGGGACATTATGAATGAAAAAGGTGTAATTACGGGTCGTACCGCCGTAAGAGGACGCACGGTGCTTCGCCACGGGGAATACCACCTTGTTGTGCATATATGGGTAGTGTCGTCGAAGGGCAACCTTCTTATTCAAAGGAGAAGTGAGCGCAGACGCCTTATGCCGGGAGAATGGGCGGCGACGGGCGGCTCTGCCATTTCGGGAGAGAATTCGGAAAGGGCGGCGGCTAGAGAGCTTTATGAGGAGCTTGGAATAAAGGCGCCCGAGGGTGCGCTACGTTTCGCGACCAGAATGAAGCGAAGAAACTCAATGCTCGATATTTATTTTATTCGTTGTGATGCCGACGCAACGGGGCTTCGCCTTCAGCGCAATGAGGTTGCCGAGGTTAAATGGGTAACACCAGACGAGCTAAAGATTATGATAGAAAACAGAGAATATCACAACTACGGAAGAGAATATTTTAAAACCGTGTTCGATTACCTCGAAAAAATGGAGGAAAAGGTTTGAAATTAGAAGGAAGAAAGTGTGTCGTTTGCTCGGCATATCTTTTTGAGGATGACGACGTTGTAATATGCCCTGAGTGTGGCGCACCGCATCACAGAGATTGCTGGAATGCGGTAGGAAAATGTAAGCTTGGGGATTTGCACGGTACTGAAAATCAGTATAAATACGAGCCCGAAGAGGAAAACGCTGAGACACAGCCCGAGAATAAGGCAACAGCCCTCTTTTGCCGTGGCTGTGGAGCAGAGATAGAGCCCGACTCAAACTTTTGCCCCTACTGCAATCTGCCTGTTAGCGAAAACTCGCCCAACATTCAGTTTGCCGCCCCCGTTTCTTATCGATTCGATCCCAACGAGGAGCTCGAAGACGGAGTAACGGTAGGCGAAGCGACAAAGGTAGTTTTGGTAAACGGCTTCAGATATATTCCAAAGTTTAAAGAGTTTAAAAAGGGTAAAAAAGTCTCTTGGAATTGGTCAGCATTCCTCTTCCCGCACGGGTGGTATGCTTTTCGCAAAATGTATCTTATGTCGGCGCTGATGACAGCTCTGGTCGTTGCGGCGGCTTTGCTCATGGGGCTTATGCCCGAGACCCCGCAGGAGGCAAATTTTGTGGTGGTCATCCTTGCAAGCGTTGGAAGTATTATTAACCTCGTAACGAGGGTTATTGCGGCAATATTTGCCGACATGCACTATAAAAACAAGGTTATCGAGACCTGCAAGGAGATAAGAGAGGCCGAAGACAAGGAGAGTGCAATTAAAAGCAAGGGCGGAATCAACCTACTCGCTTTTGGCATCGCTATTATCGCGGCGCTTTTGCTTGAAATTATAATAACTGCATTTATTTAAATGGGAGAGAGCTTATGAAGATATGCGTAAGGTGCAAAACCGAAAACAACCCAGACTATAAGTATTGCAAAACCTGTGGTGCAGAGCTTCCGTGCGTAGATAAAAAGCCCGTCTGGCAGTACGATGGCGAGGCACAAAGCAACGCAGAGGAAAATTTTCAGAGTAGTAACGAGATTTCCACCTATGAGATGAACGTTTTTGTAGGGGAAAACAGCAACGTCATCGTGCCAAAGCTTGTGGCGCTCGGCAGAGAGGATAAAAAGGTTTCTTTCTGCCTGCCTGTGCTGCTTCTCGGTCTGTTTTTGGGACCTGTAGGAGTAGCGGCATATTTCCTCTATCGCAAAATGATAAAGCCTGCAGTGCTGATTTTGGTGGTGGCATTTGGGGTAGCCTTTGTTTCGCTTATGGTTAACTTTGGTGCAATCCGCGAGGCGTCGGTGGATTACCGCGAGCTTGTATCCGAGGCAGTAAGCGCGAATGGTGCTTTTAGTGAAGCCGAGTTTGAGAGAAGAACGTCAGAAATTGTCGAGGAGGCAGAGAAAAACAGCATAGTTATTTTTGACTACATAAATAACTATATTTTACGCGTGGCTTTACCTATAATAATGGCGCTTTTTGCCGACTATATCTATAAAGAGCACGCAATCTCGAAAATTTCCGCAATTAAGGCAGAGGGATTGCCCAAAACCGAATATTTTCTCACACTTCACAGACGTGGCGGCACCTCGGGCGGTGCGGTGGCACTTGGTATTACGATATATCTTGCCGCGGCGTTTGTAATGGTTTTAGTGCCTGTTATAATTGGGCTGTTTGCGTGAGGCTTATGAAGAAATATACAACCCTTTTATTTGATAACGATAATACCCTTATGGATTTTTATGCCGCCGAGGAGCAGGCGATTAAAAATACCTGCCGAGTTTACGGTGTAGAGCCAAGTGACGAGAACGCCCGTCTTTATTCCAAAATAAATGACGGCTTTTGGAAGCGCTTTGAAAAGGGCGAGATTAAAAGAGAAGAAATTAAGGTTGGCAGATTCAAAGGGTTTATAGAGGCTTTAGGGCTCGATATAAATGCCGAGAAAATGGCGGCAACCTATTTTGAGGAGCTGGCAAACGGCAATATGCTGCTTGATGGCGCAGAGGAGCTTTGCCGCGCTCTGTCAGGAGAATACACCCTTCACCTTATCACAAATGGAAGCACCTATATCCAGAAAAAGAGGCTCGCAGCCTCCCCGATCAGCAAATATTTTAGCAAGATTTTTATTTCGGAGGAAATGGGTGTTAAAAAGCCCGACCGTGCATTTTTCGATACCGTAATAAGCCAAATCGACGAAAAGGACCGAAGTCGTATTTGCATAATCGGCGACAGTATGTCTTCCGACATCCTCGGCGGAATAAACGCAGGAATTGACACCTGCTTTTTTAACCGCTCGCGAGAGGAAAAGAAATACGAACCTACCTATGAGGTCAAAAGCTTTGAGGAAATCAAAAAACTCTTTACAGAGGACTTGCAGGATTTTGGATTTATGGTATAATAAAAAGGAAATAAAAGGCTTTAAAGCCGTGAATAAAAAAGGAGAGTCTTTATGAATCCCATTTTAGAACAGATTAGTAAGGTTGGTATCGTGCCCGTTATTAAGCTGAACGACCCCTCAAAGGCAGTTTCGCTTGTAACCGCACTTAAAAAGGGAGGAATCCCCGTTGCCGAGGTAACCTTCCGTGCAGCTGGCGCAGACCTTGCTATTGCAAACATAGCAAGAGAGATGCCCGACATTCTCGTTGGTGCAGGCACCGTTGTTACACTTGACCAGTGCAAGGCTGCAGTTGCCGCCGGCGCAAAGTATATTATTTCCCCCGGCTTCGACCCTGAAATCGTTGGCTACTGTGTAGAGAACAATATCCCTATTACCCCCGGTTGTACAAACCCCTCCGAGGTTTCTATCGCTACCAAGATGGGTCTTGAGGTTGTAAAGTTCTTCCCTGCAGAGGCTATGGGCGGTCTCAAAGTTCTCAAGGCTCTTGCAGGTCCCTTCCCCAAGATGAGATTTATCCCCACAGGCGGAATCGGCCCCGCAAACCTTAACGAGTATCTCGCATTCCCCAAGATTATTGCTTGCGGCGGAAGCTGGATGGTACCTGAAAAGATGGTTGATGCAGAGGATTGGGATGGCATTACCGCACTCGCTCGCGAGGCAGTTCTCACTATGCTCGACATTAAGGTTAAGCATATCGGAGTTAACTCTGCTGACGAGGCAGAGGCTAAAAACACCGCTAATATCTTCTCAGCTATTATGGGCAGAGATTTAAAGGACGGCAACAAGTCCATCTTCGCTGGCAGTGAGATAGAGGTTATGAAGTTTATGGGCGTTGGTAAGTGTGGACATATCGGTCTTGCTACTACTAGCGTTCCGAGAGCGATCCGCTATTTTGAGTCACAGGGCTTCGAGTTCGATGCCGACAGCTTCACCTACGACGACAAGGGCGAGGTTAAGTTTGCTTACTTCAAGGGCGACATCGGCGGCTTCGGCGTTCATCTTGTAACAAAATAAGAATAAATAACGAAAATCGGCACTCGGGTATTCCCTCGGGTGCCGTTTGCCATTTTGTACAATAAAGAAGTGTGTCTTTTCAAAGGTTTTTTAAAGAAGATGAGCAGATAATACAAATTTTTGGGCGGTTTTGTATATTCCGTTTATTATTTGTTTTATTTATAATTAAAAAACAAAGAGGGAAGACAGGAGTCTTCCCTCTTTAAAAACAGCAGTGTTCAATTTAAATACATTTTTTCACGATAGCCTTCATTTCATCCCACTTGGCTTCCATATCGGCAACAAGCTTAAACTGGGTGTGTGTACGGTCGAGATTGTGGTCGGCGTACTTTGTCTTAAAGTAGGTGTCACCCTCGAGATAGTCGGTAAGGAATCTCATACCGCACTCGATGGTCATCATCTTTGCGCCCTCGGGCATAAGCATAATTTCATCTGCCGAGAGAAGTCCTCCACAGCCCTCAAGAAAGCCCTTTGCATAGGACTCAAAGAGTGCGAGATCCATCCAAACCTTATCCAAATCTCTTTCGTCCTCGGCGGCGGTAGACGCACCGAAACGGATAGAATCGCCAAAGTCGGTTACCGAGAAGCCGGGCATGATGGTATCAAGGTCGATTACGCAGAGAGCGGTGCGAGTAGCGGCATCAAGCATAACATTGTTGATTTTGGTGTCGTTGTGAGTAACGCGGAAGGGAAGCTTTCCTGCCTTTTCAGCATCGAAAAGTACCGAATAGAAATCTGCTCTGTCTTTTACGAACTTAATTTCCTCCTGTACCGAAGCAGCTCTGCCGCAAACATCGGCCTCTACTGCGCGAAGGAATTTCTGATAGCGGTCGGGAGTGTTGTGGAAATCGGGAATTGTTTCAAAAAGCTCGGATACGGGGAAGTCATTGAGGTAGTTCTGGAACTGACCGAAAGCAACAGCAGACTGATAAAAATCCTCGGGAGTTTCGGGAAGGTCAAGGCAGAGAGAATCCTCGATAAAATCGTAAAGTCTCCAGCAGCGGCCGTCAGCGTCGGTGTGGAAAGCGGCGCCGTCCTTAGTATAAACGAGGGACATAACGCGGCGCGGGTCGGTTGCAACCTTGCGAAGGAAGGAAGTAACCTTTTCGATATTGTGCATTACCTGCTCGGGCTTTTTAAATACATTCGTATTGATAGCCTGTAGAATATAACGCTTAGAGGAGCCGTCGCTTCTTTTGGAATTGATAAGAAAAGTGTCATTAATGTGTCCGTTGCCGTAGGGGGCACAGCCTGTTACCGTAACATCGGTATCAAAAACGGCAAAAGCTGATAAAGGCTTGTCAATGCTGATAATGTTCATTTCTACCACTCTTTCTAAATAATATTATTAATTTTATAATTTCCATTATTTTTTATCTATAAAAAATAGTGCATTTTTTAGCAAAATATGATACAATTATCATAAAGTAGAAAAACAGGGGGCAGTTATATGAAAGATTCGCTTAAAATTATGACAATTCTAAAGGAATTTCACAATGTTTCGGGCTTCCGTGTGTCGATACACGATGCCGAGTTCAATGAGATTTACGCCTATCCGAAAGAGCTTTCACCCTTCTGCGAAACCATTCAGCGCAACAACAAAAACAAGAAAAAGTGCCTGATGAACGATAAAGAGGCCTTTGAAAAGGCAAAGGAAACGGGAGATATGGTGGTATACCGCTGCAGCCACGGACTTTACGAGGCGGTAGCACCCATTTACCATTACGGAATCCTTTCGGGTTATTTTATGATGGGTCAGGTTTGCGACGACACTGAAAAAAACCGTAGTCTGCTTTACAGCTCGGTTTATGATGTGTTGCAGGATGAAATCGAAACGGTAACAATTATAGATAAGGTGAGAGAAACCCCCGAAAAACTGATAAAATCTTATGTTTCAATTATGGGCGTTATAGCCGAATACGTAACCGAAACCAACCGCCTTTCTACCGCTAACGGAAATCTTGCCGAGCTTATAATGGCATACATAAACCAGAATTATGCCTCAAAAATAACCCTCGAAATACTATCGGACAAGTTCAGCTGCTCACAGTCGCTTCTTATAAAGACCTTTAAAAAGGAATATGGTGCAACCATAATGAAAATTTTAATGGACGTGCGACTTGAAAAGGCGGAGGAGCATCTTAAAAAGAGCCGAATCTCGCTTAAAGAAATTGCCGACAGCTGCGGTTTCTCCGACCAGAACTATTTTTCAAAGGCTTTTGCAATGAAATACGGCTGCTCACCGAGCGAGTACAGAAAAAGAATACATAGAAAGTAAAAAAACGCCCTTTGGAGTTTATCCAAAGGGCGTTAATTTTTATCAGTCTTACTTATTTTTGGTAGCAAGCTTGTCAAGTCTTGCGTTTCTAGCATAAAGGATAAGGTCGATACCAACCATAATGAGGTTAAGCAGGTAGAAGAAAAGAACATACCACTTATCAGCAAAGCTTGCCATATAAGCTTCGTTTAAAAGCTTGGAGATAATTCCTGCTATGTAGCCGAAGAAGATAAGATATAAAAATCCAAGGCTCTTGCCCTTTGTTGTGCGTGCCTTATAGGACTTCATAACGTTAAGCGGCCAGGAAGCACCAAAGGAAACGACCATTATAATTTCAAGCAGCTCATGTAATTCGGGCAACATTTTATTTCCTCCTATAATATCGTTAAGATTCATATTAAACCCTGAAGCGTTTTTTGTCAATGGAATAAAATGAGCTATAGAGTGTTGATGGAAGAAAAACAGTTTTATAATGAATAAGCTGCTTGCTTTTTGCATAGTGAAAATCCAGCTATTTTGTGTTTGACATTGGGTAAAAGATGATATATAATGTCGAATTAATAGTGAAATGGGAGGTGAGTGAATGGCAGAAAAGAGCAAAAACGGGTTGAAAACGGGTGCAGAGCTTATAACTACCCAAACCGAGCTTATGCAGAAAAATATAGGCCGCGAGATTGTAGAAAGGGCGGTTTCGGGCGACCAAGATGCCTTTGAAAAGCTTTATAGAAGCACCTACCGGTATGTTTATGCCGTAGCGAAATATTATCTCTCGGACGATGAGGATATCCGCGATGCCATTCAGGAGACCTTTACCCGTGTTTATAGACATATAAGCAAGCTTAAGGACCCCGATGCCTTTGCCTGGTGGCTTCGCACTATTGCCGAAAACTGCTCTAAAACTATATTTTCGAAAAATGAAAAGGTAGAAGCCGAGCTTAGCGACCTCGAAGAAAAGATTATTTCTCCCGAGGACCCGTTGAAGTCAAATGATGTTACCCTCGACATTACCGAGGTGCTCTTAGCCCTCAAGCCCGCCGATGCCGAGCTTTTAACCCTCGTTTATTATGATAAGCTGAAGGTTTCCGAAATTGCAAGAATGAAGGAGTTGCCCAATTCTACCGTCAGAAGCCGTGTTAAGGCGGCAGAAAAGCGGCTGCTCAAGATGCTTAGTGTACGAGGAATCGATAAGCCAATTTACGGCGGCGACTTTGTGGCTATGGTTACCACCGCCTTCAGAAATGCAATCGGTACCGACCTTCTCTCGGCTACAGTGGCGCAGGAGATTCTTGATAATATACGTGGCAAAGATGAAAAACGTGGCGCAGTAATAGGGGAGGTCGCAAGAAAAGAAAGAAACAAAGCGGTCCTTCGCCTTGCAGGAATTATGGTGGCGGTGACCATCTTTTTTGCTCTGCTTATTTTTGGAATTTTTAAGATTGCAGAGGCTATAGAGGGTGTAAGCACAGGCACGAAGGGAACGGAAAGCGACGAAAGTGCTACTATTTTTGAAACCCTTTTTGGAGGAAATTCCTCCCAAGACACCTCTTCTGACGAGACGTCGAGTACCGACAATACCTCGTCGGAAGCTTTTAACTCTACCGACGGTTCCTCTGAAAATTCCACCCTATTCACAACAAATCCGGCCACCGATACCGCCGGATTTGCTCCCGACTGTGAAACCTGGGAATATAACACCCTCGGCAGGCACAATAGCAACGGATATATTGCAACCCAAGGCGATTGGATTTACACGAGTATAGGGTACGTAACTAACTTTAACAACAACGACGGACTATGGAAGGTGAAAAAAGATGGAAGCGGTCGCGTAAAGCTGTCTAACACCTCCGCTACTCAAATAAACGTTGTCGGGGAGTATATTTACTTTATTGCTCCAAATGGTATAATTACTAAAATGCGCACCGACGGAAAGGGGACAACGGTCCTCAGTGACCTTTATGCCGAGAATCTTGTTGTTGTTGGTAAATATGCTTACTTTACGAGCAAAGGAAAGAAAAACAACGGAACACAGCGGAAATATTATAAAATGGACCTCGGCACCCTCGAAACAGAGGCGTTAATTGACGATTTGTATGAAAAAAACATATATTGGTCAAGTTCTGACAAGGTTTTCATCATAGATTCCGCCGCAAGGACAATCTCGCGTTTTTATCCCGAAACAAAAAAGACCGAGCTTTGGTATGAGAAGGTCAATACGGGCGGACTAGTCAGCGGCAGATATTTTGTCTCGGATAAAATATATGATTTAGAAACAAAGCGTTCTCCGATATCCTATGTAGCAAGCAACGAGGAGGCTATCGTTTTAGATGCATACTATTATCGGTGGGGCGGTGTAGAAAAGATTTATTTAAGCTTTTATTATTATGTCGGGGACAGCCTAGAACCTTCCGAAACAAAAAGTGGAAGCCTTAACCTCTCAGATATGTCATTCAGTCAGCAAGTCTTCGGATTTGGCGTAGAGTATGATGCAAAGGCATACAGCTTCTCAAACATTTTTGACGGATATATTTATGCGTTCGATGATGAAGGCTACTTTATGAGAACCTCAATAGAAGAAAACGATTACAAAATATACAATTAAGAAAGCAGGTCGACCGTGCTTTTTATACCTTTAAAAATCTTTCTGTCCTTGCCGAGAGATAGGCGGCTTCGACTACACACTGCGCGTAAGCTTAATCCGATAGAATTCTCCGTTTTATGCGACCTATGCTTCGGGGCTAATAATGTTTTGCCTATATTTGCCGACTAACAGATGTATTGAAAAACACCGATTAGTATGTTAGAATAATAACATAAACCTAATGGAGGGAATATAATGAAAAATTTCATGTTAAGAATGTTGGCATTTATGTTTTGCGGTTTAATTCTTTTACCCCTTGCTGCTTGCAATACTAAAGAAGCGGCAGAGAACCAAGACTCTGCGCCCGCCTCTGCTACACAAAAGCCGACCGTTGTAGGTGTTTGGAAGGCAAATATTGACGCTTTGGATATTATTGATATTAAAGAAAATAAGGAGCTTGCCGCTCTGCTTGTGCTTATGGGAGACACTCCGCTATCGGTAGATATAACTATGGACATAAAGGAGGACGGCACCGCCGAGCTTACTCTCGACACAAAGGCAGCCGTAGTATTCCTTAAGGAGCTAGCAGAAAAAATCGACGAGCAGGATGTTGATTTATCTGCCTTACTAAACAGTCTCAAAGATAAATTAGGTCTTAGCGAAGATATGGAGTTTCCCGAGACTCAGATACCCGAAGGAGAATTGTCAGAACTTCCGATTCCGAATATTGATATTCCTACAATAGAGGAGCTTGCAGATTCGGTTATTGAAAAAATCAAGTCAATTGATATTGAGAAAATCGAGCCTGAGAAGTCTACATTTAAATATATTTATGAGGACGGAAAGCTTTATTTTGCTGCAGAGGGCAAAGAAATCAGTAAAGATACCGCCATTGTAATCGAGCTTACGGCGGATGCACTCGTAATCACGGGAATTGAAATGAAAAAGGATGTTAGTGAAATAATCCCCGGCTTTGAAATGCCTGAAATCAGAATAGAATTTAAAAAAGCTGTCGAATAATACACAAAACGCTTTGTTTTAGAGTTTTTCTTTTTGGTGGTTGACTTACAGATAAAAAAAGCATATAATCGTTTACAAACCTTAAAGGAGGAAAATAATATGAAAAATCTACTTACAAAACTAATGGTGGCAGTGTTGTGCCTTTGTCTGGTGCTCGCCTTTGCGGCCTGCAACGACAGCTCGCCGGCATCAAACGACGATGACAAGTCGAAGCCCTCAAGTAGTGACGAATCCGAGCCCGAGGTTGTAACCATCGTCGGCAAGTGGGAAGGCGCGTTAGACATCAGCAATACGCTTGGTCTTGACGAAGAAACATTGTCCAAATATTCTTCCTATAACCTTGACGTTAAAATTACGTATGAGTTTGCCGAAGACGGAAAATATTCTGTTTCGCTTGACGGCGAGGGTATACGCGATGGCGTTAAGGCAATTTATAAGGATGAATTGCTTCCTGCCGCTGCGGCAGAATACGGAATGACCGTTGAGCAGCTTGTTTCAACGCTAGGAATGACAGAGGATAAGTATCTTGATACAATGGTAGATACCATGCTCACTGCGCTTTCACAAGGCAGCGGTTCGGGTAAATATAAGTTTGAAGACGGCAAGCTCTTTATGGTAGACGCAGAGGAAGAGTTTAAAGACGGTGATTACACCACTTGCGAGCTTTCTGCAAATACTCTTAAATTTATAAAGGATTATGTTGACGGTGTGCCTCAAGAGGACGGAACGCCTGAAATGGTTTTTACAAAGGTAAAATAAAAATTTGCAAATCTCCCGAGAAAATCGGGAGAATTTTTTATCTTTGTAATTGACTGCTGATGAAAAGGGGAGTATAATTCTTATATAATTTTTCAAAGGGGGAATCGGCATGAGGCAGAACAAAGCAATATTTGAAGATATGCCCGTATGGAAGGCTCTGGCAACACTTGCCGTTCCTACTATTATCAGCCAGCTTATCACAATGATTTACAACCTTGCCGATACCTTTTTTATCGGACAAACGGGCGACCCCTTAAAGGTTGCGGCGGCGACGGTTTCCTTTGTGCTTCTTTTTATGATGAGCGCTTGGGCAAACCTTTTCGGTGTGGGCGGCGGCAGTCTTATATCCCGTCTTCTTGGTGAAAAGCGGCCCGAGGAAGCAAAAAAGGTTTCTGCACTCAGCTTTTACGGTGCGGTTATAATGGGCGGCCTTTATGCGCTTATTGTCTTCATTTTTATGGACCCTATTTTATACCTCATCGGCGCTTCGGAGAACACTATTGTTTATGCCAGAGAGTATGCCTTCTGGGTTGTGGTTGTGGGCGGTCTTCCCACCACTCTTTCGATGACACTTGCCCATCTGCTCCGCAGTGAGGGCTATGCACGTGAGGCGAGCTTCGGACTTGGAATGGGCGGAATTCTCAATATTATTCTCGACCCCCTATTTATGTTCGTTATTCTGCCCGAGGGCAAAGAGGTGGCGGGCGCCGCAATGGCAACCGCACTTTCCAACCTTTGCACCTTTACCTATATGTTTATAACCTATCTCAGAATGACTAAGGACACCTGTATGTCGGCTAGCGTTAAGGGTGCCGTAGCTGGATTTTTCCACATCGGCGAGGTTTTGGCGGTTGGTCTTCCCTCGGCTATAAACACACTTCTTTCCTGCATTTCAAACTCCACCATAAACAGCCTTATGACCGCCCACGGCGATATACAGATGGCGGCTATGGGTGTTGTTAAAAAGATAGATATGCTTCCTATGAATATAGGAATGGGACTTTGTCAGGGTATGCTGCCACTGGTAGCCTACAACTATGCCGCAGGAAATTACAAACGAATGAAGGCGGTTTCAAACACCGCGCGGCTTTGGGGCATTTCCTTTGCAGCAATCTGCATCGTTGCCTTCCAGCTTTTCACGGGGCATATCGTCCGTTTCTTTATCGACGAGCCCGAAACTATGGCACTAGGCATTCCTTTCCTGAGGATAGCCTGCCTTGCAACACCGCTTATGGTCACAAATGTTCAGATGAACTACACCTTCCAGGCTATGGGCAAGGGGAGGCAGTCGCTTCTGCTTTCTTCCTGCCGTCAGGGACTTGTCAATATTCCGCTGCTTTATCTTCTTAATCACTTTTTCGGAGTGTACGGAATCGTCTGGACACAGTTCATCGCAGATACGATAACCCTTATAATTTCCTTCTCACTCTACGCCGCAGTTTATAAACAATTAAAAGAAAAAACAAAAGCCGACTAACCGTCGGCTTTTAATTTTGCGATTACAGGGTCGGCAACCGTTACAAGCAGACCGCAAACCCCTTGAGTGAGAATGACGGTGTGCTCGGTCAAAGTAATGGGGGAGAGCAGGGTCGCACCGAAGCCATAGCCTGCAATAATCCCACCGAGGCAGAGGGTTAGGGCGGTGCTTGCTTTCTGCCACCCCTCGCCGTAACATTCTGACGAGGCATATATTATTGCCGCCGCGATTGAGAGGAGTGCGGGCAAAATCAGTACGGAATTTTTGCCGATGATTGAAAGAAGAGCGTTGACCATAAAAATTAGTGAATAAAAAACAGAAACCATCATAGCGTTAACCTCTTAAATATAATTGGAATAGGATTTTGGATAAAGGGCTTTGGTATAGCTTTTTTTGTCGGTTTTGCAGTTTACTGCACCGTACACCTTGTCTAATTCGCCCTTTTTAAAGTGATTCTGGTCGGCGGTAAGGTCGAGGTAGACCGTTTTTCCGTCATATTCGAAATAGTTGTAGCTGTGACCCTGCCGTTTTCCGCCTTTCCAGTACCAAACGTTGCAGATAAACGCCTTTAATGGAAGACCCTTTTCTTCTGCCCAAACGAGGGCAACCGTCTTTGCAAAGACCGAAAATTCAAAGCAGACCCCGTGGAAATCGTTTTCGCCGATAAACTTGTCGAAATTTGCCGTTTGAATAAGGAAATACCCCATATTTTCATAGGTAAATTCGGTCACGGCGAAGCGGAGAAGTCCCGTCATCAGTTCATCGGGGGTATTGTAATCTGAAAAGTTATCAATTATCCATTCCTTTGAGTCGGAGCTTATATCGCAAACCCCGTTATATCCGCCCGAAGCGTTGGAGGTAACCCCAACGGCGGCGCTGACGAGAACTGTAATTGCCGAAAGCAGCGTGACGGTCGCGGTAAGCAAAAATTTATAAAACTTTTTCATAAACTATCATCCTTTCTCAGCTTATCTATTCTGCCGGAAAGGGATGAATTTGCGAAAAAAGCACCTCTTTTAGGTGCTTTTTTAGGGATTAGAGAAAGAGGGGGATAGGGCAAAGAGGGTCCCGCTAGTTGCAATATAACTTAAATAGCGCCAGTTTGCGGGTGACCGCGTCCTCAATTCCTGAAAATCCGCTTTGATCTACCCCCTGGATTGCGGCGAGCATTCCAAGGGTAACCTCGGCACGGGTCTTCTCATAAAGATCAAAAACGATGGGAGAAATGACATGGTATTTTTCGTATTTTGACCGCCTTTTATCAAGGGCAAGGTCGGAAAAACGCCTTCCTAAAATGTCGGCACGGTTGGCGGCATCGGGGTCGGAGAATTTTAGCTCATCCACCCAGCCGAGGATAAGTCGGTTAGTGAAAAGGAGGGGGAAGCGGAGCTTTTCGGTCTTTGAAAGCTCAAAGGGGGTGTCGCTCTTCTTAAAGCCTGCAGGTCGCTCGTATATGAGCAGCGCATCAAGGGTTTTGAGAGCCTCTTCAATAAAATCGGAGCTATCCTTGTGGGTGTCATCGGTGGCTATTTTATCATAGAGAGAAACGAAATCGCCCTCATCGTTTTCCTCGCCTGCATCAAGACTTTCGGCATTGGAATTGCGATTCATTACCCAAGCGTCACGCAAAAGCGCGGAATCGCACCCAATCTGTCCTGCGGTAGCAACAATTATTTCGTCGGTAACCTCGCAGACCGATTCAAAGGCGCGAAGGGCGGCAGAAAGAAGTCTTGACTGTTCGCGGGTAAGTCCCGTCATACCGCGTCGGGTGTCGGCAATCTGCTCGGCAGAAAAAGCGGCATCTGAACGTGTTTTTACTATGTAATTAAAAAAGTCGAAAAAAGGGTGTTTGCCGCTTGCTTTGTCGGGGTCGAAACGGCGGACGAAATCAATAGTCAGCACCTCTGCAGCAGTACTGAAATAGGTTGAGACCTCTTCGAGCGCCCGTTCGTAAAAGGAATTATCTTCCTCTGCGAGTCTGGGGTCAAAGGGGTCTATTCCGCGCACCGCATAAAGGTAGGCGGCATATTCATGTCTGAATATGTCAAGGAGTGTTGAGAAGCGGGGCAAAAAGTCGTCGGTACCGACGGCAGAAGCCGCGGCAAGCCCTGCGCTGTCGATAAGAAACTTGGTCCGCTCCTGCACCTCTTTAAAATCGGTCTTTTTCATATTTTACCCCCAGAGCTGATTAAGGAGGTCTTCTATTCTTTCTTCGGGCAGGTGGTCGGCGGCATAGATAAGATTTGCAATATCGTAAAGACAGCGAATGTCATAAATGGTGCCCTTTTCTACCATTTCGCCGTGGTTGAATTTTCCGTAGATTACCGAGCGTATATCGGAATTTTTAACCTTTGCACCAAAAACAAGAGAGGTAAAAAGCTCAATAGAGGTAACCTTTGTACCGTAGGTAACGTCCATATAAATCTCGGCATCCTTTTCAAAGGCGTCGCAAAGATTTTTGAGAAGGTATATCAGCTTCTGCTTTGTTTCGTTGTGGGGGACTTTTACCGTTTTGTTAACGGCAAGTGCCACACCGATTCTGTTGCTGAGGGCGGCGAGCTCCTGCTCAAAAACTTTGAAATTCTCTGCAGTGCGTTCGTTATCGTCGTCGGTCATGACAGCAACTATTTTAACCTCGTCGCCCACATTAATGTTTTTCTCCATCTGTACGATAGAGGGGTAGCAGGTCTTGTAATCGGAGCTCTTTTCACCTTCAAATGAATAATAGAGTGGTGTGAGCTTGTCTACCGGCAACATTGATATACTTACAAAAAATATTTTTTTCATTGATTGTTAATCCTTTCGGTTAGTTTCTACCGTTATATTCTGCAAAAACAGCTGCAGATTTGCTTTTTTACATTATATATTAAAATATTTTTACTTTCAACTTGATTTTGCGAGCAATTTATTATACACTGAATAAAGAGTGTAAAAGGAGGTCGAAATATGGAAGTTTTCGGTCTTGTGTGCAATCAAATGCTGATGATGTTCAGTTTTATTATGGTCGGCTTTGCCCTTCGCAAAACGCGAGTTCTGCCTGCCGATTCGGACAAGACGTTTTCTCGCCTTGAAACCTATGTGCTTGTGCCTGCGCTAAACTTTTTCAATCAGCTCACAAATTGCTCTGCCGAAACCCTTTCGCAGAATATCCGCCTTACCCTTTACGGCGGCGCGGTTTTCATCGTAGGGCTTATCCTTGCACAGCCCATAGCGGCACTTTTCGTGCGAAATGTCAGAGACGACGTCCACCGTCTTTACGAACGCAATATATATAGGTATGCAATGTCCTTTTCAAACTACGGCTTTATAGGTAACTTTATAGTTCTCGGTCTTTGGGGACAGGAGGGGCTTTTCAAATACGCACTCTTCTGCTTTATTATATCAATATTTTGCAACAGCTGGGGACTCTTCATTCTCATTCCAAAAGGCGGAGCATCAATGATGCAAAGTCTTATAAAGGGCTTTACCGCACCGCCCCTCATTGCCCTTGCGGCAGGCTGTGTTGGCGGGCTCCTTGGCGTGAAGGCATATATCCCCGAATTTCTAATGAAAACCCTTAACAACGCAGGTAACTGTATGGGTCCTATCGCGATGATACTTGCAGGTTTCGTTATCGGCGGTTATGAAATAAAGGGGCTCGTGTCCGATAAAAAGATATATCTTGCAAGTCTGCTTCGCCTTGTCGTAATTCCTGCGGCAATGCTTTTTGTACTGCATCTTCTGGGAACAGAAAAAGAGATTATGGCATTCATCCTTGTTGCATTTGCGTCTCCTTTAGGACTTAATACTATTGTTTACCCCGCGGCATACGGCGGCGATACCAAAACAGGTGCGGCAATGGCGCTTATATCTAATACCCTTGGTGTCATAACCATACCGCTTATGTACTATCTATTTATAATCTTGCTGTAAAACAACTATAAAAACTATGTTTTCTGCCCTGTGGGTTATTCCGCGGGGCTTTTTATGTAAAAAGATGAATAAATTTTGAATAAATTCTTGAATAATTATAATTAATATGGTATATTAGAAGAGCAAAAGTGTCGCGTTTTGCGGCTTTGTGATTAAATGCATATTTATATGCAAAAAATTTAAAGGAGGATACATATGTCTAATTGTCCTAACTGTAACAAACAATTTGAAGACGGAGTAAAGTTCTGTGACGTTTGTGGCACCGCTTTGGTTGCTGCACCCGCTCCTGAGGCTGCTCCCGTTGCAGCTCCCGAAGCTGCTACTGCGGCTCCCGCTTTTAAGCTTCCTTTCGAGCTTAACAAGAAGACTCTTGGTATTGGTGGTGCCGTTCTTGCTGCAATTCTTGTAATTGCTATCATCATTTCATCCGTATTTACCGCTACACCTAGCTATTTCCTTTACTCTAAAGACGGTGACGTTGTTTACTACGACGGCTCGGGCAAGCCTTGGGTTGCTGTTGAAGAAACCAATAAGCAGGATAACGGCTTTGGCAACGCTCTCCTTTCTGCAGACGGAAAGAAGATATTCTACACACAGGGCGGCACTCTTTATTACCGCGAGGTAGAGTCCAAGAAGGATGCAGTCAAGCTTGCTTCTACCGTTAGCACCTTTATCATCAACGAAAAGGGTACCGCAGTTGTTTACATGTCTGAGGGTAGCCTCTACCGTCACAACCTTAAGGATAAGACTAAGATAGACTCTGATGTTGCAGGTATTTCTGCTATCACCAAAGACCTTAAGAAGGTTATTTATACCAAGGCTGAAACGACCGAGGAGAAGGACGAAGACGGTGATGTTATCGATGAAAAGAGCGTTTCGGATATTTATCTTGCTACCGGCAAGAAGACCGAGAAGCTTGAGACCGCCGTTGAAAGCTTCAGCGTTACCGAAGACCTCTCCGTAATCTACCTTATCAAGGATAAGACCCTCTACCAGAAGAAGGGCAAGAAGGATAAGGTTAAGATTGCTACCGACGTTTCTCGCATTAACAATGTTTATGACGATGGCATCTACTACACCACTTCTGAAGAGATCGAGAAGGAAGCCGGCTATAAAGACACCCTTAGCACCCTCTTCTACTACAACGGCAAAAAGTCTGAAAAGCTTGCAGAAGATTTCGAAACCTTAGCTTATGCTTCCAAAAAGCCTGTTATGGCTTACGGCGTTCGCAATGAGGTTAAGGATGAGAACGGTTATATTAAGGAAATCGAGTACGATTATTTCATAGCTGTTGAAGGCAAGGCTCTTGAGTTAGATATGAAGGTTGCCGACGTAACCTTCGATGAGAACGGCAAGACGGTATACTTCCTTGAAGCTGTTGATGGTGAAGAACAGATGAAGGCGCAGGAGAACGGCGACCGCGTTGTTTCCGATCTCTACAGAATTAAGATTTCGGGCAAGAAGCTCGGCAAGGCTGAGAAGATTGACGAAGATGTTGATTACGAAACCGGTCTCCGTCTTAATGTTAAGTCGGGCAACTACTGGTACTACAAGGATTACAACAACGAGAACTCTACCGCTACCCTTTACTTCAAGGGTAAGGAGGTTGCTTCTGACGTAGTTGTAGGCAATGTATCATACAACAGAAAGGCTAACGCATTCGCCTTCTATACAGATATGGAAGAGGGCGTTAAGGGCGCAACCCTTTGGGTAAGCAAGGCTGGCAAGAAGCCCATCAAGATTGCTGATGGTGTTGCCTCATTCACTTTCGATGCAAAGGGCAACCTTGCATATCTTAAGGATAAGAGCGAATCCAATGGTAAGAGCGATCTTTACTACAACACCCTTTCTAAAAAGTCCAAGAAGATCGACGAGGATGTTCTCAATGTAAGAGTAGGAACCTGCATTTCTGAGTATTGGGATTAATTTTGGTTGAAAAATGTTTTCTCCGCGGAACGCATAAAGCGTTCCGCGGTTTTTCTTTTTATTGAAAATTTTTACTGCAAACCCCTTGATAAATTTTTGCACTAGTGCTAAAATAGGAATAGTACAAAAATAGCAACAGTGCAAATTCAGGAACTGCGCAAAAAAGCACATTGGGAGGTGACTTGCTTGGCGCGTGTAAACACAACAAAGCAAGAAATAATCATTGTAGCGTCAAAGCTTTTTCTTGAAAAGGGATATTCCGAAACTTCTCCGAAAATTATATGTGATGAACTTGGGATAAGTACCGGAAATCTGACATATTATTTTCCAACAAAGGAGCATTTGCTCGCAGAGCTTGTAAAGCTTCTTTGTAGTTATCAGTATGATATTATGATTAAAGAGGCAAACGACGGAATAAGCGAGGTTTTGGCGGTCTGTCTTGAATTTGCTACTATGGCTGCGGCAAGTGAGGCTGACGATGTAATAAAGGACTTTTTCATTGCCTGCTATTCGAACCCAATATGCCTTGACATAATCCGAAAAAACGATACCGAAAGGTCAAAGAAGGTGTTCGCAGAATATCGTCCCGACTGGACCGATGAGCAGTTTGCCGAGGCAGAGATACTCGTTTCGGGAATAGAATTTGCAACCCTTATGACCACCGATAATGTGGTGGATATTGAAACCCGTGTAACCGGTGCACTGAACAATATTTTAAGCATTTTCGGAGTGCCTGAGGAAATTAGGAACCTAAAAATTAAGAAGGTTTTTGATAGAAATTATAAAGATCTAGGTAAAAAAGTGCTTTCTAATTTCAGAGAATATGTAGAAAAAACCAACGAGCAAATCTTTATAGAAATGCTGAAACGGTAAAAGGAGGACAAAAAATGACTAAAACAAGAAAAAACCTCAGAAAGATATTAAGCATTGTAGTTTGCATTGCACTTCTAATGTCATATCTTCCCTCGCTCTTCACAGTGTCTGCTGCACCCACAGAGCAAAGCTATTACAAGAAGACGGTTGATGCAAATACAATGGACGGTTGGAAGAATTATTTCGACCTGAACGATTTAGATACATCTAACGCAGGCGGCGTCTGGACCGACAAATCGGTATTTGCCGATGCATCGGTATTTCAGAACGGCATCACCATGCTCGACGAGGAAAAGAATTTCCTTACGGCTCTTTCCGCTATTGCAGCCAATAAGGAAATCGTAGGCTATTCTACCGTTCCTACCGATACGGTATTTATTCTCGACCTCTCTAATTCTATGTCGGCAGCTGCACGAACTCAGCTTATAAATGCTACCAACGCGGCAATCGAGAAGCTCCAGTCTACCAATAATAACAACCGCATAGGCGTTGTGCTCTATTCGGGTGAGGACAGAAGCTACTCCGATGCAGTAGCCCGACTCATGCCTATCGACCGCTATACCACTACGGCCACAAGCGACGGCAATCCCATATATATTGAATACGAAAACGGCGAGGTTGCTCTTGCAGATAACCGTCAGGGCACCGTTCAGGTAACCGGCTCCAAGGGTGCTGTTCAGAGCCAGTCTAAGGATTACGGCGGAGCCACATACATTCAGGCAGGTCTTTGGGAAGCCTGGCAGATGTTTAGCGATGTGCCCGATGCCGATATTTATATAGGTAATGACAACTGGCAGAGCGGCGAATATAGAATGCCTATAATCGTTCTTATGACCGACGGTGCACCCACATTTGGCACTTCTAATTTTGCAGACGTTGAAAATTCACAGTACACGACAACCGGCAGATACGGTCAGACCACAATCCATAGCGGCGCAGATGTGGGAGACGGAAATTCGAACGGTATCACCGCAGGTCAGGGCTTCCTCGTTCAGCTTACCGCTTCTTATGTGAAAAATCGCATTGAGAATAAATATAAGGTAAAGGAAAGCTACGGCGCGGGCAGAAGTCTTTTCTATACCCTCGGCTTTAATATTGCCCCGGACAACAATCCTGGCAGCGTTTCATCGGGCGACGTTGCGCACAGTGTTGTAAATCCGGATGCTTCTACGATTACCGACGCGCTCTGGGCAACCTATAACGGTGCAGGAGCCACAATGCAGGTTCCCGTTGAAGGAAGAAACGGCGGCACCTCAAACGTTACGATAACTAAAAACTCCTATGCTACAAGTAAGTCCTATGCTGACGGCGTTTTCTCGGCTTCGGGCAACGGACTTAACGATGCCTTTAACGATATAGTTGAAGAAATCGTGCTTCAGTCCCGCTACTATCCTACCCATCTTGAGGGTGGCAGCCCCGACTTCTCGGGCTACGTAACCTTTACCGATACTCTAGGCGAGTATATGGAGGTTAAGGATATTAAGGGAATCCTTCTAGGAAATACCCTTTTCGACGGCCACATGATGGCTTCTAAAATTGCCGACACATCGGCAGACGGACTCGGCACCCCCGAAAGCCCTACGGCACTTGGCGATGAGTTTATCCGTGCGGTTAAAACCCGTCTTGGAATAGCCAAAACATCAGATGCTCAGGTACTCGTTGCAAAGGCGTACGACGACGGTCAGCTTTATTATGAGGGCGAGAACAACTGGTCTAACTATATCGCTTGGTATGCAAAGGCGGATGGCACCTATGCGGGCTTCTATGACGAAGACGGCACCGAGCCTGTACCTGCAGATGCGGTTTATATCAGCCTTTCCTACGGCTTCCTTGGTGAGACGGAGGGCAGCATTAAAAACAGCGATATGATGTATATGTCGGTTCAGGTACAGATCAATATTGAAACAGGCAAGCAGACCCTTGTGTGGAAAATACCTGCCGCCCTTGTTCCTATGATCACCTACCGCGTAGAGCTTGACGGAAACAGCATTAACAGTGCTACAAACGTACGCCTCTCGGTAGAAGATATTGATAATATCGCGCCCATCCGTCTCGTTTATGAAACGGGACTTCGCTCCGACCTTAACGAATTCAATATTTCACGGGTTCAGGGCTATTCCATCAACGATACAACCAATATGACCTGCGAGCGTCATATCGGCGCAGACGGACATACCCGTCTTTTCTGGAACAACAGCTATGATATTACGGGGAACGACCATACAAGGCACCGGGTTGCTCTTGCAGAGTTTACCCCCAACAAGGAAAACGAGCGTTTCTATTACACCTTTGATTCTGCCGTTTACAAGGCGGCAGGAAACATCTACGAGCTTGTAGGAGAGAATGAAACACTCGACGATAACGGCACCTATTACCACCGCCGTTATATCTTTACCGACGATTCTTCCACCCCTGTTTTCCGCTTTGAAAGAATGTCGGCGGCTTCCGTACGAGCAGCGAGAGAACACGGCTGGCAGCCAAACTTCACCACCATTGATAACAGAGTGGTGGGCGCTTGGGCAGTTCCTATGGGAACACCCGCACGCGAGCTTCAGATGTATAGCGCAGAAAAAGCAGACGAGGGTGAGGCTACAAAGTCGGCTCATATGGTATTCTACCCTTATCTTACCGAAGAAAACAATATTTACGAGGTTGATATGAACCTCGGTAACAACGGACTTTTAGAGGTTACCCCCGCTACAGGCATCAAGATTTCAAAGACGATTGACATCTACGAGCCAGGAACCTCGGACACCTTTAAGTTCCGCATTACCGCCGACACAAACGGCACCTATAACAGCTGGATTACGGGTCTTGATGAAACACCCGAGGGTGCGGGTACCGCAATTACATTTTCGAACGGAATTTACGAGTTTGAGATGAAGCGCGACCAGACCCTTTGGATTTCGGGAATCCCTGCAGGCACGAGTTATACCGTAGAAGAAATTTCGGATAACGACGATTATAAGATAAAGAGCGTTCATGTAAACGGAATTTCTACAGGCAAAACTGCATACGGCACCGTGGCACAGTACGTTATTGACGATGTTGATTTCGTGAACACCGCTATTGGCGAGGGCGACCTCGTGGTTACAAAACAGGTTGTGGATGAAAACGGAAATATAGTTAATATAAATGATAACGTTAAGTTTACAATAAACGTCAGCCTGACTAACAGCAATGGAGACCCCGTATCGGGTGTCTTTGAGGCAACGGGCGGCAGTTTAACCGTTCCCGAAAACGGTCAGTTTACCATAACGCTTTCGGATGGCGAGTCCTTCGTTGTTCGCGGAATCCCCGAGGAGACTGTATATACAGTAACCGAGACCAATATTCCCAACGGATTTAGTCTTGATTCGGGCAGAAGCGTTCTTTCGGGCACAGTAGATGGCAACGCAAACGACCAGGCATTGGTGGTTAATAAATACAAACCTACTAGTGCAGGCGGCGGAGCCGTTGAAGTGCTTATTACCAAGGAAATAAGCGGCAACCGTACAGAGTGGCTGCCCGGCGAGATATACAGATTTAATGTTGAGAGAATAGAACTTTTAGGCAATCCTGAGCATCTTCTGCTTTCGGTAACCATCCCGGGTTACGGCGACTCCAAAACGGCAGGCGGACACCTCTTTGGCGAGGTTTATGAACATGCCGGCACCTATCATTACAGAATTAACGAAGCGGTAGGCACACAGGGTGGTATCACCTATGATACTGCAGAGCGCAGATTCTCTGTAACTGTTGCCGATGGCGATATGGACGGCGACCTTGAAATTGTAGCGGTTAATAACGAGGCTCTGACTACAGTCAGCGGAAATTGGCTCGTTTCGGCTAACTTCAACAATATTTACGCACCCACAGGCACAGCCTCGGCAATCGTAAACATTGAAAAGCTTATCACAGGACATTCACGCGCCGGTTATCAGTTCGCACTTTATGATGCAAATCCTGATGACGGCGATGCAAACGAGATTATCCGTTCGGGTCTTACTACCTCGGACGGCAAGGCACGAATTTCAATCAATTTCTCCGCAGCAGATGCAGGTAACACCTATACCTACTATCTCGCAGAGATTGGCAGAGGTCAGCTTATAAACAATATCGATTATTCTGATGCGGTTCACAAGCTTGAAATCACGGTAAAGGATAACCTTGATGGTACCGTTTCTACCGAGATGAAGGTTGACGGAATCGCATACAACGGTGCTGATATCGGCTTTACCAACACCTACGTTCCCTCAACCTCCGACTTCGTTACGATTTCCGGTAAAAAGGTTATAATCGGCGACCGCGCCCTCAATGCAAATGAGTTTAGCTTCGTGCTTTCTGCCGTAACAGCAGGTGCACCGATGCCCGCAGTTACCACCGTGAAGAACGATGCAAACGGCTTCTTCGCATTCCCTGAGATTGAGTTTGCAGACGCTCACAAGGGTCAGACCTTCGAATACACAGTAAGAGAGGATGCATCTAACCCCATTGGCGGCTTTACCTACGATAACAGAGTTTACACCGTAACCGTAACCGTAACCGATAACGGCACGAGCATTACTGCAAATGCGGTTGTCACACTTCCGAACTCTTCGGCTGTGGATATGGTGTTTGAAAACAAATACACCGCTACTCCCGCAGAGCTTGAAATTAGCGGTACAAAGCTTCTCACAGGAAAGGTCCTGGAAGACGGCGAATTTGTTTTCTTGGTTGAGCGTATGACTGCAGATGCACCGACACCTTTCGGCAACTCATCACTGTATACCGCCGAAAACGCTGCGGATGGCAGCATCGATTTTGGTAAGATAATCTTTACAAAGAAGGGCACCTACGTCTATATGATTTACGAGCATGACGCAGGTGACGTACGCTACGACTACGATAGCTCTAAGTACACCCTTACCGTAACGGTTACCGACAACTCCGAAGGCAAGCTGTCGGTAGAGTATAAGCTGACAAAGGACAATATGCCTTCGAGCGAAATCGTTTTCAGAAACGGCTTTACCCCCGCTCCCTTAAATTACGATATTTATGCTAATTTCGGTGGCAAAAAGACCCTTAACGGCAGGGAGCTTGGTGACGGCGAGTTCGAGTTTGTACTCACTAACGCTATAAACGGACGGCAGATGGGCTCGGTAAAGAACGATGCCAACGGCAAGATTTCCTTCCCCGCAATTACCCTTCACGCAGCGGGCACTTATCACTATAAGGTAAGTGAAATTGGAGGCGATGAGAAGGGTATAGCCTATGACGATACCGTTTTCCACGTTGTAGTGGGAGTAGAGCAGAATACTTCGGGAGACCTTGTGATTGTCAGAAACGAGCTTTACAAGGCTACCGTCCGTGCCGATGAAAACGAGAATACCGTAAACTACGATAACGTAACCGACGGCGGCAAGATTGAATTCACCAACACCTACAAGGCGGATTCTGCAGAGATTACCCTCGGCGGCAAGAAGACCTTAGCTGGCAGAGCACTCAGAGAGGGCGAGTTTACCTTCAATCTTTATTTCGCAGAGACTGACGGAAACGGCGGCTGGAAGCGCGGCGCACTCGTCGAGCAGGTAAAGAACGATGCCAACGGTAACTTTGAGTTTACCGCTCGTGTTTCGGATGAAAACGCAACCTATATCTACTTCATCACAGAGGATGCGACCGACCCTGATTCCACAATCACCTACGATAAGAGAGAGTATATGGTAACCATTACCTCGACCGATAACCTTGACGGTACGAGAAGCATAGCTTATGAATGCACTCTCGACGGCGAGACGGTAGAAGGCGTTGCTTTTGAAAACGTATACACCGCACCTCCCGTAGTTCCTGAAACGGGCGACGATGGCGACAGCCAGAGAGACTTCTGGATGCTTATGGCATTCGCCTTTATAAGCGTAGTCGGAATTATCGTAACAGGCTTCACTCTCTTCAAAAAGGCTGAAGAAAACTAAAACTTAAAGAAACATTCCCCGATTTTCGGGGAATGTTTTACTTTTTGACGAAAAGTCAGGAAAAGTCAAAAAACTTTACAGATTTTTCACATTTACCTATTGACAAACGAGGTAATTAGTGGTAAATTATACTTGCGTTAGCACTCTAACGGTTAGAGTGCTAATTATTAGAACAAGAAAGAGGGGGAGTGCGAACAATGGATCTTTCACCAAGAAAACGGGCAATACTTACCGAGATTGTAAGGTTTCATATTGAAACGGGCGAGCCGATAGGCTCCAAGATTTTGGCTGAAAGACTAAAGGATGCGCCCTCGACCGCAACTCTTCGAAACGAGATGAGCGAGCTGTCAGCGATGGGCTATCTTGAGCAGCCCCACACCTCGGCAGGAAGAATCCCCACAAGCCGCGCCTACAGACTTTACGTCACCGAGCTTATGAAGCAGGAGGATTTGTCCGACGAGCGAAAATCGGTTGTGGACGGAATGCTATCTACCGCCCGAACCGACCCCGAAAACATCGGTGTTTCGGCGGCAACAATACTCTCTGAGCTCACGGGTCTTCCGGTGCTTGTTGCGGCAAATCTTGACAGAGAAATAAAGATTAAAAAGGTCAGCCTTCTCCCTATGGGAAAGACAAGTGCGGTAATTTTCGTTGTTGCCGACGACGGCAGAGCAAAAAGCCGTCTCGTTTGCCTTGAAACGGTTATAACGGATGAGCTTACAGGTCTTTTTGATTCGATTTCTTCGGAGCATCTATCGGGCAAATCGGTAGAGGAGCTTGATATGGGCTATCTTCAAAGCCTCGTGATGCTTGCGGGACTTGACGCGCTGAATATTGCGCCGCTGCTCTCTGCTGTGTTTGAGCTGGCATCTCAGCTGAAGCAGGCAGAGATAAGGCTTATCGGCTCGGTGAATCTGTTTTCACAGTTTGCAAACGGCACCGAGGCGAGAAGACTGCTCGAACTACTCAGCGGAAATGAAACGGTTACCGATATTTTCTCATCGGTTACCGACCCCGTCGGAGTTGTTTTCGGTGATGACACCGTTTATAACGAGCTTAAACCCGCAGGAATGATTGTCGCAAGTTACGGCGACAAAGGAAAGCTCGGAAAAATTGCACTTATCGGCCCGACAAGAATGTCCTACGGCAAGCTGAAGCCTTGCGTTGAATATCTTGCCGACCGAGTGGGAAATATTATGTCGGACGTACTTAAAGGATTGGAGGAATAGATATGGCTGATGAGGTAAAAACTCCTGATACCGAAGCGGCAGAGCCTGTGAAAAAAGAGAAAAAGCCGAGAAAAAACAGCGAGGTCGAAAAGTTAAAGACCGAGCTTGCCGAGGCAAATGACAGACTTCTTCGCACGGCGGCAGAGTTTGATAACTATAAAAAGCGGACCGAACGCGAAAAGCTCGCCGTTTCGGAATACGCTAAGGCAAACGTTATGAAAACCCTTCTTCCGATACTCGACAATGCTGACCGCGCCGCCGCTTTTGAGGCAGGCACAGAGCAGTATAACAAGGGTATCGAGATGATAGTAAAAGAGCTCGGAACACTTGCCGAAAAGCTTGGGCTTCGGGAAATCGGCATGGTTGGTGAAGAATTCAACCCCGAGATTCACGAAGCAATAATGCATATCGAGGACGAATCTCTCGGCGAAAACACAGTTGCCGCAGTGCTTCAAAAGGGATATAAATTCGGCGATACGGTAGTTCGCCCCGCTATGGTTCAGGTGGCAAATTAACCTCGAGGGCCAAGGGCCAAGGGCTCGGGGCCGAGGGAAATGTGTTCCCTTTCGGGAACGAAATATATAAAATATCATTTCACCATCAGGTGAAACATCATTAAATTTACGGAGGAAATTTATTATGGGAAAAATTATTGGTATTGACCTTGGTACAACTAACTCTTGCGTTGCCGTTATGGAAGGCGGCGAGGCAGTAGTTATCGCTAATGCTGAGGGTGCAAGAACAACACCGTCTGTTGTTGCTTTTTCAAAGACAGGAGAGAGAATGGTAGGTCAGGTTGCAAAGCGTCAGGCTATCACCAACCCCGACCGCACAATCGCTTCCATCAAGCGTGATATGGGTACTGCAAACACCGTTTCTATCGACGGCAAGGCATATACTCCTCAGGAAATTTCGGCAATCATTCTTCAGAAGCTGAAGGCTGACGCAGAGGCTTATCTCGGAAGCTCCGTTACCGAAGCTGTAATCACCGTTCCTGCATACTTCACCGACGCTCAGCGTCAGGCTACAAAGGACGCAGGTAAGATTGCAGGTCTTGAGGTTAAGAGAATCATCAACGAGCCCACAGCCGCTGCCCTTGCTTATTCTATCGACAAGGAAGACGACCAGAAGGTTATGGTATATGACCTTGGTGGTGGTACATTCGACGTTTCTATTATAGAAATGGGAGAGGGCGTTCAGGAGGTTCTTGCTACTGCAGGTAACAACCGTCTTGGCGGCGATGACTTCGACAAGAGAATTATGGATTGGATTGTTGCCGGCTTCAAGGCTGAAAATGGCATCGACCTCTCTAATGATAAGATGGCAATGCAGAGAATTAAGGAAGCCGCTGAAAAGGCAAAGATTGACCTTTCGGGCATGACTACTACCGATATTAACCTTCCCTTCATCACTGCTGATGCCACAGGTCCTAAGCACTATGAGGCAACCCTCACCCGTGCAAAGTTCAACGAGCTTACAGACGACCTTGTTGAGGCTACTATGATTCCCGTTCGTCAGGCACTTTCTGACTCGGGTCTTGACAAGAACCAGATTCACAAGGTTCTTATGGTCGGCGGTTCTTCAAGAATTCCCGCTGTTCAGGAAGCTGTCGCAAAGTTTATTGGTCGCGAGCCCTCTAAGGGACTTAACCCCGACGAGTGCGTTGCTCTCGGTGCAGCTATTCAGGGCGGTGTCCTCGGTGGCGACGTTAAGGGACTTCTCCTTCTTGATGTAACACCCCTTTCTCTCGGTATCGAGACCATGGGCGGCGTTTCTACAAAGGTAATCGACAGAAACACTACCATTCCCGCAAAGAAGAGCCAGATATTCTCTACCGCTGCAGACGGTCAGACCTCTGTTGAGGTGCATGTGCTTCAGGGCGAGAGAGAATTTGCTAGAGATAATAAGACCCTCGGTGTATTCCACCTTGACGGAATCGCTCCTGCTCCCCGCGGAATCCCCCAGATTGAGGTAACCTTCGACATCGACGCTAACGGTATCGTTCACGTTTCTGCAAAGGACCTCGGCACAGGCAAGGAGAACGATATTACCATCACTTCCTCTACCAATATGTCCAAGGAAGATATCGACAAGGCAGTTAAGGATGCTGAGGCTTATGCCGCAGAGGATAAGAAGCGCAGAGAAGAGGTAGACCTCAGAAACGGAGCAGACCAGATGGTTTACACCACCGAAAAGACTATCTCCGAAATGGGCGACAAGCTCTCCGAGGATGAAAAGAAAGGCCTTGAGGATGCAAAGGGAGCCCTCAAAGAGGCACTCAAGGGCGACGACCTCGATGCTATTAAGGCGAAGCAGGAAGAGCTCCAGAAGCAGGTTTATGCAGTTTCCGAAAAGCTTTACAAGGCTGCAGCTGAGGCTCAGGCAGCACAGCAGGGCGGCAATGACACCGGTGCAAACCCCAACACCTACGACGCTGATTATACCGACGTAGACGAGAACAAATAAGGCATTGCCTTATTTGTTCAGGCACTAGTCACTAGGCAATAGGCACTAGTGACTAGGACAAATATATAATTAAAGGGAAAGGCTTGATAAAAGTCTTTCCCTTAAGGAGATTATTGTGGCAGATAAACGCGACTATTACGAGGTGCTCGGTGTAGAAAAGGGCGCTTCGGAGGAACAACTTAAAAAAGCATACCGAAAGCTCGCGATGAAGTATCACCCCGATACAAATCCCGACGATAAGGATGCCGAGCAAAAATTCAAAGAGATAAATGAGGCATACGGTGTACTTTCCGACAAGGATAAGCGTGCCCGTTACGACCAGTTCGGCCATGCAGGGGTCGACCCAAACTTCGGTGCGGGCGGTCCCGGAGGCAATCCCTTTGGCGGTGGTTTCGATTTTGGCGACATCGGCGACATTTTCAATATGTTTGGCGGTGGTTTTGGCGGCGGAAGACGCGCCGATCCAAATGCACCTCGCAGAGGCACCGACATTGAAACGGTTATTACTATCGACTTTGTTGAGGCGGCAATGGGCTGCCAGAAGGAGATAGAGTTTGCCCGAATTGAAGACTGTGCAAGATGTAAGGGAAGCGGTGCCGCAGAGGGCTCGTCTCCTGTTACCTGTAAAACCTGCGCCGGCAGAGGAAGAGTTGTTACCCAGAAGAGAACACCCTTTGGCATCATGCAGTCTGAACAGGCTTGTTCGGCCTGTGGCGGTAGAGGCAAAACCATTGATAAACCTTGCGATGCTTGTAACGGCAAGGGTAAGGTAAGACGCCGAGTTACCCAGAATATAGATATTCCGATGGGAATTGACGACGGCCAGGGCTTCAGAATCCGTGGGGAGGGCAATGTTGGAACAAACGGTGGTCCTGCGGGTGACGCAATCGTTATGGTAAACATAAGGCCCCACCCGATTTTCGAGCGTGACGGCGACGATATCTATTGCGAAATGCCCGTAACCTTTGTTCAGGCGGCACTCGGAGATGAAATTCAGGTACCTACCCTTTGGGGTAAGGTAAAGTTCAATCTTCGCGAGGGCACACAACCGGGCGATGAAATTAGACTTCGTGACAAGGGTATAAAGGGTCAGCGAGGACGCGGCGACCAGTACGTAAAGATTGTGGTGGAGGTACCGCGCGACCTTTCCCGTGAGCAGAAGCAGTTACTTAAAAAGTTTGAAGAAGGCTCGGACGATAAAAACTACAAAACAAAAAAGAGCTTCTTCGACAAGGTAAAGGATTTATTCGATTAAGCAGAGGAGACGTATCCAAACCCGATTTTGACAGGCCGATTTTCGCCTCTGCTTAAAAAAGAAAACAGTTCAGGTTTGCCTGAACTGTTTTTATATTATACTCATTACCAAAAGTAAAATGCCAAGGAAACCAAAATTGAAAACCGAAAAGAGCTTCAAATATCTTGCCGTATCGGCGGGATAGTGTGAGGAATATTCACGGAAGGTAATAAGGCTGGCAAGCGAGGCGATAAGTGTACCAGCACCGCCAATATTAACACCAACAAGCAGGTCTTGCCAGTTTTCGGTAAACTGGGAAAGAAGCACTGCCGAGGGCACATTGCTTATGCATTGGCAGGAAAGTGCCGAGAAAACAAGGGTGTTTTTCTCGAGTAGATAACCGAAAAAACTACGCACGGCATCAATACGTGCCATATTACCAGCAAAAATAAAGAAGAAAACAAAGGTTAAAAGGAGAGGGTAATCCACCTTACGAAGTGCGTTCTTATCCATAAAGAAGAGAACGGAGGGGATGATTACAAGTCCTAGCCAGTATGGTATTCCTCTGAAAACGATTGTGATGGAAAGTGCGAAAAGCACTAAATATATTACCGTTTTTCTCTTGGGTAGCTTCTTGTCGCTTGCGCTAATCTCTAACTCTTCCTTTTTCACAAAAATTACACAGCAAAGTGTAATTAGTATGATTGAGAGCAGAAAGGGCAAAAGCATTACCCACATAAATTCCAAATTCGGAATTTCAAATTTAGTATAAAGATAAAGATTTTGCGGATTTCCGAACGGGGTCAGCATACCGCCAAGGTTTGCCGCAATATTCTGCATTATAAAGGTAAACGCCATATATTTTTGCTTGCCTGTAGTGGAGAGCACGAAGTAACCAAGCGGCAGAAAGGTAAGAAGTGCCATATCATTTGCGATAAGCATTGAGCAGATAAAGGTTATATAAACGAGGGCAAGCACCGACACTCTCGCATTTTTGCAAAGCTTTATGATGCGCTCTGCGAGTATGTAGAAAAAACTTATATTTTTAAGGGCGCAGACAACGGCAAGCACAGAGAAAAGACAGGTGAGTGTCTTTAGGTCAAAATAGCCGAGATATGCGGCATCGGGCGGAATTATGACCGAGGTGACAGTGGCGGCAAAAAGGGCTACTGCCATAACGGCATTCTTTTTAATAAACTCTAAAACTCGGTGAAGCGGTAAAGAAATGTGAAAATGATGCCTTGCCGCGTGAGTGTGTGCCATACTGTTCCTCCCTTTTTTAATCTCAACGAGAAACAGTATAACAAAAACTATATTTAATTGCTATGTCAAAACCGTATAATCTTTTCAATAAAAAAGATATATTGTAATGTTTATAATAAATAAAATCCCTCGGATTTGCATCCGAGGGAAAACTTTTTACTTATCCTTCTTGCCGGAAAAGAGCTTCTGAATTAAAACGGTGGAAAGGGCAATAACGCCGATTATAACGAATATAACGAGCATTCCTATTCCCATTTTTGGAAGCATATTATAAATGTTTTCAGGGTGAAAATCAATCCAGCTTTCGAGCAATAATAAATTCATCATAACGCCTTACCTCCTATTACATAAAGAAGCTGAGGATAATACCGCCGGCAATAACCGAGGCAATCTGACCCGAAACGTTTACACCGATAGAATGCATAAGCAGGAAGTTCTGCGGGTCTTCTGCCTGACCCAGCTTGTGAACGATTCTTCCACTCATCGGGAATGCAGAAATACCTGCCGCACCAATCATGGGGTTAACCTTCTTCTTCATAAAGAGGTTGAGGAACTTTGCAAAGAGGACGCCGCCTGCAGTGTCAACGACAAATGCGATAAGTCCAAGGCCCATAATGAGAAGTGTCTGAGGATTGAGGAACTTTTCAGCCGTCATATTTCTTGCAACCGAGATTCCGAGGAAGATGGTAACGAGATTTGCAAGAACCTTCTGTGCCGTTTCAGAAAGGGAATCAAGCACGCCGCACTCACGAATTAAGTTACCGAACATAAGGAAGCCGATAAGTGCCGTTGCCTGAGGAATAATTGCCGAAGCAATAAGAGTGATAATGATGGGGAAGAGGATTCTTGTCAGTTTGGAAACGCTCTTCTGCTCATAAGGCATACGAATCATACGCTCTTTTTTTGTAGTAAGAAGCTTGATGATAGGGGGCTGAATAACCGGAACGAGCGCCATATAAGAGTAAGCCGCAACGGTAATAGGACCTACGAAATCAGAGCCGAGCTTGTTTGCAACGGCGATAGAGGTTGGTCCGTCTGCCGCACCGATAATAGCAATTGAAGCCGCGTCGTTATCCTTAAAGAAGATGGATGCCATACAAAGTGTAAAGAATATACCAAACTGTGCTGCTGCACCGAAAATCATAAGTTTCGGATTAGTGAGAAGAGGACCGAAGTCAATCATAGCACCGATACCGATGAAAAGCAGAAGCGGGAAAAGCTCGTTTGCAATACCAGCGCTGTAAAGGGTTTCAATCGGTCCCTCAAGTGCATCCGAGAAGGGTATGTTTACAAGAATTGCACCAAAGCCCATGGGGAGAAGAAGGGTAGGCTCCATTTCCTTTTTAATTGCAAGGAAAATGAGCAACGCGCCGACTAAAATCATAATAACGTTGCCGACATTGAATTCTAACAGATTTTTGTAAAGAATATCAAACTGTTCCATTTTTTAAACCTCCGAAATATTTGCAAAAAACATTTTATCATAAAGTGTCTTGAAAATCAATTGAATAATATATATAATTATTCTTTAGAAAGAGGGCTAATATTATGATAAAAAATCTAATTTTTGATTTCGGTCAGGTGCTTGTACACTTTGACCCCGAATATATGACTCGCTGCTACGCCTCTAACAAGGGTGATGTTGAGCTGCTTAAAACTGTGATTTTCGACCGTCTTTATTGGGACAAGCTCGATTCAAAGGATATAACCGACGAGGAGCTTCTCGAAGCAGTAAAGGCACGCCTGCCAAAGGATTTACATAAAACCGCAGAAAAAATTTATAACAACTGGTATTATAACCTTCCCGAAATGGAGGGAATGAGAGATTTACTCGCCTTTGTCCGTGAAAAGGGCTTTAAAACGTATATCCTGTCCGACGTCAGCATCGGATTTTCCGACAGATATGAGGAAATTGAAATTTTAAAGGGCTTTGACGGATATTGCTTTTCTGCCGCAGAGGGCATTTGCAAGCCCGACCCCGCCGCAATAGAAAACCTTATGGAAAAGTACGGTCTCGAAGCCGCCGAGTGCTTCTTTATTGACGATAAGCCTACCAATATAAACGGCGCCGCAGTAGCAGGGGTCGGTGGCTTTGTCTTCTCTGGCAACGACAAAGAGCTTAAAAGGGTAATAGAGGAAATGAGATAAATAACCGCTAATAGACTAAGTGTTAGCGGTTTTGAATAAGGAATTAATAGAACCAATAAAAAGCATTACTAAAAATGATTAACATGAGGAATAAAAATATGCCAGTTAACCAAGAGACTATACCTGTAATTCCACAAGCTCTTGATTTTTTGCGCGTCCTTGCATTTGATTATCCAATAAAGAATTCCAAAAAAACGGAACAAATGCTGCCAACACACATAATCCTCGGTCTATTTCATCATTATCTGCTTTTTGTCATTGATTTGTGAAACGACGGGACAACCACATCCAACCCAAACAACGGCTTTATCAAACATTTCTTTTCCGCAATGCGAACAAAATTTCATAAGCATTCTTCTTATAATATTTATAATTCCGATACGGAATTATGTCAAGGGTTTTTAAAACATATAATTCTTAAAAAGAATTAAAAAAGGATATGTTCATATGAAAACTCGCAAGCAGGAGTATGGAAATGCCAATATCGTTGGCAGAAAAATCGAGCAAATCAGAAAACAACAGGGAATAAAGCAAACGGATTTTATTGCAAGAATCCAAATTATGGGTTGTGATATGAATCCTACCAGCTATTCTAAACTTGAAGGACAGGTGCGTATCGCAACAGACAGAGAAATATATGTCATCTCAAAAATTCTGGGTGTTCCTATGGAAGCACTTTTTGAAGAGGGCAAATAAAGTAAAGATAAAAATTAAAAAGCCTAAGCCAATCGGCCTAGATTTTGATTAGGCGACCGAACTTTAGGTTCTCATCCTAGGGGGGATAAAAAACAAAAAATCCCACACTTTCGTGTAGGATTTTGATTGGCTGGGGCACTAGGATACTCTGCGCCGACACTCCGTTCGACCGCTCCGAACGGTGCCCGACGGAGTTTGCCGGCTCGAGACTTCACGGCTCAAAAAACCTATCGTGGTTTTTTGACCGCTTCGACGAACCTCTAGGTTCTCATCCTAGGGGGATAAAAAACAAAAAATCCCACACTTTCGTGTAGGATTTTGATTGGCTGGGGCACTAGGATTCGAACCTAGGTAATGACGGAGTCAGAGTCCGTTGCCTTACCGCTTGGCGATGCCCCAATGGAACAAGATTATTATATACCAAAATTTCGTAAAGTCAAGGATAAATTTGAAAAAATTTAAAAAGTTCTTGATTTTTATATATCGCTATGCTATATTATTGATACCAAACGGGGGCGTAGCTCAGCTGGGAGAGCGCTTGAATGGCATTCAAGAGGTCATGGGTTCGATCCCCACCGTCTCCACCAAAATAAAAGGGAAGCACAGAAAATACTGTCGCTTCCCTTTTTATTTATATCGAAGGATCGAACCCGAGAGGGTCTGCCGTATAGAAAAAGTTGCCTGTGGCAAGTTTTTTTAGGCAGAGCGAGAAGTCGGTTACTGAACACGAAGTGTTTAGTCGACGAGCGAAACAGTATGCGAAGCAGACGGTCGATCCCCACCGTCTCCACCAAACAAAAGGAGAGTTCCACCGTGGTTCTCTCCTTTTGTTTTTATTCAGCTTTAAAGCAGTCTTCAATGCTGCTGTTTACAAAACAGATATAACTTCTGCCTTTATTTATATTTAAAATCCGTCCGTATGAATCCTCAAAATAGATGGAAGATGCCTCGCCGCTGCGATGCCAGGTGATTTTCTCCCAGCCGCCTGCGGTAGCATAATAACCTTCACCCCCGGCTAACTCATAATTTATGTGGTCACAATCTTTATATTTTGTAGCTGGCGCTGTTAAAACGAAAATATTGCTGTAATTGTCAGTCTGATTGGTGTTGTAATCGGTAAAGGGTGCGCCGTCCTTGCCGCGCGTGTAAAACTTTTCGGTTTCGTTGTAATAAAACTCGGTTGTTGCCGTATCATTGAACTTTACGGTTATCTTTTTGGCTGAATCGAGTATAGCGGTGCGGCTGTCGGTAAACATCCATATAGGGGGATTATCTTTATCAATGGTTATACCGGTTTCATTTATTGCCGTATTCAGCTTATCGCCGTCGGTATAGGCCTTAAGGTCATCGCCCTTTCCGTTATTTGTTTGGACAGCAAATTTCTCTTCGGAAAGATTAAAATATTGTGTACCATAATTTTTAAGAAATGGATCGGTGTGTTCCGAATCGATTCCGTTTGATGCCAGCTTCCAGTTAAAACCAAGTGAGATTTCTGCAAAAATTTTTATGCCACTTGCCAAGGGACCGATGGTTACACCTGCGGGTGCAGACCTATAAACTGCAAGAAGTGCGGTCTCGCCATTTTCGGTTTCGGCTTCAAAAACAATATCGGCAAGTGTGAGTCCCGAATGCACCGTTTTTGCATCTGCACTGTTTTTAAGAACAACGGCTACGGGAATCTTGGTAAGGTCGGCTTCCTTAACATTCTCTAACCAGGTAAGCATATTCAGATACCCACTCGCAGCCGGAGGCTTCGGTTTGTGGAAATTGGGGTCAAAATCGGTAGAAATAATCCCACCGTTATCAAGCTCACCTTCAGATGGCGAGCCTTGATTCTCGCAGGAACAAAGGGAAAAAACAATTATAATACAGATTGCAATACAAAGATATCTTAATGCTCGCATAAATTAACTCCTTCTTGTATTTCGACAAAATTATTATACAACCCCAAAGCAAATTTTACAACAAAAAAGATTTTTATAAAAAATGCTTGCATTTATCTTCCGTTTGTGTTATTATATTTTGGCACTAAAAATTATATGTGTAAAAATGCGCTGATAGCTCAGCTGGATAGAGCGTCTGGCTACGGACCAGAAGGTCGGGAGTTCGTCGAAGCGAAATCAAAAACCGCGATAGGTTTTTGATGAGTGGAGTCTCGAGCAAGGCAATTTTTTCGGGCACCGCTCGGAGCGGTCGAAAAGATGTCGGCGCAGAGTATCTTCTTCAGCTTGCTGAAGAAAAAATTTAATATGCGCTGATAGCTCAGCTGGATAGAGCGTCTGGCTACGGACCAGAAGGTCGGGAGTTCGAATCTTCTTCAGCGCGCCAAATAAGCAGTTATCTCTTTTGAGGCGGCTGCTTATTTTTTTATTTTCGGTGAAGAAGATTCGAAAAGGAGGGAGCGCAGCGGAAGAAAAGCGAAATATGGACAGCAATGTTAAAAAATGGTATAATATAATAAACTCAATAAAGGAGGATTTGTTATGAAAAAGTTATTAGCATTCACACTTGCATCGGTCGTACTGCTCTTGCTATTTGCAGGCTGCTCTTCAGAGAAAAAGGGTACTGAGGAATCAAGCTCGACCGAAAGCTCAATCGGCAGAACCGAAAACAAATCCTCTGATGAATCAAGTTCGGCCGAAAGCTCAATCGGCAGCACTGAAAATAATTCCTCCGATGGGTCACAAAATACTATTGTTGGAAATAACGGCGAGGGTGAAACTACCGAAAAAACAAAGCCGCATCGTCACATTATGTATAATAAAAACGGCAAAAGAATGTATTACGACTTTGAGGATAGTACACCGTGGTATGCCTGCGATGTTGAAAACAGCAATAGCTTGCCAAGACTTACTATCGATGGCACAAAAATGCTTTATTCAATTTCTTCGAAGCTTTTCTATCGCGAAGTTTTATCTGAAGAACCTGCAGTGAAAATTGCAGAAAGTGTAAGCTGGTATATGTTCGAGAAACACGGTGATTACATTGTGTACAATACCTTCAATAATATTCTTTATAAAAGCGATTTTACAAAAAGCACCGAAATAGACCGCAATATCTTATTTATTGTTGAGGTATATAATGAGGGCGAGGGCATTCTGTATGCAAAGCTTTCGGGCGATAATTACGATATTTATAATTTTAACGGTGAAAAAAGCCAAAAGGTTATGTCGGGCGTCAGTGAGTGTTATGTGAATCAGAAGAACTGCGATTTGTACTGTATTATCGATAAACAGATTCATGTACTTCACCCTGATTTAACCTCAAAGAAGTTGACGGGTCCCGCTACCGAGGTGCAACATGTCGGTGAAGACGGTATCTACTATAAACTGAATAAAGAAAGTGCAACCGAGTTGTATTTTTATAATACAAAAACAAAGACTCGCACAATGCTTTCTGAAAACGGAACATTTAAGTCGTTTTCATTAAATTCGACAGCGGCAGTATTTACCGCTGTGAGCAAAAACGCCGACAATCCCAAAGCAGGGTATATAGCTGTCGGTGGTAAGGCGACCGAGCTCGGCATTCCGAAGGATGCTTCTGCGATTCGGGCACAAGTCCGTTTTGATAAAGACTCAAACGCTTACTTTGATGTGCTGGAAGCAGATAATACTTACTCGATTTATAAATTTACAGCATCAAGCGGAAAGGTCGAAAAATATGACAGCGAGGTCTCGGGCAGTGCGCCTTTAAAGGTTTCAGAGGACGGAAGCGTGATTTATTTTAAGGGCAGTTCTGATGATTCCAAGCTGGCAGACCTTTATATAAATAAAGAAAAAATTGCCGCACAGGTCTATATAGATTCGGTAGATTATTCGTTAGAATATAAAACCCTGATTTATATAACCGATTGGGCAGGTAAGGATAAAGGCGGAAAGCTTTGGTATCAGAAGAAGGGCGAGCAGCCTAAAAAGATAGCCGAAAAAGTTTCGGAATATATAAGAATGCCGTCAGAATATATCGCGTATATTAAGGATAAAAATAGCGGAAAAGGAGCTTTATATACAGATGATTTTACCGGCAATCCCAAAAAGATTGATGATGGTGTAAGCTCGATATCCTTTGGTCAGTATGGTTACGGATTAGCATAGAATAAAAAGGCTCGGTTTCCGAGCCTTTAATTATATCTCTCTCTTATCGCGGAGGAACTTTAGTTTTAATACTGTCGCTTGGTTTTTACCGCCTTTACTCTCTATTATAATACAATCGTTCGGAAACGCAAATGAAGAGAAATAGCTTCATCTCGCTCTTAATAAACAAAAAACTATTGACAAAGTTATATGGGCAGTGTATTATTGTATTAGTCAAGTAATACAGTGAGGGTGGTGAGGGCGTGTCTTTTGAGTTTAATAATGAGCAACCCATATATATACAGCTGGTTGAGCAGATTAAAATTCATATAATTTCGGGAAGACTTCCCAGCGGAGAGCGATTGCCCTCGGTTCGCGAGCTTGCCCTTATGACAAAGGTAAACCCGAACACCATGCAAAAAGCACTTTCCGAGCTTGAAGAAACGGGGCTTATCTATACCGAGCGCACAAACGGAAAATTCGTCACTACCGATACGGCTCTCATAGAGAGAATAAGGCAGGAGTATGCGAGGGAAATAACCGAAAAATATATAAAAAACATGGCAGATATAGGTATCGACCGCAAGACGGCCGAAGAATACTTTAAGAAAGGATAATATGAATGGAACTTTTAAAGACAGAAAACCTATGTAAAAGCTTTGGCGAAAAACAGGTGCTTTCAGATATAAATATCACAATACCGAGAGCCCGGATTATCGGTCTGCTCGGAAAAAACGGAATGGGAAAATCGACCCTTATAAAGCTTATAAACGACCTGCTCACACCGACCTCGGGCAGTATCCTCATAAACGGAGAGCCTGTTGGTGTTTCGAGCAAGCGGATTATATCCTATTTGCCCGAGAGAATTGCACTTGAAAAGAGCATGACGGTCAACAAGGTTTTAGAATATTACACAGATTTTTACGATAATTTCGACCCCGAAAAGGCAAGAAAGCTGCTCTCGGACCTCGGACTTGACCCGACGATGAAGCTTTCTAAAATGAGTAAGGGAATGCAGGAAAAGGTTCAGCTTGTGCTCGTTATGAGCCGCAAAGCAGAGCTCTATATTCTTGACGAGCCGCTCGGCGGTGTTGACCCTGCAACGAGAGATTATATTCTCGATACCATTCTTTCAAATTTCAGCGAGGGCGCAAGCGTCATCATCTCGACCCACCTTATCAGCGATATTGAACGCATACTCGACGAGGTAATCTTCCTTGAAGGCGGTAAAATCGTGCTACACGAGGACTGCGATACACTCCGCGATAGGGAAAACTGCTCGATAGATGAAATATTTAGGAGGATGTTCAAATGTTAGGCAAGCTTTTAAAATATGACCTTCGAAACGTTTACAAGCCGCTTATCGTTTTCTATTCGCTCGCAGTATTTTTCAGCCTGCTGACCCGTGGATTTCTTGCGGTAGAGGACTCCTTTATAATGAATATAATCGGTAAGATTTGCAGCGGTGTAACAATCTCAATGTTCTTCAACATTATAATAAATAACATTCTCGGAATGTGGGCGAGAATAAGACGGAACCTCTACGGCTACGAATCCTACCTCGTTCATACCCTGCCTGCAACAAGAGGCGAGGTTTATCTTGCAAAAAGCATTGCGGCGGTTGTCAGTCTGCTCTCAAGCATTGCGGTAATCCTGCTCACCCTTTTTACGGCATATTATTCAAAGGATAATATGGACATTTTAAAGGGATTTCTCTCGACCCTCGCCAGCGGAATCGACAGCTCTGTTGCGGCATTCGTATTAATTCTTTTTGCCGAGTTTTTCGTTCAGCTTTTATCCGCATTTTTCTGCGGCTTTGCAGGAATAGTGCTCGGTCACAGAAGAAGCACGGGCAAGGTGGTTTATTCGGTAGTTTTCGGCTTCGGAATATATATGCTGAGCCAGATACTTGCACTTGGAATTTTCTTTATCTTTGCCCTTGTGAATCCCGACATTATGAACCTCTTTACAAGCAGCACCCTCGTTTCGGCAGAGGCTGTGAAGGGAATGTTGATTTATGCTATTCCAACCTATGCCGCACTTGGTACGCTGATAGCCACTTTGGGTTATATATTCTTTAAAAAAGGCGTAAACGTAGACTAAAAAAGAAGCTCTGTTACCTTGTGTAACAGAGCTTTTAATTTATATTTCTCCTCTATCACGGAGGAGTTTGAGTTTAAGAACTGCCACCCCCGTTTTGGCGTCTTTAATTTCGCCAGAGAGCACCATTTCTACTGCCTTTTCGAGGGGAATACGTTCCACCTCTAAAAACTCATCCTCGTCGGGGTCGGTATCTCCAAAGGAAAGTCCCGTTGCACCGAACATATATATTACCTCGCTGCAATATCCCGGTGTGGGATAAAGCTCACCGAGTGAAAAGAAATTTTCTGCCACGGCGCCCGTTTCCTCGCGAAGCTCACGGCGTCCGCATTCAATAGGCGCTTCATCACGGCTGTCGCGCTTTCCGGCGGGAATTTCGAGAATTACCTCGCTGTAAGGGTAGCGGAACTGCCTTACGAAAAGAAGCTCGTCACGGTCGGTAAGGGCGGCAACGGTAACTCCGCCCGGATGCTCAACCACCTCTCGAAAGGCGGTAGCCCCGTTGGGTAATTCTGCCGTGTCGCGGCGGACGTTAATTATTTTACCTTTATAAATATATTCAGCACTAAGCTGTTTTTCTTCGAGTTTCATCGTCTTTCATCCTTTCGGCAAGGGTTTTGGTGGATAGAATGATGAGTATGAGTAGGGCAATTGCCGCATAGCTTTGGGGGAATAAGGGCTTACCTGCAAGATATGCGAGATATGCGTTGAGCGAAGCTATAACAGTAATTAGGGGGATATACCACCGCTTTCGGTCATAGAAGAATACCAAAACCGAGAGAATGTCGGCGGTATAGAAATATCTTTCGTGCATTCGGGGAAGAAGGAAGGGGATAAGCAGAGCCGAAACAAAGAAAATCTCTAAAATATGCGATTCGGTAAGGTTATCCCTATACATAAATCCTATATAAAGAAGAGCTACCGCACCGATTCCGCCGAGCATAACCCCGACACTGTTGAAATAATCAAAATTAAAGTTCCCGAAAAGCTGCCATACTGAGGGAGCGTTTAAAGTGAGGTAAGGATACTGTCCCGTCTGGTCGAAATAGATTCGAACACAATCCACAAGGCTTCTGCCCGCAATTAGCGCTGGGAGTAGGGTGGCAAAAAAGGTTGCGGGGAAGAGCGCCGCATGCCAGATTTTGATTTTCTTTGCAAGAAAGCAGATTATAAGGGCGGGCAGGATGAAAACAGCCTGAAGCTTTACCGAAAATGCAAGGGTAAAGCAAATAACCGAGCCTACACCGCGGTTTTTGAGGGCGAAATAGAGCGACATTACCGCAAGTGCGGTAACGATAGAATCACATTGTCCCCAATATGCGCTGTTAAGCATAACGGTCGGAAGAGCGGCGGTGAGCACAAATGCAAAATACTGTGCCGCCTTATTCTCTGTTTTTAAGGAGACCGTTTTCATAACGAAATATGCCGCTACAAAATCAAAAAGGCAGGAAAGCCACTTTATCCAGATTATCGGGGTGGCGGTGCGACGGGATACAAAGAGCAAAAAGTAAAGATAAGGCATATTATAGTCGCCAATTTTGGTGACGAGCGCCTCTTTTACCGAGAGACTTTTCATCTCCTCTATCCACGGGATGAGAAAATTCCGATAATCTCCCGATTGGTAGCCGAGCATTGAAACGCGGAGGTATAAAAGTGCCGCGGTAGCCGCCACAATGAAAAGAAGGGAAGGGGTGTCTGCCTTTTTGTCACCTGCAAAGGCCGACACAACTGCAATATAAATAAGGGCAAAAAGTCCTGCCGAGAGGGTAATATCGGTGGCAGAGGTTATGCCGAAGGCAGGATTTTTAAGGGCGTATGCGAAGAAAACCATTCCGAGAACAGTCACCGCGGCAAACCGCAGGGCTAACACTATTCGTAAATCAAGCCTATTCTTCTCCATTTTTATCATCCCGATTCTTAACAAGATAGTTTGCCATTAAAATTCCGGCACCTATAAAAACGTAAATGGTTGAAATAAGTCTTACAGCCGACAAGGGAATAATACCGCCTATAACGTAAATTGCAATGTAGCAAACGAGGGCTATAAAAAATTTATTTGGTGTCTTATAAATAAAGGAAAGGGGAAAGAGGTATTTTAATTTATTCATTCCCGAAAGCCTCCGCCGCCTTAATCATAATGGCGCATTCGATTCTCTTTTTGTGAAGCTCACAGCCGAGGGCATAAACGCCGTTCACGCTGCCCGTAGAGTGGTATGCATTAGCGGCACAACCGCCCGAGCAATACATTCTTGCAAAGCAGTCGTCACATTCTTTATGAGAATAGATATTGCACTCTTTAAACTGTTCTATTACCTTTTCGTTGGTAATTCCCGTCTTAACGTTTCCAAGCAGGAAGTTCGGGTCGCCTGCAAACTGATGACAGGGGTAAAGGTCGCCGTTAGGTGTAACCGCCATATATTCGGTGCCAACACCACAGCCCGAAACACGCTTTACGACACAAGGACCGCCGTCAAGGTCTATCATATAGTGATAGAAGGTAAAGCCCTCGCCCTTTTTGTTTCTCTTTATCATTTCTTTCGCGAGAATTTCATACTGTTCGAGCAGTACGGGCAGGTCACTTTCTTTCAGAGCATAGGGTTCACGAGGGTCAGCAACAACCGGCTCGATAGAAATCTCCTTAAAGCCGAGGTCTGCCATGTGGAGAATATCTGCGGCAAAATCGGTGTTATAATGGGTATATGTACCGCGAATGTAATAGTCCTTTTGTCCGCGCGAATCGGCAAACTTTTGGAACTTAGGCACAATGTTATCATAACTGCCCTTGCCGCCGCGGAAAACGCGCATTCGGTCGTTTACCTCGGGTCTGCCGTCGAGGGAAAGGACAACATTACTCATTTCACGGTTGCAAAATTCCATAATTTCATCGTTTAAGATGATTCCGTTTGTGGTGTAGGTAAAGCGGAAATTCTTATTAGCCGCCTTTTCAATGCTTCTGCCGTATTCGACAAGTTTTTTTACAACCTCAAAGTTAAGTGAAGGCTCGCCGCCGAAAAAGTCAACCTCAAGATTTTTTCGGGTGCCCGAGTTTTCGACGAGAAAATCAAGCGCCGCACGCCCTACCTCAAAGGGCATAAGACCTCTCGCTCCGTGATACTCGCCCTCTCCCGCAAAGCAGTATTTGCAGGCAAGGTTGCAGTCGTGAGCAACATGAAGACAAATAGCCTTTATAACCGATTGACGCTTTTTAAACTGTCCTGCCAAGGCTCTGAATTTATCCTCGGTAAAGAGCTTGCCCTCGGCTTTGAGCGCTTCAATATCCTCAAAAACGCCCTTTATATCCTCAGCGGTAACATCATCTCGGTCGGCATATTTTTCTAAAATTTCTGCCGTGATAGTCTCGCGGTCCTTTTTCTCATAGTCGCTGATTATATCAAAAGCAACCTCGTCGACTACGTGAACACAGCCTGAGTTTACATCAAGTATAATATTGTATCCGTTAAGCTTATATGCGTGAATCACTGTTTTACAACTCCATAGAAAAATAGCCGCAGAGTCCCTGCGGCTAAATCTTTTAATTTCTGATTATTTGCTTTCCTTGCACTGCTCGCACTGCTGGTTAGCAACAGAGCAAGAGGTCTTGCTTGCAGACTGGCAAGAGGTCTGGCACTCGCCGCAACCGCCGGTCTTAGCCGATGCCTCAAGATTTCTTGAGCTTAAAGTCTTAATTCTTTCCATTATAATAACCTCCCTAAAGGATGAATTTCTTTTATTATGCTATCACAAAACAGGTAGTTTGTCAATAGAGAATTAGGCAATAGGCAATAGGCATTAGGCATTAGTAGTGGCGATGCCCACATCGACCCGTCTATTCAGATTTCTTGACTTTATAGGTAAATTATGTTAAAATAAATATGCAGTAAACATCCCGACGACAGCCGATTACTGCAAAAGTTAATAAAAAACAATAAAGCGCACAGTCGTACGGGAAAGCCCTGTAAACTAGTGCGCTTTTTTAATGGGGAAAAGGAGACAACAGAACTGTCCCCTTGTCTCCGAGACATTTACAGATTTTTTGGAGAGACTACTTTAATGAATAACTTTTACGATTATTGTTGGCACGATAGCACTATTGAAAAAATTGAGATATTTGAGGATAATGTAATCTTGAGTATTTATAATAATGCTTTAGATTCGCAAGTGAAAATAACTTGCTCTAGAACAGCAGGAATGACAAATCTATGTATGTGGGAGGACACAATAATTACAACTGCGCACTTAAATACAATCTCGGATTTTTCAGAAGAGTTTATACAGAGTATACTTAAGGCACATCCACAATATGAGGATTATGAGTCTCTTCCGGTAAAGAATGGTTTGTTGGATTTAGCCATAAAATTGACAAATGGTATTGTTTTTCACATATATTGTTATGGTGTGGCTGTTTCCACAATCAGCACAATCAGGGGACGGGGTCAATCAGCGTCAATCAGGGGACGGTTCTCCTGTCTCCTTAAGGAAGGAGCGAGGATGGTACTTGAATAAACATAATTCAAGATTGTGCCAGTGTGTTGAGAGAATTGAAAAATGGTTTTGGTATGACACTGTTAGTTTTCTAGATTGTGTACTTGCTGATGATGACGAAAATCCAGAGTTTTCTGCGAATACGGCTTATAACCGTTTGGAAGAGGTTGTTGAATTTCAAAAGTTGTATTACAATAAGGAATATCGAAGTGTATCCGATTTGCTTTTAGACACAGGGTATACGAATGAAGACATAGAAATATTGAATAGAAAACGCAGTGTCGAGGTCTAACACAGGGGCACAGGGGCAACACAGGGGGACGGTTCTCTGTGTTGACAAAATTACAACTCCGCTCGGATAAAACCGGGCGGAGTTTATTTATACTATCAGACGGAGTAGGTTTATTTTAATGAAGTATTGCTCCCAATATGAAGTACGATTCGCGTATGAACAAGCACCTCGAAAGAGGTGCTTGTTGTTTCCTTGACAATATTTTGTCAAAGATTTATAATTGATATATAAAATAAATTTCAGAAAGCGTGGCGGTATAAATGGATAAAAAATATGAAGCTCTGTTTACCCCTTGGAAGATAGGTAATGTCGAGATTAAGAACAGAATCGTTCTTTGTCCTATGGGCGGAACCTCTCTTTTCGGCTGGATGGAGAAAACAGGCAACCACTTCGACAAGGAAGCGGCAAAGTTTTTCCTTGAAAAGGCTAATAACAACGTCGGTCTTATCATCCCCGGTATTGCGCCCATAAAGAGTACCTTTATGAATCAGTGGCTCTACCAGAACAAGAAAATGTTCAAAGAGCTGAAGGTATTTATGGATGAGATACATAAGACCGGCGCAAAGCTTTTTGTTCAGATTACTGCAGGTATGGGCAGAAGCTGGGCAATTCCGACACCTCTCGTTATGCTTCACAATATGCCTGTTGTCCGCGATATTATAAAGCCGATTATCAACATCCCTTATCAGTCGGCATCTCCCTCCGAGCTGCCCTCTCGCTGGTCGGATAAGGTCACGACTCGTGCTCTGACCGTTAAGGAAATTGAGGAGATTGTCGACGCTTTTGCAAAGACTGCCGTGCTTCTTAAAGAGGCAGGAGTTGATGGTGTCGAGGTACACGCTGTTCACGAGGGATATTTGCTCGACCAGTTCACACTCGAATATACAAACAAGAGAACAGACCAGTACGGCGGTTCTTTTGAAAACCGCTACCGTTTTGCAACCGATATTGTAAAGGCAATAAAGTCCGCCTGCGGTGAGGATTATCCCGTTTCGCTTCGTTATTCTGTCGAGTCCAAGGTTAAGGCTTTTGGAGTTGGCGCGGTGCCTGGCGAGGAATATACTGAAATCGGACGCGATATGGAAGAAAGTGAAAAGGCGGCAAAATACCTGCAGGATGCAGGCTATGATATGCTTAACTGTGACAACGGTACATATGACTCTTGGTATTGGGCTCATCCGCCTATGTATATGCCTCAGAACTGCAATTTAGATGATGTTGCTCACATAAGAAAATTTGTGGATATCCCCGTTGTTTGCGCAGGAAGAATGGAGCCCGATGTAGGAGCTAAGGCGGTTGCCGAGGGCAAGATTGACGCTATGGGCGTTGCCCGTCAGTTCCTTGCAGACAGTGAGTGGATTACCAAGATGATAGAGGACCGAATGGAGGACATCCGTCCCTGTATCTGCTGTCACAATGCCTGCTTCAATATGGCTCACTACAAGGGCGTTGCAAATGCTCAGTCAATTTATGATGCAAGCCACATTGCCCGCTGCGCGCTCGACCCCAGAGTTATGCAGTCGGATAAATATTACATAAAGCCTGCCAAGAAGCAGAAGAATATTGCCGTTATCGGCGGCGGTATCGGCGGTATGGAGGCGGCTATTGTTCTCGCTAAGCGCGGCCACAAGGTTACTCTTTATGAAAAGAGTAATAAGCTCGGCGGTGTATTTATTGCCGCGGCAGCTCCCTCTTATAAGGAAAAGGACAAGGCACTTATTGCTTGGTATGAGCGCGAGATTACACGCTATCCGATTGAGGTTAAAATGAATACCGAGGTTACCGATATAGAGTTGCTCGGGGCAGACGAGGTCATCATTGCAACCGGTGCAACACCGAATAAGCTTCCCGTAAGAGGTGTCGAAAAGGCTGTCGAGGCAATCGATTTCCTCCTTGGAAACAAGACGGTTGGCGAGAATGTTGTTATTGTCGGCGGCGGTCTTACAGGCTGTGAAATTGCTTATGAGCTTTATCTTCAGGGCAAGAAGCCGACCATCGTTGAGATGAAGCATGACCTTATCGTATCGGATAAAATTTGCCTTGCAAATACCTCCTTCCTCCGTGATTTCTTTAATGCAAATAAGGTTCCCGTATATCTTGAAACAAAGCTTTCATCCATCGGGGATGATGCAGTTTTAGTAACCAATAAAAACGGTAAGCAGACAAGAATTGAATGCGATTCTGTCATTCTATCCTGCGGCTACAAGCCGGCACCCCTTGTAAAGAAGGGCGCACACGTTCATATTATCGGCGATGCAAAGGCGGTCGGAAGCCTCCGCACCGTTATCTGGCAGGCTTGGGATGTTGCAATGAAGCTGTAATATATAAAAAGGAGAATGTCTTATGATTTTAACACCTGAACAGCAGGCGACACTTGACGGCTCTAAGGGCGAGGTGCTTGCCAAGGTTATGAAAACCATGGTAAAGTACGGCGAAGCCTTTGGTGCAGAAAAGTTAGTGCCTGTAACAAGCGAATATAACCATCTTGTAACCTCCTTTGGTCTCAAGATGATGACCCCCGTTTTTGACCTTATGCAGCAGCTTATCGATGCAGGCGCAGTATCTACCCAGAAATTCTCGGTAGACCCCCGTCCGATCGATAAGAATGTTCCTGCAAATTTCCTTCAGAATTTTGTTTTCAATAACTTTATGTACTCGACACAGGAGTCTTATGAAAAACAACTCGAAAAGCTCGGCCTTAAAGACAAGGACGCCTTTACCTGCACCTGCTATATGGATGAGGTAGGCAATAAGCCGAAGCAGGGCGACGTGCTTTCCTGGGCAGAGTCCTCTGCCGTAGTTTATGCAAACAGTGTACTCGGCGCACGCTGTAACAGAAACTCGGGAATTATCGACATTATGGGCTCGGTCGTAGGCTACGTTCCTTATTTCGGACTTCTGACTGATGAGGGAAGACGCGCAACTTGGGTAGTCGAGATTAAAACCACCAAAAAGCCCGAGGCACAGCTGCTCGGCTCGGCAATCGGTATGAAGGTTATGGAAGCCGTACCATACATAAAGGGACTTGATAAGTGGCTTGGAAACGAGCTAACAGATGCCGCTTGCACCTATCTTAAGGATTTCGGTGCGGCTACCGCATCAAACGGTGCCGTTGGACTTTATCATATCGACGGCCTTACTCCCGAAGCCAAAGAGATGGGTGAGAACCTGATTTCTGAGGGCGCAGGCGTTTACGTTATCGACGACGCAGAGCTCGAGAGGGTTTATAAAAATTATCCCGTTATCTGGAAGAACCCCGATGCGAAGCCCAAGCTTTGCTTTATGGGTTGCCCCCACATGAGCCTTGAACAGTTAAAGAGCTGGACCGACAAGGTTTGTGCGGCTCTTCGCGAGGCAGGCAACAAAAAGGTCGCTATTCCCACCGTTTTCACCGCATCTCCCGGCGTTCTCGAGGTGTTTAACAAGACCGAATATGCCGAAAGACTTCGTGCTACGGGCGTTATAACCTCTTATATCTGTCCGCTCATGTATATGAACAATCCGCTATCGGGCAAAATGCCTGTAATCACCTCGTCTAACAAGCTTCGCACCTACACAACGGCTCGTTACTATACCGACGACGAGATTTTAGAGCAGATTACAAAGGGAGGTAAATAAAATGAGAGAATTTAAAGGCCGCGTAATTGCCGAGGGTACCGTTACCGCTCTTGCGCTCGTTTCCCATGGTGGACTTAATACACTCGCCTCCTTCCAGAAGGCGCTTCAGTTTGGCGATAAAAACGCTACATGCGGCGACCAGAACAACCCCGACCTATATGGAAAGCAGATGAAAGGAAAGGCACTCTGTCTGCCCCAGACTATCGGCTCTACCACTGGTGGACTTGTGCTTTACTGTGCCTGCGCTATGGAGCGTCAGCCGGCAGCAATGCTTTTCTCAAAGCCGATTGACTCCCTTGCTGCGGCAGGCTCGGTCCTCGCCGACGTCTGGCTCGATAACGTAGTAATGCCGGTTATCGACTCCCTCGGCGACGAGTTTTTAGATTACGTCAAAGACGATATGACCATCACAATCAAAGAAGACGGAACGGTTGTGGTTGAATAAAAAAGAGCCTTCGGGCTCTTTTTTGTTTAATGCAGAATGCAAAATGCAGAATTATGGTGTGGCTTCGCCACGATCTATTTACGATACGAAAACAGAAGGGGATTCTATTACCTATTGCCTTTGACGAATTCCATTTTGTAACAAAAAGCAAATAAAAAATATTTTCCTTGACATTGTTCAAATTATCGGTAATAATTAAGAATATTGTAACAATATTCGCCTGCATTCGACAAAAAACGGTTCAATTTCGTTAAAACCATAAGAATTTTGTACAAAACCATGTCGTTTGTAGCAATGCGCACAGTCAAGCAAGGAGTTTTTATATGGAAAAGTTAAAATACGGCTATAATAAATCAGATTACAAAAAGTTTATGCGGGGAGCGTGGAGATATCTTATTTTATTCTCGCTTCTCTATTGTGCACATTACTGCACACGCCTTAACATCGGCAATGCTCAGGTATATATGACCGAGTTCTCGAGCGAAGATATAGGAATTCTTTCTTCCGTTCTTTTTTGGACCTACGGTATCGGACATCTGGTAAATGGTAGATTGGGTGAAATTTTTGGTATTCGAAGATTTATTATGCTGTCGGTTGTTCTATCGGTTGTCTGCAATATTTTTATGGGATTCCAGACCTCAATTTTGGCAATGGCGGTAATTTGGGGGTTGAACGGCTTCTTCCAGTCGATGGCTTGGTCACCCGGAGTATCCTCCTTGACCGCGTGGTGGCCCGGTGATAAGCGTGGTTTCGCAACCGGTTTTGCAAACGCGTTTTCAGGCTTTGGTCAGGTAATAGCAACACTTATGGTAGCACTAGGTTTTGTGGTTTTGCCTAATCTCGGCTGGCGCTCCGCGTTTTTCGTACCGGCTATACTTCCTGTTCTGATGCTTATTATATACGGTGTCTTCGCAAAAGCGAGCCCGAAGGATATAGGTCTTTTTGATTATGAGGAAGAGGATAAAAACAAGGCCGAGCACGAAGATGAAATGGCGAAAATTGTCAAAGAAAAGGGTGTGCTTTATCCCTATTTTCATCTTTTGAAGCAACCGATCTTTTTAGTTTGGATTTTTGTTGTATTTGCTTCGGGAATTGCTCGTTACGGACTTGTTACATGGATTCCTAAATATTTGAATGAAACTACCGAGCTTGGCGCAGTCATCAGTCTTCTCACCTCCACCATTTTGCCGATTGGTATGGGAATAGGCACCCTTATAGTCCCTACGCTTACCGATAAATTCTGTCCCGATAATCGTATTTGGGCAAGTGTTGTTAGTGGTATCATTTCGGCGTTATGCGTTGTGGGAGTGGCTTTCTTAAATCCGAACGATAATCTTCAGTTTGTGTTGATGCTTGTTTGTCTCTTCTTTGCGGGATTTTTCATATACGCAATAAACGGTACGGTTTGGGCTTACGCTGCAGATGTTGGTGGGCGCGTATTTGCTTCTACCGCTTCTGGCATACTGGATTTTGCTGCGTATATGGGCGCCGCTATTCAGGCTGCGGTCTACGGCTTTATTCTGGATGATGGAAATTGGAATGCCGTGTTTATTTCGGTGGCTGCGTTCTGTATGCTTATCGCAATTGTAAGCCTTATAAGCACTCGCAAAAGGAGAATATAAGTTAACAAAGAATTCTTTTGAGTTGTGTTTAAATGATTAGATAATGCAACCCCCTGTCGAGAAAAAGACAGGGGGCTTGAGTGTGATGTGTTACAATTAAATCAAATACAGGAAATCACCGAGCTTATGTTTATTGGAATGACCGATTATATAACGCTCCTTTTTTTAACAAAAAGTAAAATAAAAATTATTTTGCTTGACTTTGGGCACATTAGTATATATAATAGCAGTTGTTGCATATAATTATCTAGCGGTTTACACAAAAAGAGTTTGTGTAAACTGTATTTTTGTCCCCGAGCGAAAATATAACTTAGGAGATAATTTAAAATGGCTAAAGTAACACAGTTAACCCCTGCAGGTCTTAAGAAGCTTCAGGATGAGCTTGAGCATCTTAAAACGGACGGCAGAACCGAAATCGCAGAAAAGATTCGAGTAGCAAGAGGCTATGGAGACCTTTCCGAGAACAGCGAATACGACGAGGCAAAGAACGAACAGGCAAAAATTGAGGCTCGCATTGTTGAACTTGAAAAAACACTTGAGAATGTTCAGATTATAGAAGACGATGTTGCTACCGATGTAGTAACCGTCGGTGTAATCGTTACCGTACTCGATGTAGAATATGATGAGGAGCTTACCTACAGAGTTGTCGGCTCGGCAGAGGCTGACCCGATAAACGGGCTTATTTCTGACGATTCACCCGTGGGCAGAGCTCTTCTTGGCGCAAAGATTGGCGACGAGGTTGTTGCAGAGGCACCCGCAGGGGAGCTTAAGTTCAAAATTATCAGCATCAATAAATAATTTGCGGCGGACAGTACAAGGGTTACTGTCCGTTTTTCTCAAAATTTCAAAAAGGAGGAAAAAGGATTGGCTAAAAAGAGCGAAACGATATCTCAAAGGCAAAAGGCACAAAGAGATATTATCGAACTTAAAAAGATGCGCACAGGCGAAATAGACCCAGGTCCGAAGCCGAGTGAGGTTGAAAAAATCCCTATGACCGTGGGACAAAGGATAGTCAATTTCTTTTATCATTATAAAATAGCTGTTATAATTGGCAGCTTCCTTGTTGTTGTCGGTACAATTTTGATGATAGACCTTTTTACAAGACCAAAATACGACTCAAAGGTTGTAACCTTCAGCTACGATTCTGTTTATTCTGTGTACAGCCAGCAGATCGCAAATTATTTTGAGGGGCTTTATGCCGATGTTAACGGTAATGGCAAGGTTGAGATTGCAAACATAGACTGCTGCATTGCAGAAAACGACCAGCAAACCAAAAATGCTGCACTTTCCCGTTTGCACTCGACTATAAGTGCCGAGGCAGATGCACTTATATTTATAATGGATGAGGATAGTATAAAGCATTTTGACAACCTTGATACCGAGCTTTTTGCCGATGCAGAGATTGTAATGCTCCCCGAGAGCTTTTATACCGCTATCGATCCGAGCGAGGAAGCTGCTTTCGGCACAAAGCTTTTTGCCGTTATGCGTAAGGTTGACGACACTCTTATTGACGGCAAAAACGCCAAGGCTATAGAAGCGGCACGCGAGGTTATGGAAAAGCTCAAAGCGGAGGCGGAAAAATAATGGGCGAATTTTTAAGCTTTGTGCTTTTTTGGGTTTTTATAATGGCGCTTATCGGCGGCGCGCTTAAAATAGTTGCAGTGGTAGGGCAGAAGAAGGCACAGGAAAAAGCAGAAGAAATAGTAGACGATACAGCGGGTGAGTAAACCTCATCCGCTTTTCTTATATAATGTGGTTTTGCCAAAAATAATACTTGACAGAACACCAAATGTGCTATATAATGGGCTTACTCTCCCTTTTTGGGCACAATATATAGTGGAAACTATTTACATATAAAATTTTTAAGAAAGAGAGTGACGAAAATGAAGATTATCAAAAGAAACGGCGCAGAAGAAAATTTTAATGAAGAAAAAATACTTGTTGCTATTACGAAAGCTAACGAATCAGTTGACCCCGATATCAGAATGACCGACCTCCAGATTAAAAGAATTACCGAATCTGTTGTAATTGCCTGCGAGGCGCTTGGTCGCGCTCCAACCGTTGAGGAGATTCAGGACCTCGTTGAGAAGAAGATAATGGCACACGGTGCCTTTGAGGTTGCGAAGAATTATATTACCTATCGCTACACTCGGTCTCTTGTTCGTAAGTCAAATACCACCGATGATAAGATTCTTTCCCTCATTGAGTGCAATAACGAGGAAGCAAAGCAGGAAAACAGTAATAAAAACCCCGTTGTGAATTCCACACAGCGTGACTATATGGCGGGCGAGGTATCAAGAGATATTACCAACCGTATCCTTCTTCCGAAGGAAATTGTTGACGCGCATAACGAGGGTATTATCCACTTCCACGATTCCGACTATTTTGCACAGCATATGCACAACTGCGACCTCGTAAACCTCGAGGATATGCTCCAGAACGGAACAGTTATAACAGGAACACTTATTGAAAGACCCCATAGCTTTTCTACCGCCTGCAATATTGCAACACAGATTATTGCACAGGTGGCTTCCAATCAATATGGCGGACAGTCTATTTCTTTGACACACTTAGCACCCTTTGTTCAGGTGTCGCGCGAGAAGATTCGTCGTCAGGTAGAGGCAGAAATTGCCGACCTCGGTGTAGAGGCTAAACCTGAAAAGATTGCCGAAATGACCGAAAAGAGACTCCGTGATGAAATCCGCCGCGGTGTTCAGACCATTCAGTATCAGGTCGTAACACTTCTCACCACAAACGGTCAGGCTCCATTTGTTACAGTATTTATGTATCTCGGCGAAGCAAAGAACGAGCAGGAAAGGGAAGACCTTGCCCTTATTATCGAGGAGGTTCTTCTCCAGCGCTGTCAGGGCGTTAAGAACGAAAAGGGCATATGGGTAACTCCCGCATTCCCGAAGCTCATCTATGTTCTTGAGGAAGACAACATTCACGAGGGCTCAAAATATTGGGAGCTCACAAAGCTTGCCGCTCGTTGTACCGCAAAGAGAATGGTTCCCGACTACATCTCTGAAAAGATGATGAAGAAGCTGAAGGTTGACCAGAATGGAAACGGTCAGTGCTACACCTGCATGGGCTGCCGCTCCTTCCTCACAACCTACGTTGACGAAAACGGAAATCCCAAGTATTACGGACGTTTCAATCAGGGCGTTGTCACCATCAACCTTGTTGACGTTGCCCTCTCTTCGGGCGGAGATAAGGAAAAGTTCTGGAAGATTTTTGACGAGCGTCTCGAGCTTTGCCACAGAGCACTGCTTTGCCGTCACGAAAGACTTAAAGGAACCCTTTCCGATGCCGCTCCCATCCTTTGGCAGCACGGCGCACTTGCCCGTCTTCAGAAGGGTGAGCCCATTGACAAGCTCCTCTTCGGCGGATATTCCACCATTTCGCTCGGCTACGCAGGACTTTATGAGTGCGTAAAATATATGACCGGCAAGAGCCATACTGACCCCGAGGCAACTCCCTTTGCTCTCGATGTTATGGAGGCTATGAATGCCGCTTGCCGCAAGTGGAAAGCAGAGCACAATATCGACTTCTCTCTCTACGGCACACCTCTTGAGTCTACTACCTATAAGTTTGCAAAGTGCCTCCAGAAGCGCTTTGGCGTTATCCCCGGTGTTACCGACAAGGGTTATATCACCAATTCTTACCACGTTCATGTTACCGAGGAAATCGATGCATTTGAGAAGCTTCGCTTCGAGGCTCAGTTCCAGCATCTTTCTCCCGGCGGCGCAATCTCTTATGTAGAGGTTCCCGATATGCAGAACAATATCGAGGCAGTGCTCGAGGTTATGAAGTTCATCTACGACAACATTATCTATGCCGAGCTTAACACTAAGTCTGACTACTGTCAGGAGTGCGGCTATGACGGCGAGATTGAAATTGTTGAAGAAGACGGAAAGCTCGTTTGGAAATGTCCCAACTGCGGAAACACCGATCAGGACAAGATGAACGTTGCCAGAAGAACCTGCGGATACATTGGTACACAGTACTGGAATCAGGGACGTACTCAGGAAATTAAGGAAAGGGTGCTCCACTTGTAAAATGTATTACGGAGATATAAAAAACTGTGATATAGCAAACGGAGTAGGGGTGCGAGTCACTCTCTTCGTTTCGGGTTGCAGAAACCGTTGCGAGGGCTGTTTTCAGCCTCAAACCTGGGATTTTAACTACGGCAAGCCTTTCACAAAGGAAACCGAAGACGAAATTCTCGAGATGCTGAAGCCAAGCTATATAAAGGGGCTGACACTTCTCGGCGGAGAGCCCTTTGAGCCCGAAAACCAAAAAGACCTACTGCCCTTTGTAAAAAGGGTAAAGGAGATTTATCCCGATAAAAACATCTGGGCATTCACGGGCTATACCCTTGAGAAACTTTGGGAGGACGGCTCACACCCGAGATGCGAGGCAACCGACGAGCTTCTCTCGATGGTAGACATCCTCGTTGACGGTCGCTTTGAAAAGGATAAGAAAAACCTTATGCTGAAGTTTAGAGGATCGGAAAATCAGCGGCTTATCGATATGAACGCCACCCGAAAAAACGGTATTATCACACTATACGATATTTAAAAAGAGCCGAAAGGCTCTTTTTAAATGAATTGAATCCTACGGATTCGCGAATTGCTTTCGCATGAATTGAAACATTGTTTCATGAATTGCACCGAGGCGCATTAAGGGGGATTCGATTCAAATCATGGAGGAGACGAAACTCTCCGAGAAATCATGATGCGTTGCATCAATTCATGTTTGCAAAGCAAACGATTCACTAAATTGATATATTCCGACAAGTTAAAATATTGACTTTTTTGGAAATTAGTGTTAATATAAATATGCAGTATATCATCCCGACGACAAGCCGATTACTGCAAAAATGAATAGTGAGTAAAATAAAGCGCACAGTCGTACGGGAATTCCCGTGTAACTATGCGCTTTTTGTTATCTTATTATGCAAAAGGAGGAAGTAAAATGTCGAAAAATATCATAATTAAAGCTTCCTTTGCTCCAAGAGGAAGGTATCGATTAAAAACAGTTTTTCTTTGCGCCTGAGTTTCCA
>JAZUAU010000014.1:0-7484 GCA_045638145.1 Acutalibacteraceae bacterium
TGAAGAGGGAATCGTTGCAGGTGGCGGTACTGCTCTCATAAACGCTATGGGCGCAGTTGAGGCTCTCCTTGCAGAGTGCGACGGCGACGAAAAGACAGGTGTTAAGATCGTACTCAAGGCACTCGAAGCACCCATTCGCCAGATTGCTTACAATGCAGGTCTTGAAGGCTCTGTTATTATCGATAAGATTCTTGCAGAAGGCAAGCCCAACTACGGCTTCGATGCTTACAACGAAACCTATGTTGATATGATTGAAGCAGGTATTGTTGACCCCACAAAGGTTACCCGTTCTGCTCTTCAGAATGCGGCTTCTGTTGCTTCGATGGTGCTCACCACCGAAACTCTCGTTGCCGAAAACCGCGACGACGCTAAGGCTAAAGCGGCCGCTCAGGCAGCTGCAGCAGGCGGCGGAATGTATTAATTTAAACAGCAGTTTTAACACCCCGAACTCCAAGGTTCGGGGTGTTTTTACATATTTCTTGACATAATCTTAATAATATGCTAATATTTGATTGTAAATTAAACGATAGAGGTGCGACCTTCATAAGTAGATTTGGCATAGTCGGAATAGTGCCAAACCAAAAGGGAAGACCGCCGAAGTTTTAAAACCTTGCCGAAAAGGTTTTAGGGCTGGCAACATTCGAAATACGGCTGTTGCTGTCACGCATAGGTTGAGGGTTCAACCGGTTTAGTGGAGCGCTATCTGACAATAAATTTTATGTCACGGTAACAGCTCTAATGCGTGTTATCGTGATTATTTTTTACGGAGGAAATTAAAATGACAGCAAAGAAAATTATCCCGAAGATTTTGATCGTTGCTTTCGTTGTCGGCTTTGGTGTGCTCTGTGCATTTACGGGCAACATTACCTCTCCCGTCGGAACGCTCTGGTCGCTCTTCCCACCGGTAGTAGCTATCGGTCTCGCACTCCTTACAAAGGAAGTTTATTCGTCTCTCTTTGTGGGAATTCTCGTTGGCGGTCTCCTTTCGACCGGCTTCAACCCCATTCATACCGTTGACTCAATGGTAAGTGAAGGTTTTATCTCTGCCGTTTCGGGCAGTGCCGGTATCTTTATTTTCCTTGTGCTTCTCGGAATCATCGTTGCTCTTCTCAATAAGGCAGGCGGCTCGCAGGCATTTGGTGCTTGGGCAGCAAAGCACGTTAAGGGCAAGGTAGGCGCTGCACTTGCAACATTTGCTTTCGGCGTACTTATCTTTATCGACGACTATTTCAATTGCCTTACAGTTGGTGCAGTCATGCGTCCCGTAACCGATAAGGCAAAGTTGTCTCGTGCAAAACTTTCCTATCTTATCGACGCTACCGCTGCTCCTGTTTGCATGATAGCTCCTATTTCTTCATGGGCAGCTGCAGTTTCGGGCTATGCTCCCGACGGACAGGGAATATCTCTCTTCATTCAGGCAATTCCTTATAATTTCTATTCTCTTATGACCTTTGTCTTCATCATTGCTCTTACCCTTATGAAGTTTGATTACGGCCCGATGAAGCTTCACGAGAGAAACGCTGAAAACGGTGACCTCTTCACCTTCGGCGGAAGCGTTGGCGGAAACGAAGAAGAAGCTCCCGCAACCAACAATGCAAAGGTTGTAGATCTCGTTCTTCCCATCGTTATTCTCATCGCTATTTGCGTATTCTCCCTCTTCTATGTTGGTAGATGCATGGGCGAAGAGTGGGTATTTGCTTCTGCAAATTACGATGCTTCTCTCGGCTTTGTTGATGCTTTCTCAAATACCGACGCAACTGTCGGTCTTCCTTGGGGCGGTATTGTAGCTCTTGTTTTCGTAATGATTTACTTTGTAGCCCGTCGTCTTGTTACCGTTAAGGAAGCTATGGAATGCATTCCCAAGGGCTTTATCGCTATGGTGCCTGCAATCCTTATTCTCACAATGGCAACCTCTCTTAAGAATATGACAAGTCTTCTTGATTCTTCTAGCTTTGTTGAAGAAACCCTCGCAAACGTTAGCGGACTTAACAACTTCTTGCCTGCTATCATCTTCGTTGTTGCGTGCTTCATCGCATTTGCGACCGGAACATCTTGGGGAACCTTCGGAATCCTTATCCCGATCGTTCTTGCAATCTTCCCCGTTGGAAGCGTGCTTGGTGTTATGAGTATGTCTGCATGCCTTGCAGGTGCTGTTTGCGGTGACCACTGCTCTCCCATCTCGGATACAACCATTATGTCCTCGGCAGGTGCACAGTGCAATCATATTAACCACGTTTCAACTCAGCTGCCCTATGCACTTACCGTTGCAGGAATCTCCTTTGTTTCTTACGTAGTTGCAGGCTTCGTTCAGAATGTTTACGTTTCTCTTGCTGTTGCAACTGTTCTTACCGTTGGAACACTCTTTGTTATCAAGATGATTACAAAGGACAAAAAGGTTGCTGCTTAAAACATTATAAATTTAAAGGCTATCGGTTTTCCGATAGCCTTATTCTTTATTTGTATGCATCAAATAGTTTTTGGGATATAGCCTTCATTTCGGCGTCATCGACCTTTAAAACCTGTCTATCGTAGGTAAAGAGTCCGTTTGTTTCGTCCTCAACATCGCTGACCTGGGTGTAAACTGCGGCGCAGAGATTTTCTTTTTCAATCATTGGAACAACCTGTTCACAGTAGAGCTTATAAAGCCCCTTTTTGAACTCTTCTAAATCTTTATAGAATCTATAGCCGTAGGTGTTTTTAGTGTTGAAAACGTGTCCGTCTGCCTTGTAGGAGTAACCGCCGAATTCAGAAAGCACCAGCGGTCTGCCGTCGTTTTTAAGACGAAGCGGCTTAAAATAAATATGCTCGCTTAAGACGTCACTTTCGCTTGTCCAAAACCAGCCCGAGGTGGCATCCCAAACTCTTGTGGGGTCGAGTGCCTTCATTTTTCTATAGAGCCGTACCGCATCATACTGACCCCAACCCTCGTTAAAAAGGGTGTAATAAACGATAGAGGGATGATTATTAAGAAGTGAAACTGTTTCCTCTGCCATATTTTCAAAGACTTCACGGCGCTTTTTCGAGGCTTTGTGGGCAATGCCACGTTTAAGCCCTATGGTTGGTAGCGCAGTATCAATAAAGAAATTATATTTTCCGCTATTTACAAGGTCTTGGAAAACGAACATTCCGTACTTGTCGCAGTAATAGTAGAATATATCGGGCTCGATTTTAATGTGCTTGCGAAGCATATTGAAACCGAGCTTTTTCATCGTGAGAATGTCGTTTTTAAAGCCCTCGGGGGTGGCGGGCATAAATATTCCGTCGGGGAAATAGCCTTGGTCTAACAGCCCGTGGAAGAAGGTCGGCTCTCCATTTACAAGAATCTTATTGCCCTCTATTTTAACCTCGCGGAGAGCAAAATAGCTCTCAATCCTATCCTCACCCGAAATCACTGTAAAATTATAAAGCTTGGGGTTATCGGGTGTCCAATACTCTGCGTTTTCAGGACTTATAGTAATGCTCTTTTCAAAATTATATTCCGTGCCATCTAAAACAAGACGGCAGTTATTGCTACCGCTGATAACCTCGATAGTTACACTATCTTTAGTCGGTGTGATTTTAAGATTTTTAATATAGTTATCGCATACTGACTCAAGCCATACCGTTTGCCAAATGCCACTGACGGGTGTGTACCACATTCCACCACGCTTTTTGGCCTGCTTACCGTAGGGAAGCTCGGTATCGAGTGGATCGCTGACCTCGACGGTAAGGGTGTTTTCGGCGCCGCAAAGAAACTCAGTAATATCAAGTGAAAAGGGGATGTAGCCGCTCTCGTGACCGCCTGCAAGTTTGCCGTTTACAAATACTCGGGCTATTTGGTCAACCGCACCGAAATGAAGCAAAACACGGCTCTTTTTAAAGCCGTTGGGCAGAGTGAATTTTCTTTCATAGATTAAAAGCTCATCCTCGCGAAGCTCACGCTCAATTCCCGATAGTCTTGATTCTATAGGAAAGGGAACGAGTATCTCGCCAAGTGGAACTTTAACCGCCCCGTGACGGACAGCCAAATTCCATTTTCCGTTAAGGCATATATAGGAATCTCTCTTCAGCTGCGGACGGGGATATACATCCCACGGAATCTCGCCCATATTTTTCGGGAACGGGGTATAAAGTTTTTCAAATTCATGCTTTTCCATTTGATTTTTGCACCTTTGAGATTAGAATTATAAAGGGGACTACAACCGTAGCGGCAACAAGTGCCCAAAGGAAGATATCTGCGCTTGGCAGGAATGAGGTTGTGCCGTCACTATTCACGATGGTATCTGCATCACGAAGAATAAACGCGCCGATAGCGGGGCCCGCAACACCGGGGATAAGCACCTGAGAGAAGATGCGCACGCCCTGAAGTCTTCCCGCTTTTCCTTCGGGGGTGTTGTCGCGGATAAGTGCGCCGAATACCGCCATACTAGCTAGATATCCGCACATCATAAGAAGTGAGCCTATAAATACGGGAAGCTTTGCTCGGGTCAGGAAAAGAATAGTATAACCTGCAGAGAGAAGCGATAGGGAAACTGTAATAGAAAAGATAAAGCCGCGTTTGTCATAAGCCTTGCCCCAAAGAGCCGTGAATGCCGAAGCTAAAATAATTGCAGGAGCCATAATGAGCACGTAATCTGCCATAGCGAGTGTTTTTTCGTAGTAGATAATGAGATAGGGCATAAAAATCTGGATTGAAATATTAAAGATTATAAATGCCGCAAATGCTATGTAAAGCAGGGAATTGCCCTTTACGGTAGAGGGCTTAAAACCATAGAATATGTTGCTAAAATAACCCGTTTCTGAGGGTTTGATTTCAGGGTCTTTTATAAGGAAAATGCCAAGCAGACCGATAATAAAAACAACAGCACCGATTATGATGAAAATTGCCGTCCAGCTGCTGCTTTTTTCAAGGTCAAAGAACATAAACGAGCCGAAAACAACGAGAATTGCTACAAGGGGCATCATAGAATTTATACCCTCAACGGCACCTCGGTTTGTAAAGTCGGTAGAATCGGTTAACCAAGCGTTGAAAGCCGCATCGTTTGCGGTTGAGCCGAAAAAGGTCATCACACAGTCGAGAATTATTACAATACTGACACCGACAGCGGTGGCAGAAGCGGCAGCAGGGAAGAGGGCGTTTATAGTGTTGATTCTGACAAATGCAAAGGATAGAATCGAAACACCCCAAAGTATGTAGCCTGCACACATAAAGAGCTTTCGTTTGCCGATTCGGTCAGAAAGTGCGCCCATAAAAACGGTTGTAACGGTAGCGGCAACTGCAGAAGCCGCTACCATTGCCGAAATGTTTTCGGCAGTAGCATTGAACATTTTATAAATAAAAACGTTGAAATACATATTCTCTACAACCCAAGCAACCTGACCTATAAGGCTGAACAGGGTAAGAGCTATCCAGAATCTGTAAGAAAGCTTAGTCTTCATAAAAGCATCCTTTCTAAAATTTCAGCACCCAACCGAGATTGAGTGCTGAGGTAATTACTCTGTTTTTTCTTTGCCGTCGGGAATTTCTGTCTTAATGGTTAATACTGTTATTTCGCCATCATTTTCGGTGTAGGAAATCGTAAGAGAATCGCCAACCTTTACGAAGGGAAGCTCATTCCAAAGAGAAATGTCTGCTATAAATATTTTATCAGAGGCTTCAAGCTTAATAAAATAGCAGGTATTTCCGTCTATTACCGCAGAGGAAATTGCCACAACGGGACCGCCTGCATAAAGCGTTTTATCCGCATCGGCTTCCCCCTCTTCAAGCTTGCCTGCTTCCTTTAATAATCTGCGGTATTCTGCCTCTGCATCTGCAACGGTGTCAGCAACACCAACTATCTGATAGTTTGAAACCGATACGAAGGCATAGGATTTTACAAGTCCCGCGCCATCCTTCAAACCAATGAAGTAAGAGGGCGTGTCGGCAACGTTAAGCAGAATCGGGAAGGTGGCGGTGTAGCCCTTTTCCTGAATTTTACCCTGTGCCGATTCCATTGCCGAGTATTCCTCGGCACCGTTTATCGAGTAAAGCTTCGCCTCCTTTGTGCGGAGGTTAACCAGCAGGAACCCAATATTGGATTCATCAGCTACAACCGAGGTAATACCGGTGTATGCCCAAATATCATCGTTTATTGCAAGGTAATTATAGCCCTCGGTGGTCTTAACGACGTTTTTCTGCGAGATGAGTGAGTTGAAATATCCGTTCTTGTATGCACCCCAGAAGTTTGCCTGATTCAGTACAACATCTGCATCATATACCTGATCAACCCACTGCGGAATGTTTCCAACGTCGTAGTAATCCATCTCGCCGCTTACTGCATCGACCATAATAATTCCGGTAATGTCATATCCACCGAGAAAACCGATGGTGTAGTCGTATACCGAAACAATCCAGTAGGGTGCGCCACTTTCATCAATTTCAAAGGAAACCGAATCGATCATCTTGGTAGGATATGCAAATCTTATATGGCGGTTAAGGTCACGTCCAAAATACTCACAGGGCGCATATTTCATGCCCTTGGGGAGCTTTACAAGCTCAGTATTCTGGCTTGCCATATCAATCTTTACGTAATATGGGATACCTTCGTCACGGTTAGTGTACCACTTGATAATGTCGGCATATTCAAGGGGAGAAACTCTGACGGGTGTGTTATTATAGTTTATCTGTGTGTAGTAGGATGAAACGTTGAACTGTGAAACGAGGTCAACAACCTCACCAATTTTTCGGCTGCCAAGACGCTCTGCGGCATCGCGGTCAACAACAGGAATCTGCGAAAGGGGAATTTCTGCAATATCCTCATTAAAGTTGGATTCGGTGACTGTCAGCATTTTCTGATACTTGTCTGCGTTAAACATTTTTGAGGATGTAACAAAAAGAACTGCGATTACTGCAAGAAGAACACCGCTAACGATGATAACTATGCGCTTTGCATTGGCCTTCTTTTCACTTTTTGCACCGATAAATTCAATTTTCGGCTTTGATTTATCACTCTTCGTAAAGAGTGATAAAAAGCCTGCCTTATTTACGATAGTCTTTGAAATAAAGAAGATTATTGCAAGGACAATGACAAAGCCCCAAAAAGAGGAGGCTTTAAGGTTGATTACGGGCAGCGCAAGATAGTAATAAAGAGCGCCGAGAAGAACTGTGATTATTGCGGGAAGACTGTATTTTTTAAACATTATGTCACCTCAAAATAGAATATATATTTATTATACCAAAAAAATCCTTCGTTTACAATAATCTTTTGTTAATATTTTGTAACGGAATAACTAAAGGCGACAATCCGTTTACAACCTTGACATTTTTATCAAATTATGGTAATATAAAAATGCAGTAAACATCCCGTCGACAAGCCGATTATTGCAAAAAATTAATAAAACTATAAAAGCGCACAGTCGTACGGGAAAGCCCCCGTGTAACTATGCGCTTTTTTGTTAAAAAAATAGGGATGGAGGAAGAAATATGTCGAAAAATATCATAATTAAAGCTTCCTTTGCTCCAAGAG